>SKON01000243.1 GCA_007120035.1 Myxococcales bacterium
GACCCCACGCGCGCTGACGCGCGCACCCCTGGAAGGGGTTCTGCTCCACGGGCCTTCTGGTCAGGCAGGGGCTCGTGGGGGGGCTTCGTTGAGCGGCCGGGCGGCGCCGACGACCCCACGCGCGCTGACGCGCGCACCCCTGGAAGGGGTTCTGCTCCACGGGCCTTCTGGTCAGGCAGGGGCTCGCGGGGAGAGGCTTCGTTGAGTGGCCGGGCGGTGCCACCGACCGCACATTGAACCTGATCTGCTATCCCGACGTTTCGGAACCCACGTCGGCGGGCGCGGCAGTTGTCTCCTCGGCGCGGTCTGTGGGATATTCGACGGGCAGCATCCTGCCGTCAGGAGATTCTACGTGCCCATTTGTCCCCATTGCGGAAAAGGGGGGGAGACGCTCTTTGCGCCCTGCGTCGAAGGCGACGGGTACTATCTGATCGACGAGAAGGACTGGAAGGAGGCCCCGTCGGACCGGTGGCTGGGGCGCCGGTTGGGGGATCGGTTCGTGATCAGCTCGATCATCGGTGAGGGCTCCATGGGATACGTCTACAAGGCGTTCCAAGAGCAGGTGGAGCGGATGGTGGCGATCAAGATCTTCGAGGTAGGGGCTGACGGACAAAGCGAAGGGAGTCGGCAACGGTTTATTCAGGAGGCTCGAGTGCTGGCCCGGGTGTCTCACCCGAACTGCGTGACCCTCTACGACTTCGGGTACGAGAAGGAGGGGCAGTTTCTATACATCGCCATGGAGTACGTGGGCGGGATCTCTCTTCGTCGGGCGATCCGGCGGGGGCTGAAGATGGACGCCATCTTGGAGATCCTTCGCCAGGTCCTGATGGCCCTTCGGGAAGCCCACGCCCTGGAGATCGTGCATCGGGATCTGAAGCCGGAGAACATCATCCTCTCCTATCGAAAGACCAGCGACGAGCAGATCGTCAAGGTCTTGGACTTTGGCATCGCCAAACTCTTGCATCAGGGCCAGGCCCAAAAGACCCGGGTGGGGTTGCTCTTCGGGACCCCGGCCTACATGAGCCCCGAACAGTGCCAGGGACGGCTCGATATCACGCCGGCCAGCGATATCTACTCTCTGGGATGTATGGCCTACGAGATGGTCTGCGGTCGGCTGCCCTTCGTGTCGGAGCGGCCCCAGGAGATGGTCCGGATGCAGATCGAGGCCCCTATTCCGCCCCTGGAGCCGCGGCCGAAGGTTGAGGTTCCCGCGGGGTTTGAGGAGTTTGTCCGAACTTGCATGGCCAAGGATCCGGGGGAGCGCTATGCCAACGCATCCATCGCGTTGGGGGTCTTCGACGGCATCCGGGGCGCCACGTCGCAGCTGTCTGTGGGACCCATGGAGGAGGTGCGGCGGAGGGTCACGGTGCCGAAGAACCGGGTCTCGGGAGTGGAGCTCGATCCCGTGGGGGAGGCCAGGCGGCGAGCGATGCAGGAGGATCGGCCGTCGCCGGTGGTCGAGGTGGATCCAAAGGATGCGCCGCTGTCGAGGGTAACGGATACGATGCGAGGGCGGCCCGTCGGTGGGCCGATGCGAGCTCCTGTGGAAGACACCGGAGACCTGGGGCGGTTGAAGCGCCTCTTGATGGCCCTTCTGGCGTGTCTGTTGCTGGTGGCGCTCCTGGCGGCGGTGATGTTCCTGGTCCGATAGTGGTTTTGTCCCGACGGTTCATTCAAGGGAGGGGTCCACGGAGAGCACCACCTTTCCGATGGTGGCGTTCTCCATCAGAAGCTGATGAGCCGCCTCGGCCTCTTCAATGGGGAGCACCCGATCGATCACGGGGAGGAGGGCCCCCGACTCGAGGAGGGGACAGACCTGGTCGCGGTAGGCGTCGGCGATAGCTGATTTCTCGTCGATGGAGCGGCTACGGAGCACGGAGCCGATCACTCGAAGGCGACGCATCAAGAGTCGCCCGAGCGAAAGGGGTGCCTGGGTGCCGCTGAGGAGGCCTATGATCACCAGGCGGCCGCGTCGGCGCAGGAGGTGGATGTTGCGCTCGAAGTAGTCGGCGGCCACGGGATCGAGGATCAGGTCCACGCCTTCGCCATCGGTGAGCTCCCGGATCCGAGCGGAGAAATCCTGGGTCTCCCGGTCGATGGGGCTCGGCACGCCGAGCTCCTCCAGAAACCGCAGCTTCGTCGAGCTCGCCGTGGCGAAGACCGGACAGCCGTGGGCGATGGCCAGTTGGATGGCTGCTGTCCCGACGCCTGAGGCGCCGGCATGGATCAGCACTCGCTCTTCCGGCTGAAGATCTCCTTCGAGAAAAAGGTTTAAGAAAGCGGTAACGAATACTTCAGGAATGGCGGCGGCTTCGGTCAGGGAGATCCCCGAGGGGATGGGAAAGAGAAGGTTCTGGTGGGCGATCGTCTCCTGGGCGTACCCGCCGCCGTCGAGGAGGGCGTAGACGGGATCGCCTGGCGCGACGCGGTCCACGCCGGGGCCGCAGGCGTCGACGATCCCCGACGCGTCGAGGCCGAGGATGGTGCTCGCGCCGTCGGGGACGGGGTAGAGGCCCCGACGCTGGAGGAGATCGGCGCGATTGCAGGCGGTGGCGCAGACCTTCAGCCGGACCTCCCCGGGGCCCGGTTCGGGGCGCGGGGCGTCGGCCCAGAGCAGGGATCGATCATCGGGGTCGACCTGAATGGCTTTCATGGAGGCCTCCTGGGATGCTTGAATAAGGCCGCAGAGATAGTAGTGTGGCCGGGATGGACAACGACACTACCAGAAGTGCACGCGAAGATGTCCGGGGCAAGGAGAAGAGGTGATGAAGATCGTGATCTCCCACCAGAACACCGACTTTGATGGGCTGGCGTCGATGCTGGCGGTTCGAAAGCTCACGGGAGCCCATGAGTTGGTGCTCAGCAGCGCGATAAGTCTGTCCGTGCAGCGGTATCTGGCGCTGCACAAGGACTGGCTACGGGTGTTTCGACCCCAGGAGTTGCCCGAAGCCGTGACGGAGGTGGTGCTCGTCGACGGGAGAGACCAGCGTCGGTTTCGGCAGTTCAAGGAGATCCTGGAGGGGGCGGAGACGATCAGGATCTACGATCACCATCCCCCTGGGGAGGCAGACATCACGGGCGACGTGGAGATCGTGGAGCCCGTGGGGGCCTGCGTGACGATCCTGGCAGAGCTCTTGGAAGAAGAGGAGGCGGCCTTGAGCCCCCGGGAGGCGACGCTGATGCTTCTGGGGTTGTACGCCGACACGGGGAATCTCTCCTACGAGTCGACGACGGTGCGAGATGTCCGGGCGGCGGCGTATCTGCTGAGTCAGGGCGCGATGCTCCCCCTGGTGAATCGGTATCTCCAGCAGGAGTATACGGCGGGGCAGAAGCGGCTCCTGGTGAACTTGATGGAGAACGCCGAGGTGATCGAGCGGCAGGGCCTGGAGATCGGGTGCGCCGTGGCGTCGACGGAGGCCTACCTGAAGGGCGCATCCGTGGCGGTGGAGCGGGCGTTGCAGCTCCTGGGGTTGGACGCTTGTTTCGCGGTGTTAGAGGCCGAGGCCGCGCCATCGGTGCAGGTGATCGGCCGGAGTCGCAACGGCCACGTCGACGCCTCGGAGGTGGCCCGGGTGTTCGGCGGCGGTGGTCACCCGTCTGCAGCGTCGGCGTCGGTGAAGAAGGGGGTGGCCGCCGAGGTCTTCGAGGAGCTTCGGCGGGTGCTGCGAGAGCTGGCGGTGACCCCGCTGGAGGTGCGAGACGTGATGACTACTCCGGTGCAGAGCATCCCGCCGGAGACGACCCTTCAGGAGCTCCGGGAGCTCCTGCAGCGGTGGTGCGTCACAGGGGTCCCCGTGGTCCACGACGGCGAGCTCATCGGGGTGGTCTCTCGCCGGGACGGCCAGCAGCTCGCCAAGCGAGGAGATTGGCACGTGCCGGTGAAGGGGTTCATGAGTCATCACGTGACCTCCGTGGGCCCCACGGAGAGTCTGGAGGAGGCTCTGGAGTTGATGACCGAGAAGGACATCGGGAGGTTGCCCGTGGTCGAGGAGGGGCGGTTGATCGGGATCCTGACCCGGTCCGACGCGCTGCGGCGGCTCTACGGCGATCAGGAAGTGAGCCGGACCTGCGGGTAGGGGCTTGTCATCAGCGGTAGGTGTAGTAACACTGCTCCCGGTCCTCATGATGCTCCCCCCAGGAACGCTCCATGTCATCGCCACCGACCCGTCTGTTCATCGCCCTGGCTGGAAATATTGGCGCCGGAAAGAGCACAGCCGCCAAGATCATCGCCCGTCACTTCGGGTGCGAGCTCTTCCATGAGCCCGTGGTGGATAATCGGTTCTTGCGCCACTACTACCGGGACATGACCCGGTGGAGCTTCACCTTACAGATGGAGTTTCTCCTGCGGCGGGTGGAGCACCACTCCCAGATCGAGCGGATGCGGGGGTCTTGTGTGCAGGATCGGACCTTGATCGAGGACCCGGAGGTCTTCGCGAAGTACCTCCACGGCCTGGGCCATATGATGGACTCCGAGCTGGATCTCTACTTCGACTTCTTTCAGCGGTTCAATCAGACGATCCGGCAGCCTGATCGGGTGATCTTGCTACACACTCCGGACACCCAGGTGCTCCTGCGCCGGATCGCCCAGCGAGGACGGGAGGAGGAGCGGGGGATCACCCGGGACTTCTTGCGGGGTCTCAACGGCTACTACGAGACCTTCGCCCAGGTGTCCCGGCGCAAGTACGAGATGAAGGTGTTGGAGATCGACGTGACGGAGCGAGACTTCCGCCAGGGCGAAGAGAGAGCCCGGTTTCTTGAAGAGGTACACGAGTTCCTCAACGACGGGCTGCCCGCTCACGATGAGCTGCCGCTGGTGCTCCACCCGGATTGATGAGGGGTCTGGGGGTCAGGCGGCGAAGTATCGCAGGAGAACAAAGGCGATCACCACGGTGATCCCGATGCCCACCAGAACTTTTACGAACTGCTTGCTCTTCTCGGCTTCTTTATGACGCCGAGCGGCCTCTTTGGACTTTCTCTTTCGCTTCTTCGCCATCTTCGACCTCCGTTCGCCGGCGATTCCGAACGCGATCTGCCTCGCAGGAAGGGGAACCTACCCTTTGGCGGGGGCGCTGGCAAGGGGTTCATTCCCCGATGTCCAACGGGGCGTCGGGGTCCAGGGTGGTGGCGAGTTCGTCGGCGATGGTGGGGAGGGACTCCACGAGGCCACGGAGCAGGTAGCTCTGGAGGAAGAAGGTGGTGCTGAAGACCAGAAAGTGGAGGGTCTCGTCGGCGCGGCCCGGCTGGTAGGGGACGAGGTCCGTGGGGGCCTCCGGGACGCGGGCTTTGAGGCGGCGAAGGGCCCGGCGGCGTCGGGAGACCCGCCGCTCCAGCAGGCGCTCTCCATGGGTCATCCTGGCGAGTTGGCGGAATCGCCGGGGGATGGGGGCGGACTCGAAGTAGGCGATGCGGTCGGCCTGGCCTGCGGCCGGCGGGGGCTCGTCGGATTCCAGGGCCGCCAGTTGTACCAGGAGGGCCATCATGCGGCGGCCGCCTCGCTCCTTAAAGGCCCGCATCTCGTCGGGGCTCCAGGGCTGGTGGGCCGGAAGCGGCAGGGGGCTGAGGGTCCGGGAGACCTGGGAGAGGCCTTCCAAAAAGGCCGGGTCGCGGAGGAGATCGGAGGTGACGAGAAGGGTGGTGATCCGGGCCCGACCGTGGCGCTCCTCGAGCCAGGTCACGAAGTCAAAGAGGAGGTGGGCGTTGGGGTCGGCGCGAAACCCCTGGGAGAGGGCCCAGTTGGCCACGGTCGCCAGGGCTGCCTGGAGGGTCTCGACGTGTTCCGGGGTCTCCAGAAGTTGGATCAGGCGGTGGCGAAGCTCGTCGCCGGCGAGGTCGGCGGTCCGTCGGATCAACCCCGTGAGGCGCCGTCCTCCGCGTCGGGCCAGATCTTGAGCCTTGCCGAGGGGAGAGGGGCGGTTTTTTTGGATCTCCCCGGGCTGGCCGCTGGCGCGGTGATCGTCCATGTGATAGAGCCATCTCAGGAGGCGAAGAGAGAAGGGCAGGACTTGCCGAACCGATCTTCGTGTGTATCGTTGGCCCGGTTTGCTCTGCGCCTGTACCGCGGGCTCCAATCCCGCGGCGATGGCCGCACCATGAGCGGCGCGAGACGAGTTGTCAACGGGTCGTCCTGACCCGGTGGCGTCACGCCCCGAATTCCCAGGATGGTTACTATGTCGGAACACGACGAAGGGACAATGGAAGAGTCGTTTGAGGCCTATCAGGAGATGGCCCTCTTGCCACTGAGGAACACCGTTCTCTTTCCGCAGGTGGTAGTACCTCTGGCGGTGGGGCGGCCCAAGAGCGTGAAGCTCATCGAAGAGGCCGTTCAGAACGAGAGGCCCATCGCCGTGGTGACCCAGCGAGATCCCGAGACCGATTCGCCGGGCCTCGAAGATCTCTACGAGGTGGGCACGGCGGCCCGGATCCTCAAAGTGGTCAAGATCGCCAACGATAACTACTCGGTGATCATCCAGGGCCAGAAACGGGTCCGCTTGGAGGAGCTGGTCCAAGAGGAACCGTTCTTTCGGGGGAGCTTCGAGGTGCTCGAGCCCGATGACGCCGAGACCGCCGGCGACCAGGTCGAACTGGAGGCTCTCTTCATGAATCTGAAGAGCACGGCCAAGCAGGTGGTGCGGTTCATCCCGGAGATGCCCAAGGAAGCGGCTCAGATGGTCGAAGGGGTCAACGACCCCGGCCAGCTCTGCGACTTCGTGGCTGCCAACATGGACATCTCCACCGAGGAGAAGCAGGAGATCCTGGAGACCGTGGGGCTCAAAGATCGCCTCACCACGGTGGTGACCCTCCTGGCTCGACAGCTCGAAGTGCTCCGGGTCAGCGACAAGATCCAGAGCCAGATCAAAGAAGAGATCGACAAGAATCAGCGGGAGTACTACCTGCGTCAGCAGCTCAAGGCCATCAAGGAGCAGCTCGGGGAGCTCGACGGAGAGGGCGGAGATCTCGAAGATCTGGCCACCTCCATCGACGAGTCGGACCTCCCCAAGGAGGTGGAAGAGGTCTGCCGGAAGCAGCTCAGCCGTCTGCGGATGATGCAGCCCGCCTCCAGCGAGTACGGGGTGACCCGCAACTATGTGGAGACCCTCCTGGACGTGCCCTGGCGAGTGCAGACCGATGACAAGTTGGACATCAAAGAGGCCCGGGCGATCCTCGACGAGGACCACTACGATCTGGACAAGGTCAAGAAGCGGATCGTCGAGTACCTGGCGGTCCGGAAGCTCAAAGATGACATGAAGGGGCCGATTCTGTGCCTCGTGGGGCCTCCCGGGGTGGGGAAGACCAGCCTGGGTCGGAGCATCGCCCGAGCCCTGGGCCGCAAGTTCGTGCGGATCAGCCTGGGCGGCATCCACGACGAGTCGGAGATTCGGGGGCACCGACGGACCTACGTGGGCGCCCTGCCAGGGCGGATCGTTCAGGGCCTTCGTAAGGCGGGGACCAATAACCCGGTGTTCATGCTCGATGAGGTCGACAAGATCGGACGAGATTTCCGGGGCGATCCGTCGGCGGCGCTCCTGGAGGTGCTGGACCCGGAGCAGAACAGCACCTTCTCCGACCACTACCTGGAGATCCCCGTGGATCTCTCCAACGTCCTCTTCGTGGCCACGGCGAATATGCTCGATCCCATCTCGGGGCCCCTGCGGGACCGGATGGACGTGATCGAGATCCCGGGATACACCGCCCAGGACAAGCGGCATATCGCCCGGCAGTTCTTGATCCCCAAGGCCATCGAGTCCCACGGGATCACCGACGAGAACCTGCAGATCGCAGAAGACGCCCTGGACAAGATCATCCGCAACTATACCCGGGAAGCCGGGGTCCGGAGCCTGGAGCGCCGGATCGCCGACATCGCCCGGGGCGTGGCCGTGAAGGTCGCCGAGAGCATCAGCGACGCCGGGGCCGATGGTGAGCCCGAAGAAGTGTCCGTCGCCGTGGATCTGGACAAGGTCTCGGACTACCTGGGGCCGGAGAAGTTCCAGTACGAGGTGGCACAGCGGACCTCCCAGCCAGGCGTCGCTACAGGCCTCGCCTGGACGGCGGCCGGCGGCGACATCCTCTTCATCGAGTGCACGAAGATGCCCGGCAAGGGCGAGCTCGTGCTCACCGGGCAGCTCGGGGATGTGATGAAGGAGTCGGTCCGAGCGGCGCTGAGCTATATTCGGAGCCGGTCCGGGGACTACGAGATCGAAGATCAGTTCATGCGAGAGCATGACCTGCACATTCACGTGCCCGCCGGCGCGATCCCCAAAGACGGACCGTCGGCTGGGATCACGATGTATATCGCGCTCTTGAGCCTGTTGACGGACACGAAGGTCCGGTCCGACGTGGCGATGAGCGGGGAGATCACCCTTCGGGGCAACATCCTCCCTGTGGGCGGTATCAAGGAGAAGGTGCTGGCCGCCCACCGGTCCGGTATCAAGCGGGTCGTGCTGCCCGGTCGCAACGAGAAGGACCTGGTCGATGTCTCCGACGACGTCAAAGAAGAGCTGGAGTTCTTCTTCTGCGACCACGTCAGCGAGCTTCCGGAGCGAGTCTTCGAGGAAGGGGCGTGGCGGTTCTCGACGGGAGACGACGAGGACAAAGAAGCCTCGGCCGAGTAAGCGAGCAAGTTGGCGACTCCGCCGGCGGGGTTGATCAACCCCGCCGGCTGTCCCATACTGTCAGGGTACGTAGTTCGGCCCCCGTCTCTTCAGGAGTCGGGGGCGTCTTTTTTCGTTTTCAGGGAGTGATCATGCAGAAAGTGCCCATGACCCCCGGGGGTCATCAGAAACTCAAGGACGAGCTCGATCAGCTACGAAAGGTGGAGCGGCCGAAGGTGGTCAAAGAGATCGAGGTGGCCCGGGCTCACGGCGACCTCAGCGAGAACGCCGAGTACGACGCCGCCAAGGACCGCCAGGGGTTTGTTGAGGGGCGGATCCGTGAGCTCCAGGGGAAGCTCGCCAACGCCGAGGTGATCGATCCCACGACCCTCAGCGGCGACCGGGTGATGTTCGGCGCCACGGTCACGATCTACGACGTGGAGAAGGACGAGGAGCAGACCTATCAGATCGTCGGCGACGACGAATCGAACATCAAGGAGAACAAGATCTCCTTCAGCAGCCCCATCGCCCGGGCCCTGATCGGCAAGTCCGAGGGGGACGAGACGGTGATCAAGGCCCCCAAGGGCAACCGGGTCGTGGAGATCATGGAGGTCCAGTTCAGGTAGGCCGACTCAGACGGCGGATCAGATCAACCGCTGGTACTCCTGCAAGGACCGAACCCCGGGGGTTCGCCTGGCGAGCTCCTGGAGGGCGCCGACGGCGCCGGTGGCCGCCGAGAGGGTGGTGAAGTAGGGGATCCGGCGACGCAGGGAGTTGCGGCGGATCTGCTGGCTGTCGCCGATGGAGCGAGCCCCGGAGGTGGTGTTGATCACCATGTCGATGCGGTCGTTGATGATGGCGTCGACGATATGGGGTTGGCCCTCGGTGACTTTGTTGATGGCCTCCACGTCCACTCCGTTCTGACGCAGATACCGTGCCGTGCCGTGGGTGGCGATCAGGTCGAAGCCCAGCGCCGAGAGATCCCGGGCGATGGGGACGCAGGCCCATTTGTCGGCGTCCTTCACGCTGACGAAGACCGTCCCTGAGGTGGGGGGCTTGTTCCCGGCGGCCACCTGGGCCTTGTAGAAGGCCAGCTCGAAGGTGTCGTCCATGCCCATGCACTCGCCAGTGGAGCGCATCTGGGGGCCGAGGACGATGTCGGCCTTGGGGAACTTGTCGAAGGGGAAGACGCTCTCTTTCACCGAGAAATAGGGGGGGATCCGCTCCTCGTTGAGGCCCTGGTCGGCCAGGGTTTCGCCGACCATGGCCCGGGCGGCCATCCCGGCCAGGGGCACGCCGATGGCCTTGGACACGAAGGGAACGGTGCGGCTGGCCCGGGGGTTGACCTCGATCACGTACACGTCGCGGTCCAGGACAGCGAACTGCACGTTCATCAGGCCCTGGATCTTCAGCTCTTTGGCCAGGGCGATGGTCTGGGTCCGGATCTTGCGGACCACCACCTCGGAGAGGGAGTGAGGGGGCAGGACCGATGCGGAGTCACCGGAGTGGACGCCGGCCTCCTCGATGTGCTCCATGATGCCGCCGATCACGGCGGTGTTTCCGTCGCTGATGCAGTCCACGTCGACCTCGACGGCCCGATCGAGGAACCGGTCGATCAACACGGGGTTGTCCGGGGACTCCGCCCGGGCCCGCTGGAAGACCTCGCGGAATCCCGTGTCGTCGTGGACGATCTCCATGGCCAGGCCGCCGAGGACGAAGCTGGGGCGGACCATCAGGGGGAACCCCAGGGTGTCGGCCACGTCTCGGGCCTCCTCCCAGGTGTTCACCGTGCGGGCCTCGGGCTGCAGGAGATCGAGCTTTTCGACGATGTCGTTGAAGAGCCGCCGGTCCTCGGTGCGATCGATGGCGTCGGCGTCGGTGCCGAGGACAGGGACCCCGAGCTCGTGGAGAGCTCTGGCGAGCTTCAGCGGCGTCTGGCCGCCGAACTGGAGGATCAGGCCCTCGGGTTTCTCCACCTCGATGATGGCCAGGACCGTCTCGAGGGTCAGAGGCTCGAAGTAGAGGCGGTCTGAGATGTCGTAGTCGGTGCTCACCGTCTCGGGGTTGCAGTTGACCATGATGGTCCGAAACCCGGCCTCCCGGAGAGACAGGGCGGCGTGGACGGCGCAGTAGTCGAACTCGATGCCCTGGCCGATGCGGTTGGGGCCGCCGCCGAGGATCATGATCGCCCGGCGGTCGTCGGGGGCGGACTCGGACTCCCCGGTCTCGAAGGTGGAGTAGAAGTAGGAGGTGACCGCCTCGAACTCGGCGGCGCAGGTGTCGACCTGCTTGTACACGGGTCGGATCCCTTGCTCTTCTCGGAGCTCTCGGACCTCGGCCTCGGTGATCCCCAGGAGGTCGGCGAGGTCGATGTCGCCGAGGCCGAGGCGCTTGCCTTCGAAGAGGAGGCTCGGGGAGAGGTAGGAGAGATCGTCCCGATGGGACTCGATGAGGTTGGCGCACTCCACGGTCCGGCTGATCTGGTCCAGGAACCAGGGGTCCATGCCGGTGATGGCGGCGATGTCGTCGACGGTGAGCCCCCGCTTCAGGGCGGCCAGGACGTACCAGATCCGGGTGGGCGTGGGCCGTCGCAGGAGCGGCGCGTAGAACCGGTGGATCTCGGCGTCGTCAGCATCGGCGGGAGGGGTCTCGAGATCGTCGGGGAAGAGGCGAGCGTGGCGGACCTCGAGGCTTCGCAGGGCTTTGCCCAGGGCCTCCGGGAAGGTCCGGGCGATGGACATGGCTTCGCCGACGGACTTCATCTGGGTCGTGAGGGTGTCCCGGGCGGTGGGGAACTTCTCGAAGGTGAACCGCGGGACCTTCACGACGGCGTAGTCGAGCATGGGCTCGAAGGAGGCCGCCGTGGTGCCCGTGACGTCGTTGAGGAGCTCGTCCAGGGTGTAGCCCACGGCCAGGAGGGCGGCGATCTTAGCGATGGGGTAGCCCGTGGCTTTGCTGGCCAGGGCCGACGATCTGGACACCCGGGGGTTCATTTCGATGACCACCCGGCGGCCCGTCTGGGGGCATACGCCGAACTGGATGTTGCACCCCCCGGTCTCCACGCCGACGGCCCGGATGATGTTGATCGCGTCGTCCCGCATGGCGTGGTACTCGCGGTCCGTCAGGGTCTGGATGGGGGCGACCGTGATGGAGTCGCCGGTGTGGACTCCCAGGGGGTCCAGGTTCTCGATACCGCAGATGATCACCACATTGTCGTTGCGATCTCGCATCACTTCGAGCTCAAACTCTTTCCACCCCAGGAGGCTCTCGTCGATCAGGACCTCGCCGGTGGGGCTCTCCGTGAGAGACCACTCGATGTATTCGGCGAACTCTTCGCGGTTGTAGGCGATGTTGCCGCCGCTGCCGCCCATGGTGAAGGAGGGGCGTAGGATAGCGGGGAAGCCGATGTCTTCCAGGATCTCCCAGGCCTCGTCCATGGAGCGGGCGATGCCGCTGCGGGGTTGGTCGACGCCGATCTTGTGCATGGTGGCGAAGAACTCTTCCCGGTCTTCGGCGCGGTGGATCACCTCGGGGATGGCGCCGAGCATCTCGATGCCGAGGCGGTTCAGGGTGCCGTCGCGGTCGAGCTCGAGGGCCACGTTCAGGGCGGTCTGGCCACCCATGGTGGGGAGCAGGCCGTCGGGGCGTTCTTTCTCCAAGACCCGGGCGACGAACTCCGCCGTCAGGGGCTCGATGTAGGTCGCGTCGGCCAGCTCGGGATCGGTCATGATCGTGGCCGGGTTGGAGTTGACCAGGGTGACCCGGAACCCCTCGGCCTTCAGAGCTCGAATGGCCTGGGTACCGGAGTAGTCAAACTCGGCGGCCTGACCGATGACGATCGGGCCGGAGCCGAGGATGCAGATGGACTTGAGATCTTGCCTGCGCGGCATGAGTGCTCCTGGAGCGCAGTGAATCGAAAGAACCGGTGAGTGTCAGCCCGTCAGTCGTCGAACTCGCCAGCTTCCAGGCGATCCCAGTACGAATCCAGGGCGGCCTTGATCTTTCGGGAGAGCAAGACCACGCCGAGGATGTTCGGGAACGCCATAGAAAGCAACATCAGATCCGAGAAGGTCAGCACGTTGCCGGCGCTGGAGATAGCCCCCAGGAAGATGAAGAAGAGGAAGATCAGCCGGTAGACCATGGACTCCTTCACCCCGAAGAGGAACGACCAGCACCGCTCTCCGTAGTAAGACCAGGAGATCATGGTGCTGAAGGCGAAAAGGATCACGGCGATGGAGAGGACGTAGGGGAACCAGAAGACGGCGCTGCCGAAGGCCGCCGACGTCAGGGCGATGTCGCCGAGGCCGGCGGTGGCCGGGTCGGCGTAGACCCCGGTGATCACGATCACGATGCCCGTCATGAAGCAGACGATCAGGGTGTCGATAGCGGGCTCCAGGAGGGCCACGAAGCCCTCGCGGACGGGCTCTTTGGTGCGGGCTGCGGAGTGGGCGATGGCCGCCGAGCCGATGCCGGCCTCACTGGAGAAGGCCGCCCGGGTGACGCCGACGATCAAGACCCCGACGAGCCCGCCGTAGCCGGCTTGAGGGGTGAAGGCCTCGCCGATGATGATGGAGACCGCCTCGGGGATCATGGCGTAGTTGGTCAGGACGATGTAAAGGCAGGCCATTACGTAGAGGACGCACATGGTGGGGACGATGGTGGCGGCCACGGAGCCGATGCGACGGATGCCGCCGACGATCACGAGCCCCACGGCGATGACCATCAAGAGGCCGTAGATCCATCCCCGATGTTGCTCGCCGCCGGAGGTGGGAGAGCTGGCCACGTCGAGGCCTTCGAGGCTCTCCCACTCTACGGAGCGACCGTCGACCTCGGCGAAGAGGACCATGGTCAGGGCGTTGGCTCCGAGGTTTGCATGGCGCCCCGTCTCGGAGGCCTCGATATCAAACTCGAAGGTCCACCGGCCGTCATCGCGCTGGGTCCAGTCCTCGCCGGTAATATCCACGTCCTCGGCGGGGTTGAAGATCACGTATGCGCCCGGGGTCTCGGGGTCGGGCCCCTGGACCCGGATCAGGTGGGCCGGGTAGGTCATCTTCAGCGGGGTGTCGTGGACCAGGGTGGCCTGGCCTGTGGCGTGGTCCCCTCCGAGCCAGGGGATGAGCTGGGTGGTAGCGCTGAAGCTCTGATTGGCCTGGAACATATTGCCGCCCCCGAAGGAGGCGCCGATGCAGAGGATCGCAAAGATTACGGCCAGGTACTTACCCAGGGTGGGGCGGCCGATCTCGGCCAGCCCGTCCCGGAGGTAGACCATGGGGCCACCCTGGACGCGGCCCTCCTCGTCGACCTTTCGGTACATCTGACCGAGGGTACACTCGGCGAACTTGGAGGCCATACCGAAGAGGGCGGCGAACATCATCCAGAACACCGCACCTGGGCCGCCGATGCTGACGGCGAAGGCCACACCGGCGATGTTTCCCAGGCCCACCGTGGCTGAGAGGGCCGTGCTCAGGGCCTGGAAGTGGGTGACCTCCCCGGGGTTGTCTTCGTCGTCGTACTTTCCGGAGACCACCTTGATGGCGTGCTTGACCCCCCGAACGTTGATGAAGTCGAACCGGAAGGTGAAGTAGATGGCCCCACCGATCAGGGTGAGCACCACCAGGGGGATTTCGTTGAGGAAGTCCCAGAATCCGCCCAGAAGCCCCGGGACGGTCCCGAAGGCGATGGTGTAGATCCCGTTGACGATGCCGCCGAAGTGGCGGTCCACGGCTTCGAGATCGCCTTCGGTGGTGATGGCGACGAGGATGCTGAAGACGATCAGGACGGCAACGGTCAGCCAGTTTCTCTGGGTCGGGCTGAGAAAGGGCTTCATCACGAACACCTCACAGCGGGCTTCAAGGGGCCAACGAAAACCTCAGGGTGACGCCTCGTTTAGCACCGGAGAAGGGCACGCTGCAACCGCGAATCCCCGTGGGGAGGCCCTTAAAACCGCTGGAAGTGGAAGGCCATGTAGACCCGGAGCCCGGAGTAATTGGGGAGGTCCTGTGGTTGTGTCAGGGGAGCGGCGATCTCTACGGCGGCCCCGATGGTCCGGCGGCGGTTGAACCGATAGTCGAGACCGATGGTGGCCCGAGCCGAGAAGAGGTCCCCCGGGACCTGTTGACTCGTGGGAGGCGGCAGGGGATGAAAGAGGACGGAGAGCCCCGCGTAAGGGACATAGGTGAAGACGTCGAAGGCGTACCGCACGCCCAGACCGGTGGAGACCACCGTGTGGGGGCCGATGGGGTCCTCGTCGTCCTCGACGACACGGGCGAAGTGATGGCTGGCGCCGGCGTCCAGGGTCACTCGCCAGTAGTCCGAGAGGTGGACCATGGCCCCCGCCGCGAGGCTGGGACCCCACCATCCGGCCAGGGTGGGGGCGGCCTCATTGGCGTTGGCCGCGCCGGGCCCGACCCATACCTGCCCCTCCAGCGGGAGGGCCGAGGCGGCCGCCGGGGTCAGGAGACCGATGAGGAGCAGCGCGTTGAAGAGCGCGGCGAAGAGAGGTTGGCGCATGGGCGGTGAGGGGTCTGGTTGACACCCGCGAGGGGTGCGAATATAGTCCGCTCCCACTCGTCGAGGAATTCCGAATTCCCTGCTAACGACGGGGGCGACAGAGTACGGAGAGACTTCATGGCGATCAAGATCAAGAATCGAGACCGGGACTCCGAAGAGCCCGAAGAGGAAGGAACGGGCGGCGTGGCCGCCCCGGCGGCCGGCAATCTGGACCGGTTCGAGCGGACCAGTCTGCGCATCGCGGCCTGGGTGGAAGACAACCGGGGGATGGTCCTCGGCCTGGTCATCGCTATCGTGGTGGCCGTCATCGCCGGGGTCGTGGGCATGCAGTACGTCCAGGGCCAGCAGGTGCAGGCCTCGGATCGGCTCAGCCCGGCCATGGTCTCCTATGAGGTCCTGGTAGAAGGATCGCCGATCCTCGAGATGTGGCGAAGCCAGGAAGACGTCCCGGCGCCGACGACGACCTTCGACAGCGATGAAGAGCGATGGCGGGCCATCTACGACGCCGCTGAGGGGACTCTTCGAGAGTTCGATCGGGGACCCATCGTGGTCAGCGCCACGCTGACCAAGGCGGCGGCTTCGCTCGCGCTTGGGAGGGCGGAAGAGGCGGTCGCGCTCTACCGGCAGGTCGTCGCCTCCCCGGAGGCTTCTGACGATCTGAAGACCTTCGCCCATGTGGGGCTGGCGGAGAGCCTGGCCGCCACGGGTGATGTCGACGGCGCCGTGGAGGCCCTGGAGCGGTTCGCCGCGGCCCGGCCGGACCAGCAGAGCTTTGCCGACTTCCAGGCTGCCCGCATCGTGGAGCGCTCCGGAGACACCGACGCCGCTCGCGAGCGGTACGAGTCGTTCCTCGAGGCCCATGGCGAGAGCGGATTCCGCAACGAGGTCGAGCGCCGGCTGGCCTTGATGTGAGGAGCCCCGTGCGCTGTAGGACACTGAGCACCTGGGCGGCCGGGGCGGCGATCTTCGCCGCCCTGAGCGCGTGCACCACGGCACCGGAGTGGTTCCCCGAGCTTCCCGAGGGGACCGGCGGTCCCGTCGTGGAAGAGCGAGCCCCGTCGGTGCAGGTCCACGTGAAATGGCGCACCGAGATCGCGACCCAGGTCTATTGGCAGTCCGACCCCCGAGATCTGGGGGCCGTGGTGGTCTCACCGGGAGGAGACCTCCTGGTGGGGGCGACCTCGGGATGGGTCTACCGCGTCACTTCTCATGATGGGGAGATCCGATGGGGCGTGCCCCTGGAGGGCGCCATCGATGCTCCCGGGGTGGTCATCGGCGATCAGGTCATGATCGGCACCGATCTTGGGCGGATGGTGGCCCTCGACTGGGCAACTGGAGAGGTGCGGTGGTCTTTCGAGGCCCGGGGCTCCGTGGACTCCACGCCTACTGTGTACGGCGGCGGCACTTACTTCTTCGACAGCAACGACGGCCTCTACGCTGTGGACACCGTCTCCGGGGAGCTCCTGTGGGAGTATCACCGGGGGACGCCGGAGTTCTTCACGATCAAGGGCGGCGGCCAGCCGCTGGTGGAGGGCGACGTGGTCTACGCGGGCTTCGCCGACGGGGTGCTGGCCGCGCTCTCCCGGGAAGAGGGCAACCTCCTGTGGGAGGTGTACCTGGGGCCGGACTCCGGGGAGTTCGGCGATGTAGACCTGCCGATTCACGCCGCCGGGGACCGGCTCTTTGCGGCCTCCCACGCCGGCGGTATCTACGGCATCGAGCGGGCCACGGGGGCGCTCTTGTGGCATGTGCCGATGGAGAGCGTCGTGGCCCTGGAGTCCCTGGGGACCTGGCTCGTGGCGGCGACGGCGACGGGGCGAGTGTTCACGTTGAGCGGGGCCGACGGGGAGATCCGGTGGCTGCGGCGGTTCGACGAGGAGTATTCGCCGATGGGTCTGTCCATGGTCAGCGGGATGATCGCCGTTCCCATGGCTCGTGGGCCCATGTACTGGATGAGCCTCGATGACGGCCGGGTGATCGCCCGATGGAAGCCGTCCACGGGGTTCCAGCGGCCGCCAGTATTCGACGAGCGCCGAGGCTACGCGCTGTCGAACCTGGGTTATCTCTACGGGTTCGGGCTCTCCCACTGAGCCACTCGACGATAGTAGAGGGGATGAACGGGCAGGCCCCGCTTCAGGATGGTCCGCTCCCGGGTCGTCCTCGGGAAGGGCACCAGCGGGAACTCTTCCAGGGGCAGGGGCTCGAACGCGGGGTGGGCGGCCAGGACCTCCTCCATGTCTTCAGCCAGGGGCCCGACATCGGTACGGATCCAGAGGTGGCCGCCGGGCCGGATCTTCTTGGCCGCAAGGTCGAGAAAGTCGGGGCGGATGATGCGCCGCTTTCGGTGTCGCTTCTTCCACCAGGGGTCGGGGAAGAGGATGAAGAGATCCGTGATCTGGCCGTCGTCGAGGAGCACCGGGAAGGCCAGGGCGGCGTCGGCCTGCAGGACCCGGGCGTTCTCCACGCCGGACTCATTGAGGAGCTCCCGACCCATCTCGGCGTACTTCATGCGCCACTCGACGCCCAGGAGGAACCGGTCGGGCCACCGCTGGGCGAGCTCGGCGAGGAATCGGCAGCGATTGGAGCCGATCTCAACGACGAGGTCGTCGGGGAGGGGGTTCTCCTGGCCGAAGGCCCGGATGCGGTCGAGGTGAAAGCGCTCACGGCGCTCCGTGTCTTCGTCGAAGCGAAAGGGTGGGTCGGGCACGGTGGTGACTCGGGGGAGGTGCAGGTTCAGACGGCGATGATCAGACCGTCGCGGGCGACCACGGTGTTCGCGAAGAGCTCCCGGGCCCGCTCGGCCACCTGATCGAGGTGGTCGTCAGTGCTGGTGGGGTCGTGGTGGAAGAGGCAGAGCTGCCGGACCTCGGCCAGGACGGCCAGCTCGGCTGCGATCTGGATCGTGGAGTGGCCGTAGCCCTGGGTGGGCACGGGCATCGCCGTATAGTGAGCGTCGGTGTACATGGCGTCGTGGATCAGGAGATCCGCCCCGGCGGCGAAGGCGGCCAATCGCTGGTCGCCGTGGACAAACCCCTCGGTGTCCGTGGCGTAGACCACGGTCCGACCGCCGCCGATGACCTTGTAGAAGCTCACCCCCGACTTCGGGTGGCTGTATCCCCGGAGGGTGTGGACCTCCACCTCGATCTGATCAGCCGGGGGGAGCTGGTCTCGGTGGGCCGGATGATGGGCCCTGACTTTCACCGGCTTCGGGTCGCCCTTGAGGAAGTGCACCACCTCGGTCTCCGAGAAGTCGTAGAAGTGCTTCTCGGCGTGCATCTCGTGAAGCTCCACCGGATAGAAGGGGGAGCGGATCAGAGCTTCGATGGAGGCTTCGAAGCTGGGGTACCGGTGGGTCCGGGGCCCGAAGAGGTGCAGCGTCGAAGAGGGGCTGAAGATCGGCGGGAAGTAGGGCAGCCCCAGGAGGTGGTCGAAGTGGGTGTGGGAGAAGAAGAGCGACCGGGTCAGGGGCTCGTCGTCGTCGGCGTTGATCACCAGGGAGCGACCGTACTCGATAATGCCGCTGCCGGCGTCGAGGATGATCTCCCGGTCGCCGATCTGGACGACGACGCAGGCGGTGGCCCCGCCGTATCGGTTGAACTGGGGCCCGGTAACAGGGTAGCTTCCGCGACAGCCGTGAATCGTGACGGAGACATCGGACATCAGTGCAACCCCGGATCGAGGTGTAGGAATGGAGTCGGCGGGACCAAGCGTTAGTATTCGCTAACCTTACTTGTGCCGTGGTCGGACTATAGCAAGGGCGAAATTTTTCCGTCAAGGAATGCGCGCTGAGGATCGGGCATCGAGATCATCATAATCGACGAGTATTCGGGGGCATCAGGAGTGGCGCTGGGCCTGGGCCTCCTCGCCTTCTTCCTGCTCCTGTGGTGGGGAGCGAGGCGCCAGGAGGAGCGGTTCCGGTTGGTGGCCCTGGCCGGGCTGGTAGGCGCAGGCGCCCTCGTCGGGGGGCTTTTGGCGTCTGTGGCGGTGGGGGAGCTGGGGCTCTCGTCTCTGGGGGGGATCGCCGGGGCGGGGTTGGTGTTGCTCTTCGCGCCGCCCTGGCTGGGCGAAGACCGGGGGCGAGCCTGGGACGTGGTGATCCCCGCGGGGATCGCCGGGCTGGCCGTGGCGAGGCTGGGTTGTCTCTGGGAGGGATGCGATTTCGGCCGCCGGACCGCTGAGTGGGGCGTCGCCCATCCTCCCGGGACCCGGGCCTGGACGGTCCACGTGATGGCCTATGACCTCCCGCTGGCGGCCCCGATGAGCCATCCCGTGCAACCCTTTCCGGTCTATCTGGCGGCGTGGGGGTTCGTGGCGGCCCTCTTGGGGATCGTGCTCGCCAGGCGGTCTCTGGCGCCCGGGCGGGCGGGGACGGCGGCGGCGGCGCTCTTTCTGGCCGGCGGCGGGGTGATCGAGTGGCTCCGGGAGCCCTTGACGGTGATCCGGATTGGCGAGTCCTCGGCGTATCCTTTGATCTACGCCTGGGGGGCTGTGGTGGCGTTCTTGATCTGGCGGCGCATGGAGCCGACGGCCCCGGAGGAGTCATGAGCGATCAGGCGGGCAAGGCGCTCCTGGGGACCTGCGGCTGGTCCTATGATGATTGGGTGACCGCTGGGTTTTATGGGCCCGAGCTGACCACCAAGGATCGGTTGCCGGCCTACGCCGAGCGGTTTGGTACGGTGGAGATCGACTCCACGTTTTACGCGATCCCTCGGCTGTCCACGGTGCAGGGGTGGGTGGAGCGGACGCCGTCGGGCTTTGTGTTCTCCGCGAAGTTTCCCCGGCAGATCACCCACGAGGGGAGGGTGGCGGAGAAGGGCGAGTTGGCGCAAGCCTTCGTGGAGACCATGAGCGAGCTCGGGGAGAAGCTCGGGGCGCTGCTCTTGCAGTTTCCGCCGTCCTTTACGGCGACCTCCATGGGCGATCTGGAGAGACTCCTTCAGGGGCTCCCCGACGGGTACGTCTACGCCGTAGAGGTCCGCCATCGGTCCTGGCTCACCGAGGAGTTCGCCGACCTCTTGAAGCAGTGGCGGGTCAGCCTGGTGCTGACGGCGAGCCCCCGGTTTCGGCCGTTCTGGCGGGTGACGAGCACCGTGGCGTACATTCGGTGGCTGGGTCGGTGGAACGCTTACGAGACCTATGATCAGCTTCGGCGCCCTGTGGAGGAGGACCTGGACTGGTGGGTGCCTCGGATGGAGCACTTTCTGAACCGCGGTGGGACGGTGCTGGGATATGTGAACAATAACTTCGCGGGGTATTCTCCGGCGGTGGTGGAGCAAATCCGGGAGCGGCTGGGTCAACCAGGAGTGTGATCCTCGGCGATCGGTCGGTCCGCAATCCGCAGCGGGCCAAGGCCCGCGAGGACCCTCGGGCGTAGCCCGACTCGCCCAGCCTCGTGGCCTTGGCCCGAGGGGAGGTTCATCTTCGACGGTTCGTCCACCAGCGGCCCCAGGAGGCGAATCTGGCACCTCTCCTCGGGCCAAGGCCGCGAGGCTAAAGCGAGTCGGGCCTGAAACAGCGGCCCGAACGTCCTCGCGGGCCAAGGCCCGCTGCGGATTGGAGACAACCCACCGACGGGAACCGATCTACGCACCGCCTTTTATTAGTCTTGCCTAAATTTCTGACGTGTGTATTCTAATCCGCAGGAGCGAGGGTGCCTAATCGCGCGCGGAGAAGTCAGGATGAAGAAGCAATTGGCGGTCTGGATGGGGATTCTGGGGATGGCGAGCCTCGCCATCGTGGGGTGTGATCGGGCCGCTGAAGAGTCGGAGAGCGATGTCCCCGTGGTGGTGACCACGACGACGATGCTGGAGGATCTGGTGCGGGAGCTCGGGGGTGAGGACGTGAAGACCCTGGGGATCATGCCGCTGGGGGCGGACCCCCATGTGTATCAGCCGCGTCCCGGGGACGCCCGGGTGGTGGCCGGCAGTGACGCGGTGGTCATGAACGGGCTGCTCCTGGAGGGGTGGATGGACTCTCTCGTGCGACACGCCGGGGGAGAGCGGCCGGTGATCGTCGCCGGTGATGCCCTGGACGAGGCGTCGTTGCTGAGCCTCGAGGGCGCCGTGGATCCCCACGTGTGGTTCAACGTGGGGATGTGGCGGCAGGTCGCCGCCCACGTCACCGACGGGCTGGTGCCGCTGGTCGACGACGAGGCGGCCGACCGGATTCGAGCCCGTCACGCCGCCTACGACGAGGTGTTGGCCGGCCTCGATGGCTGGGTGCGGGGACAGATGGAGTCGATCCCGTCGGGCCGGCGAGTGCTGATCACCAGCCACGACGCCTTCGGGTACTTCGGGCGGGCCTACGGGATCGACGTGGAGGCGATCCAGGGGTTGAGCACCGAGCAGGAAGCCAGCCAGCGGGACGTGGCCAATATCATCGAGCTGGTGCGGCGAACGAACGCCCCGGCGGTGTTCATGGAGAGCTCCGTGCATCCCGGACTGATCCAGCAGGTGGCCCGGGAGACCGACGCCGAGGCGGCGGGGCCGCTCTACTCCGACAGCCTGGGGCCGGAGTCCGCCGGCGCCCACACCTATGTGGGGATGATCCACGCCAACGTGCGGATGATCACCGAGGCCCTCGGTGGCGACTACCAGGCCTTTGAGGTGTCGACGAATCTGGGAGTCCCCGTGGACGAGCCCGCCGAGGAGCTCCTGCCGGAGATGGAGGAGGAAGGCGCGTGACCAGCCCTGCGGCCATCGAAGTGCGCGGTGTGCAGATGGCCTACGACGAGACCGTGGCCCTGCGAGATGTGACCGTGGAGATCCCCACCGGATGTCTCGTCGGGGTTGTGGGGCCAAACGGCGCGGGGAAGTCGACGCTGATTAAGGGGCTCGTGGGAGCCCGAGAGCCCGACCGCGGGGAGCTGCGGTTCTTCGGGAAGCCAGCGACGAAGAAGCGCCCCTTTTTGACCTATGTGCCCCAGCGGGGAGCCGTGGACTGGGACTTTCCGATCACCGCCGAGGGGGTGGTCCGCCAGGGGCGGTTTCGGTCCGTGGGACTCTTGACGCGATTCTCCGCAGAGGAGCGCGGGAAGGTCGAGGCCGCCATGGAGGCCGTGGACATCACGGCGCTGAGGTCTCGGCAGATCGGTAATCTCTCCGGAGGTCAGCAGCAGCGGGTCTTTCTGGCCCGGGCCCTCTGCCAGGGGGGAGAGATCTACGTGTTGGACGAGCCCTTCGCCGGGGTGGATGCGTCCACGGAATCGGCCATCATGGACGTGCTTCGGGGGCTCCGGGACGAGGGCAAGACCGTGGTGGTGGTCCACCATGATCTGAGCACGGTGCGAGAGTATTTCGACCGCCTGATCCTCCTGAATCAAGTGGTGGTCGCCGCCGGCCCGACAGAGGAGGTGTTCACCGCGGAGAATCTCCAGGAGACCTATCGGGGACAGGTCGCCGTGGTCGTGGAGTAGGAGAGCCGTGGTTCGAAGCAACCTCTACCTCGAGCGAGCGCAGGAGTTCTTCGCGTTCCAGTACGACTTCGTGGCCCTGGCCCTGGGGGCGTCGGTGATCGTCGGGGTGGTCTGCGGGTTGGTCGGGACCTTTCTGGTGCTTCGTGGATACTCGCTGGTGGGAGACGCCATCGGCCACGCCACTCTACCCGGAGTGGCGGCGGCCTTTCTGATCACCGGGACCCAGCATCCGGGGGCTCTGTTGACCGGGGCCCTCTTGAGCGGGCTCTTGGGGGCCGTGACCGTCGGCGTCTTCAGCAGGGGCCCGCGGGTGCGCTCCGACGCGGCCATCGGGATCGTGCTCTCCGTGTTCTTCGGCCTGGGGATCCTGTTGGTGGCGATGATCCAGGCGTCGCCCACGGGCACCCAGGCGGGGCTGACGAACTTCCTCTTCGGCAACGCGGCGGCGATCACGGCGGGCCAGTTGCAGGTGCTCGCCGGTCTGTCGTTGGCGCTCTGCGTGGCGATCGGGATCTGGTTTCGCCCGCTGGCGATCGTGACTTTTGATCCCGGGTTCGGGCGGTCTCTGGGGTTGAACGTGTCGGCCCTGGAGATGGGGCTCCTGGCGGCGCTCTCCATGGCCGTCGTGGTGTCAATCCAGGCCGTGGGGGTGATCCTGGTGGCGGCGATGGTGATCATCCCGCCGTCGGCGGCCCGGTTTCTCTCCCGGCGGATCCAGGGGGTAGCGCTGTGGTCCATGGCGATCGGCGGGGTCAGCGGCGCGATGGGGGCGTTTCTCTCCTACCTCTTTGAAGGGGTGGCGACGGGCCCGGCGATGGTGGTGGTGGCCACAGGATTCTTCCTGTTGGCCCTCTTCTTGGGGCCCTTCAACGGAGTCCTCGCCACGGCGCTCCGCAAGAGGAGGGCCCGATGATTCAGTGGCTCGTCGATCCCTGGACCTGGGGGGACTGGATGTGGCGGGGGATGGTCACGGTGCACCTTGTGGCGATCGCCGCGGCGGTCCTGGGGGTGTTTTTGTACCTGCGTCGGATGAGCCTGATCGCCGACGCGTTGGCCCACGTGGCTTTGCCGGGGATCGTGGCGGCCTTCCTGATCAGCGGCTCCCTGGATGGGCCGGTGATGCTCGGGGGGGCCGTGGTGGTGGGCCTCGTGGCGGCCTGGGCGATTCAGACCTTGTCGAACCGGCCGACGATCAAAGGAGACGCCGCGATCGGGATCGTGTTCACCTCGTTCTTCGCCGTGGGGGTGATCCTCCTGTCGACGGTGGTGCGAGACGCCCATATAGACACCCATTGCCTGCTCTTCGGCGACGTGCTGGGGATCAGCGATCGGGCGCTGGGGCTGGTGCTCTTCGTGGTGCCTACGGTGCTCGTGCTGGTGGCGATCTTCTTTCGATGGCTCGCGGTGAGCAGCTTCGATCCGAAGTTCGCGATGGCCATCGGCGTGCCCGTAGGGGCCATGAACTACGGGTTGATGACCGCCGTGACGGTTACGGCAGTGGCCGGGTTTGAGGCCGTGGGCGCCATCCTGGTGATCGCTTTGATCATCGTCCCCGGGGCCACGGCCCACCTTCTGGCGGATCGGCTGGGGTCGATGATCGGGTGGGCCGTCGCTCATACGGTGGTCTCCTGTTGGGTGGGGATGTACGTGGCGATCTACGCCAACACCTCCGCCGCCGGGGCGATCGTAGTGGTCGGCGGGGTCTTGTACCTGGCGGCCTTCTTGCTCTCCCCACGGCACGGGCGGTTGTGGATGGCTCGACGTTCCTTGTTGCGGAGCCGCACTTCTGTTAGCCATTGACCACTGGACCCCCGACGATTCCGGTGATCGCTGTGCCAACGATTTCGGTTGAGAACTATCTCAAGGCGATCTTCTCCCTCCAGAAGGATGGGGAAGAGCGGGTGAAGACCAAAGCCATCGCCGAATCCCTGGACGTCTCCCTGCCTTCGGTGTCGGGGATGATCAAGAGCCTCGCCGACGATGGCATGGTGGAGTACGAGCCCTACCGGGGAGTCCGCCTGACGAAGAAGGGCAAGAAGACGGCGCTGCGGGTGATCCGCAACCACCGGCTCATCGAGGTCTTCCTGGTACAGACGTTGGGGTACTCCTGGGACGAGGTCCATAACGAGGCGGAGCGGCTGGAGCACGCCGTCAGCGACACTCTGGTGGCCAGGATCGAGGCGTTCTTGGGCTTTCCCAGGTTCGATCCCCACGGTGATCCGATCCCGACGGCCGACGGAGAGCTTCACCGGCGAGAGATGATGACCCTCGGCGACGCTTCTTCGGGGATGCATTTGAAGGTCGAGCGAGTGCTGGATCAAACCCCGGAGGTGCTCCAATACCTGGACCGGGTGGGGTTGAGGCCCGGAGCTTCGTGCCGGGTCGTCGAGGTGTTGGCCTTCGACGGCCAGATGTTCCTGGATATCGATGGCCAGCAGTTGCCGATCAGCGCTACCCTGGCGGCCAAGCTCCTGGTCACGGAGCTCGACGACGACTCCGAGCGGGACACCGGTCGCGACGATGTGCAGGCGGTAGACAGGTCCTGAGGGGCTGCCTATAGTTCGCCGGTACCAGGTCGCCGAGATCGCCCACTCCTCGTGAAAAGGTCGCCGATGCTTTTGGAACTTCGTTGGGATCAGCTACAGAACGCGCTGGGAGACGCCGAGCCGGGGGTCCTCGATGGTCGTCTGCTCTCCCGAGCCATGAACGACGAGCTCCGAGGGGTCTGCGACGCGCTGAAAGAGCGAGGGGTCCGCCCCCGGCTCTCCGTGGTCCAGGTCGGAGACGATCCGGCCAGCTCGATTTATATCCGGCATAAGGTCCGGGCCTGTGAGAGGGTGGGGATCATCTCGATCCACGAGAAATTGGACGCCCAGATCTCCCAGGATGAGCTTCACAGAAGGCTCCGAGAGCGGAACGACGATCCGAACACCCACGGGATCTTGTTGCAGTTGCCCCTGACTGAGGGGCTGGACAGCGGCGAGGCCGTGATGGCGATCGACCCGGTGAAGGACGTGGACGGATTTCATCCGGCCAACCTGGGGCAGTTGATGGCTGGCCGGTCGCCCCTGGAGCCCTGTACCCCCACGGGGGTACTGCGCCTGCTCCGCGCTGCCGGGGTGGAGCCCCGCGGACTGGAGGCGGTGGTGGTGGGCCGGAGCGTGATCGTGGGGCGTCCCATGGCGGTGATGCTGACCCGGTCGGACGCCACGGTGACCCTCTGCCATCGCCACACGCCCGATCTGGAAGCGTTGGTGCGTCGCGCCGATCTTTTGGTGGTCGCCACCGGCGTCCCTCGGCTGATCAGAGGGGACTGGATCAAAGAGGGGGCCGTGGTGGTCGACGTGGGCATCAACCGGGTCGACGGCCGCCTCTGCGGTGACGTGGAGTATGACATCGCCCGGGCGCGGGCCTCCTGGATCACACCGGTGCCCGGTGGGGTAGGGCCGATGACCGTGGCGACGCTGATGGAGAACACCTTGCGGGCGGCCTGTCTGCAAACGGGCTGGACCTTTCGCTGTGGGGAGTTACTCTCCTTCGACGAGGCGGGCCTGGTCGACCTGGGCCGGGCTCCCGTTCGATTCCCGGGCGTGATGTACGCGCCGGTGGCGGAGGAAGCATGAGCGACGAGAGTTTGAAGAGGGTCCCCCTTCACGATCGAATCGTGGCGGCCGGAGGGCGGATGGTGCCCTTCGCTGGGTACTCGATGCCCGTGCAGTTCACGTCCATCATGGAGGAGCATAAGGCGGTGCGGGAGGCCGCCGGGCTCTTCGACGTCAGCCACATGGGCCAGGTCTACGCCGTGGGCCCAGATGCCGTGGCAGCCGTGGACCGGTTGGTGACCAACGACGTCTCGGGTCTGGTCGACGGCAAGGCCCTGTACACGGTGATGTGCAACGCCGACGGCGGCATCGTCGACGATCTGGTGATCTATCGTCTCTCCGCCGAAGAGCTCCTCCTCTGCGTGAACGCTGCCAATCGTGAGGCGGACCTGGCCCACATGGGGGCCCACCTCTCCGGGGACGTGGAGCTCCAGGATCGCTCTGATGATATGATTCAGCTCGCCATCCAGGGCCCGCGAGCTGAGGAGCTCTTGCAGGCCCTCACCGAGGCCGACCTGAAAGGTCTGAAATTCTTCCGCTGCCAGGAGGCCCATATCGCCGGCCAACCGGGGCTGGTGGCCCGCACGGGATACACCGGCGAGGACGGGTTCGAGCTCTACCTGTCGAACGACGGCGGGGCGGTGGTCTTCGACGCCCTCACGGAGCGGTTCCCCGAAGAGTTGACCCTCTGTGGACTGGGGTGTCGAGACACCCTTCGGTTGGAGGCGGGCCTGATGCTTCACGGGCAGGATATCGGCCCGTCGACAAACCCCTACGAGGCTGGGCTCGGCTGGGTCGTGAAGCTGAACAAAGATTCGGACTTCGTGGGGCGGGGAGCGCTCGCGGCCATCAAGGAGGCCGGGCCGGCGCGACGGCTTCGGGGCTTTGTGGTGGAAGGGCGGGGCGTCCCCCGCCCCGGGTACCCGATCCAGATCGATGGCGAGGAGGTCGGTTCCCTGACCAGCGGCGGATACTCTCCGACTCTTGAAGAGGGAATCGCTCTGGGTTACATCGACTCCGCGCACGCCGACGTCGACTCCGTGGAGATCGCCATCCGGAAGCGAAGTGTCGTGGCCCGGGTCGTGAAGCCTCCGTTTTACCGCCGTCCCAAGACTTGATGGGTTTATCGAGAGAGGAGTGGAGATGAAGATTCCTGAAGAGTACCGGTTCTCCAAAGACCATGAGTGGGCCCGCGACGAGGGGGACGGCACGGTGACCGTCGGGATCAGTCACCACGCTCAGGATGCCCTCGGGGACATCGTCTTCGTCGAGCTTCCGGCTGTCGGCGATGAGGTGGAGCGAGAGCAGGAGTTCGGGGTCGTGGAGAGCGTGAAGACCGTCTCCGACCTCTACGCCCCGGTCTCCGGGGAAGTGGTGGCCATCAACGAAGAGCTCGAGGACGCCCCGGAGTTGGTCAACGACAGCCCCTACGAGGGGGGATGGATCGTGAAGATCGCCATGTCCGCCCCCGGGGAGCTCGAGGAGTTGATGGACGCCGAGGGCTACGACGAATTCTTGTCCGGCGGAGACTGAGCACATGCGCTACATCCCCCACACCGACGAAGAGATCGCCGAGATGCTCGCCGCCATCGGCGTAGAGACCATTGACGATCTCTTCGAGTCGATACCGGAGAGCTTACGGGTCGCGGCCCGGGAGATGAGCCTCCCGGACCCGATGGGCGAGATCGCCCTGACCCGTCACCTCGAGGAGCTCGCCGGCCGCAACCGTGTCGCCGGAGGGCGGATCGACTCTATGCTGGGGGCCGGCTGCTACGACCATATCGTGCCCCAGGCCCTGAATCAGCTCCTGCTGCGGGCCGAGTTTCTGACGTCCTACACTCCCTATCAACCGGAGATCAGCCAGGGCACGACCAAGGCGATCTTCGAGTTTCAGTCCATGGTGGCCGAACTCTTGGACATGCCCGTGGCCAACGCGTCGATGTACGACGGGGCCCACGCGGTGGCCGAGGCGGCGCTGATGAGCCAGCGCACGACCCGCCGGGACCAGGTGTGGGTGGCCGAGACGCTGCACCCGGAGTACCGGGAGGTGGTCAAGACTTATCTGGGTTGGCAGGACGGAGACCGTTACCGAGAGTTCCCCTGTGACGCCGGCACGGGCCGAATCGATCTGGAGACCTTGACCTCCCGGATCGAGGACCCCCGAAAGGTGGCCTGTGTGGTCTTCCAGACACCGAATTTTCTGGGCGTCTTCGAAGATCCCCGGGAGCTGGTGGCCTGGGCTCAGGAGCATAAGATTCGGGTCGTAGCGGCCTTCACCGAGCCTCACGCGTTCGCTTTGAGCCAGCCGCCGGGAAGCTTCGGCGTCGATATCTGCGCCGGCGAGGGGATTGGCCTCGGGATGGGCCTGTCCTTTGGCGGGCCGGCGCTGGGGATCTTCGCCGCCCGAGAGAAGCAGCTCAGGGCGATGCCGGGCCGCCTGGCGGGGCGCACCGTGGACGCCACAGGGCGGGAGGGGTACGTGCTGACCCTGTCCACCCGGGAGCAACATATCCGGAGGGAGAAGGCGACCAGCAATATCTGCACCAACCAGGGGCTGATGGCGCTGGGGGCGGCGATCTACCTGAGCCTGATGGGCAAAGAGGGCCTCCGGGAGCTGGGGCGGTTGAACATGTCCCGGGCGGCCTACGCCGCTCGCCGGTTCGAGGAAGAGCTGGGGTGCGCCCCGGTGTACGACGCGCCGTTCTTCAACGAGTTCGTCGTGGAGCTGCCGCGGCCGGCCCGCGAGGTGATCGACGCCTGCCTGGAGGAAGATATCCTGGCCGGCTTTGACCTGGGGTCGGTCCGCCCGGAGTGGTCTCGGCAGATGCTGGTGGCCGCCACAGAGATGAACACCAGAGCCGGCATCGACCGGGTCATCGGGACCGTCAAGCGGGTCCTGGGATAACCACATCGAGCACAGGAGGTAGGCGATGCTGCGGTACGAGACAACGGGGCTGTACGGCGAAGGCCTCCTGGAAGGCGATAGCTTTGATAGAGGGGAGATCTCCCTGGCCGCCGAGAGGCTGCAGGCTCGGTTCAGCTCGGGAGAGCTCGGGTTTGTGAACTGCCCGGACATCGACCCCGAGGCCATCGAGGCCTGGGCGGCGACGAAGCTTCAAGAAGGGTGGACCGACCAGGTGGTCATCGGGATCGGAGGCTCGAGCCTGGGGGCGAGAGCGGTGCTCCACGCCGCAGATCCGGAGCACCTCCGAGGGTTGCGGACCCACTTCGCCGAGAACCTCGACCCCGAGACGGTGGACCGGCTCTTCTCGGGGCTCGATCCTCGGACCACCCTGGTAGTGGTGATCACGAAGAGTGGCACCACCATTGAGACGATGAGCCAGTTCTGGATCGCCTGGCGAATGATCGCCGACGCGGTCGGCGAGGAGGCTTCCCATCGCCACCTGGTGGGGATCACTGACCCGGAAGGAGGGGAGCTTCGCAAGCTCGTGGAGCGCCACGGCTGGCAGAACTTCTCGGTACCTCCCAACGTGGGAGGGCGGTTCAGCGTGCTCACCGCCGTGGGGCTCGTGCCCCTGGCCCTGGCCGGATACCCCATCGCCGAGCTCTTGCAGGGCGCCCGCCAGGTGCGCGAGCGCCACGCCGCCGACCTGGCAGGCTCCTGGGGGATGGCGGCGGCGGAGCATATCTCCCTGATGCGGGAGGGGGTCGACGAGCTGGTGATGATGTCCTACGCCGACCGCCTCAGCATGCTCGTGGACTGGTTCTGCCAGCTCTGGGCGGAGAGCCTGGGGAAGGCCCGAAACCGCCGGGGGGAGACCGTCCATGTGGGGATCACGCCCATCAAAGCCCTGGGGGTGATCGACCAGCACAGCCAGGTCCAGCTCTACATGGAGGGTCCTCGAAACAAGCACGTGACCTTCCTGGAGGTGGAGCGGTTTGAGCGAGATCGGGTGGTCCCTGTGAGCCCGGCGCTCCCCGACGGGCTGAGCCATCTTCAAGGTCGAAGGATCTCGGAGATCTTCGCCGCCGAGCTCGCCGGCACCCGAGCCGCGCTTCGCCGAGAGGGGAGGCCCACGTCGCGGTGGATCTTTTCGGAGATCTCCCCTCGAACGGTGGGCTCCTTTCTCTTCTCCTGGCAGATGATCACCGCCATGGCCGGTGAACTCCTCGAGATCGACGCCTTCGATCAGCCCGGGGTGGAGCTGGGCAAGAAGATCGCCCACGGGCTGCTCGGTCGAGTAGGACACGCGGAATTTGCGCGCCTCGGTCAACCCGCCGAGGAAGACCTCGCAGATCCGGGGATTCTCCTGTTGTGATCTGCCACGAGGTAAGCCAGAATGCGTTGCAATCCGACAGGGACTCTGATTTAATACAAGGAAGGAAAACCCTTGCGGACCATATCCATCAGCCCTCTTTGTCCCACTTGTTGGGAGTAATGGGGAGTTGAGCGTCGAGCCCGGCACGATGAGTGGCCGGGAGTCTCCTGCGGTTGAGGCGGGAGGAATAGAAGAAGGCAGCCATGGCGAAGGACAACACAGTCATTACGGTCATTCGGCCGATATCGACGAAGACCACGTCCTCTCGGGATGCCTGTCTGGTGGTGATCAATGGCGCTGATTTGGGGAAGAAGTACAGCCTTCAGCAAGACACGACCAACATCGGCCGGTCGAGCAAGGTGGACATCCAGATCGACGAAGACTCGATCTCTCGCAACCACGCGGTGATCGAGAACGACGGCTCGGTGATCCGGATCCGAGACCTCCGGTCCACCAATGGAACCTACGTCAATGACCAGCCCATTGAAGAGCTGGCGTTGCGCGACGGGGACCAGGTCAAGATCGGTCGGACGATCTTCAAGTTCTTGTCCGGCAGCAACGTGGAGGCTTCCTATCACGACGAGATTTATCGTCTGACCACGACGGACGGCCTGACCCAGATCTTCAACAAGCGGTACTTCCTGCAGGAGATGGAGCGGGAGCTGAGCCGGTGCGTCCGATACCAGCGAGACCTGTCGTTGGTGATGTTCGACATCGACCACTTCAAGCCCGTCAACGACACCTACGGACACCTGGCGGGGGACCATATCCTGAAGCAGGTCGCCCAGCGAATCGTCAGCGTGATTCGCCGTGATGATATCTTCGCCCGGTACGGTGGCGAGGAGTTCATCCTCCTCTTGCCGGAGATCGAGAAGGCCAAGGCCGTCAAGACCGCCGAGAAGATCCGGCGAACCATCGAGGCCGAGCCCTTCACCTTCGACGGGGTGGACATCCCGATCACGCTCTCCCTGGGGGTCGCCGACGTGCGGGAGTACCTCCAGCGGATCGGTGAGCGAGGGGGCGACGGCCCACCGGATCCCTTCACGTTCATCAAGCTCGCCGACACCCGGCTCTATCACGCCAAAGAGACGGGGCGGAACCGGGTGGTCTCCGACGGCTGAAGGCCCGTCAGAGCCGGTGAAACTTAATCAGATTGGTCTCTGCACCACCGCCTGCGGGGGATCCCATCAGGACGATGACCTCGTCGCCGGGCTGAGAGTCACGGTCGTTGCGCATCAGCTCTTCGACGGCGTCGAGCATCCGATCCGTGTTCTTGTACATCTCGATCTGGTAGGGCTCCACGCCCCAGTATAAGGCCATCTGCTGGAAGACCCGAGGGTCCGGGGTGCAGGCGATGATGGGCTTTTCGGGGCGATAGGTCATCAGGAGGCGAGCTGTGGAGCCTGAGTTGGTCAGGACGACGATGCCCGTGACGTCGAGCTCGGAGGCGGCGATGGTGGCGGCCCGGGCGACGGCGTTGGGGAAGGTCCGCAGGTTTTGAACCGACCGAGGCTCCGGCAGGGCCCGATAGGCGCGGCTCTGCTCCACCTCGGAGATGATGGACGCCATCATCCGAACGGACTCCACAGGGTAGCGTCCGGCGGCGGTCTCTCCGGAGAGCATCACCGCGTCGGTGCCGTCGAGGATGGCGTTTGCCACGTCGGAGGCTTCGGCGCGAGTGGGGCGGAAGTTAGTGGTCATGGACTCCAGCATCTGGGTGGCCGTGATGGAGAGACGGCCCATCTCGTTGGCCTTCTTGATGGCCATCTTCTGGAGCATCGGCACCCGCTGAGGGGGGAGCTCGACGCCGAGGTCGCCGCGGGCGATCATGATCCCGTCGGAGACGGCGATGATGTCCTCGAGCTCGGCGATGGCTTGAGGCTTCTCGATCTTGGAGATCACCTTGATGGACTCCACCAGGGACGCTGGCATATGGGATCGGAGCTGGTGAATGTCCAGAGCAGACCGGACGAAGCTCAAGGCCACGTAGTCCACGCCGAGGTCCATCCCGTAGGCCAGGTCGGCCTTGTCCTTCTCGGTGAGACTGGGGGCTGAGACGGCGGCGGTGGGGAGGTTGATGCCCTTGTTGTTCTTGAGGACCCCGCCGACCTCGACGGCGGTGTGGACCTGCTGGCCGTCGACCTCGACGACCCGGAACCGGAGCAGGCCGTCGTCGACGAGGAGGATGTCACCGCGCTCCACGTCGAGGTGGAGGTTCTCGTAGGTCGTGGAAACCCGCTCCTGGTCGCCGATCACGTCGGGGTCGGTGGTGATCGTGAAGGGGTCGCCGCTGTGAAGCTGGATGGAGTCCTCGGCGAAGGTGCCGACCCGGATCTTGGGCCCCTGGAGATCCTGGAGGATCGCCACGGGTCGCTTCAGATCCGCCGAGAGCTCCCGGACCAGCTCGAAGGTCTTGCGGTGGTCTTCGTAGTCGCCGTGGGAGAAGTTCAGGCGAGCGACGTTCATCCCGGCGAGGATCATCTCCTCGAGGACCTCGGGGGAGCTGGAGGCGGGGCCGAGGGTACAGACGATTTTGGCGTGTCTCATAGGTGGGCTACTTCGCGTAGGGCAGTGATCAGTTCACGCAGACACTGACGCTCGAGCCGCTCGGGGTCAAGCGAGTTCCGCAGTTCACGTCCCAGTTCATGCTGATATCGCTGTGCTCGGCGGCCAGGGGGCAGACCCCGCCGGAACAGAGAGCGCTGCACCAGAACTCGCCATTGGAGTGGCTGGCGCAGGCCGTACCGGGGGGGCATCCGTCTTCTTCGCACCGATGGCTGCAGATCCCGAAGTCATCGTAGTAGTCGAGGCGGCACGCACCGTTGACGCAGTCATCGTCGGTCTGGCAGCGCTTGCCGACGGCCTGGATCTGCGGGGGTAGGCAGCCGCTTCGCCACTCCGGCTCGCCATCTTCGTCGGCCAAGACGAAGGTGCAGCTCATGCCCGTCAGGGAGCAGGCCTGGTCGCAGGCCCGAAGGCAGTGGGGATAGCCGCCAGCGGTGACGCCGTCGGGGTCCCAGCAGACCTGGTTGCCCGTGCAGGGATCGGTCTCGCAGGAGTTGGTGCAATATCCGCCGTGGTCCAGGATGCAGCTCTCGTCGTCGCCGCATCGGCAGAGGCCGCCGGCGCACTCATCAGGGTCGCTACAGGGGTGGCCCGAGCTCAGTCCGGAGAGACATTCAGCGCCCAGACAGGTGGTCTCCAGGGGGCAGGTCTCGGTGACGTAGCCCGAGCCATCGGGGCGACAGGTCACGAGCTGGGTGGCGCTGAAACAGTAGGAGTCTCCCGGGGTGCAGGCCGGCGGGAGGGCGCAGGCGTCGTCTTCGCAGACCTCCCCTTCGCCACAGGCCGAGGCCACCCAGGCGTCGCCGTCGTCGTTGCAGGTCTCGAGGGTGTTTTGACCGGCGCACCGGACTTCGCCGGCACAACAGACCGGGCAGGGGTCCTCGACGATGTCCTCCTCGGCGTCGGGCTCATCAGAGACGTCGGGCTCAGCAGCCACGTCGGGCTCGGTGGTGTTGTGGGGGCCGACGTCGGGGTCTTCGCCGGCGTCCGGGGTCTGGTTGTCCTCGAGCCCGCCACCGCCGCCGGCGCAACCAGTGGTGAGGAGGAGGAGGAGGACAGAGAGGACTGCAGAGATCACTTGTATCTTTTGCCCGCCGTTCATGGGTGATTCCGTGGCTTCGTCGAGGTCTATGGCGATAGGGCCCTCAGATCAGCCTAAACGGGTGTCCCCGGCCATGCAATAGGTGGTGTCTACGTAGAGGTGGTCTCGGAGACCGGCGTCGGCTGAGGGGAGGTGCCGGCCTCGATCTGGGCCTCCAGGAAGTCGAGGTGGTTGATCACCTCCTCGATCTCCCGAACCTGGCGATCCAGAAGGGACTGGCCTACCATCCATCCCCCGAGACCCAGAAGGATCGCGGCCGGCAGGCGGCCCCGGAGCCAGTGTCCGCCGGAGAGGAGGCCGAGCTGGGCGCCCACCAGGGTGGTCTGCATCACAGCGCTGCGATCGGTCTTCAGCCCCTCGACCTGCATACGGGCGCCGCCGATGCGGGCTTTCGCCGCTCGGAACTCACCGCGTCGGAGATGGGACTCGATGCGGAGCACCTCCCGGGAGACCTCCCCGAGGCGGTGCTCGAGCTGTTGAACTGTTCTCTGGATGTCGGGCATCTCTCCTCCGCGTGGGGTCCGTCGGTCGGTGTAGAACATCGGCTCAGGCCAGGCTTGTCAAGCCGAGAGGCCTCGAAGGGGGTCACGAGGTGTTACAGATTCACTCCTTGCCGACCACCGCCGGGGGGTTATTCCTTTTTCTCCTTCCGCAGTCCTGGTGGATCGACTGACCCGTGCCACCGGGGGGAACTCGAGAGAGAAGTGGGTCTACTTTTCCAACAGGAGAGCGAAATGAGCATGATGAGCCGGTGGTCGCAGCGTCGAAGAAGTGGGGGATCGAGATCTTCGGAGCGTTCCAGGGGAGAGATGGGGTTCTTCTCGGAGATGGGGCTCTCCGAGCCCTTTATGGAACTTCAAGACGAGATGAACCAACTCTTCCAGGACTTCATGGGAAGCTCCTCCTCGCGTCGCGAAGACGTGGGCCCCGGCTCCCGGTTTCTTCCCCAGGTGGACGTGAGCGAGTCCGCCGAAAGTGTCCGGATCACCATGGACACCCCGGGGATGGACGAAGACGACATCGAGCTGACCGTGTCGGATCACACCCTGATGATCACCGGAGAGCGGAAGATGGAAGAGGAGCGAAACGGTGAGAACTACTACCACCGGGAGCGGGGCTACGGGATGTTCCGGCGGTCCATTCCGCTGCCCGAGGGTATCGACGTTGCAAAGATCGAGGCCCGATACAAGCGGGGAGTCCTCACGGTGGATCTGCCCAAGAACAACGAGAGCCGCAAGAACTGGCGTCGGATCAAGGTGAAGTCCGACTAGCTCCGTGGCCCACCTGGGTTCTATTCGCCGGTCAGGGACACCCGATGGAGGACTCGACGCTGATCCTCAGGGTCGCAGCTCCCCAGGGGCGTCTCTTCGTCGAGACAGACGCGACCGGCCGCGAAGTAGAGGGAGTCACCGGCGATGGCGAGAGCGGCGATCGCGCCTTCGCCGGTGGCGATCCGATGCGGCGCTTCGGTGGCCTTCGGGAGATGGAAGATCTCGGCCCGTGCGGCGAAGTAGAGATCTTCACCGTGGGCTACCACAGGGCCGATCATTCGCTGGTAGAAGACCGTCGGCTCGGTCTCATCAGGCCCAAGAGACTGCAGGCCTGGAGCGGAGGCGGCCATGGAGGTCCAGAACACCCGCCCGTCATCGGTGATGGCAGTTCGATTGGGCATGGGCCCTTCGAAGAGGACTTCTGGTGCTTCGGCGTCGAGAGAAATCGACATCACGGCGCCTTCCTCTTCGTGCCGTCGGGAGCCTACCATGCGATCTCCGGCCACAGACAGGGAGCCTCGAAGAAGGGAGGGTAACTCAGCGAATTCATGGAGCTCTCCCTCGCCATCGATCACCACCAGCTCGCAGGGTTCTCCATCGGCGGGTCGGCACGCGTAGAGCCCGGCCTCTCCGACCACAAGTGGAATCACGGGCTCGGGAGAGATCATCGGGGTGGCCTCCAGGCTCTCGGGATCGACGGCGATGACCGGGGTCGTTGGGTTGGGGGTCGAAAAATAGAGGACGCCGCCGCTCTGGGTGATCAGCTCTCCCCAGGTGGCGGTTCCCACGGGCTCCACGGGTCGGTCTTCATCGGGCCGTGCCGGGGCCAGCGCCGCCTCGTCGGGCTCCTCGTCGGTCGCCTGGTCGGTCCCCTCGTCGGGGAGGGCCGGGGCCTGGATTTCTTCGACGGCCTCGTCGGTGTCTCGGTCACAGGCGGGCAAGAGGAAGATCGATACCAGCAGGATGGTCAGGGTGGGAGCGCGCATGAGTACCTCGCAGTAGAGACGCAGCCGAGGGGGGATCGTGACCGAGCCCGAGGGTTCGGTCAAGGGGATTGACCGGGGTGATCGGTTTCCGTCGGCAGGAATGTCGCGATTCCGCAGCGGGCCTTGGCCCGCGAGGACGTTCGGGGCCGCTGTTTCAGGCCCGACTCGCCGAGCCTCGTGGCCTTGGCCCGAGGAGAGGTGGCAGATTCGCCTCCTGGGGTCGGTGGTGGACGAACCGCCGAGGTGGACCGGTTTGGGTAACGGAGATAGAGGGCGGCGCGGAACCTCCCC
>SKON01000201.1 GCA_007120035.1 Myxococcales bacterium
CGGAATCGTCCCGTTCCGAGTACAGGGCCCAAACGGTCAACCCCCGGACAAGCCCGGGGGCTATAGATAGTGGGGCTCCGCAGGGGCCAAGGCCCCGCTCCGCCGGGGCGGACGTGAGCACCGTGCTGGTGCGGGTCCTTTGCGAGAAGACCGGGTACGACCCGGAGGAGATCGAGCTGGACTTTGAGCTCGAGGCCGACCTGGGGGTCGACACGGTGAAGCAGGCCGAGATCATGGCCGCCGTCCGCGAGGAGTTCTCCCTCGAACGGGACGAAGAGTTCCGGCTCGCCGACTACCCCACGCTGGCCACGATGACGGACTACGTCCACGACCGCCTCGGCGCCACACGGAGGTCAGAGGACGGAGGTCAGAGGGCAGAGGCCTCCGGGGTGGGTCGGACCCGTGAGGTACCCGGGTATGCGACGGAATCGATCGGGACGCCCGGGTTTGCGGCGGAATCGTCCGGGACGCCCGGGTTTGCGGCGGAATCGTCCCAGGCCGAGTACAGGACCCAAACGGTCTACCCCCGGACAAGCCCGGGGGCTGGAAGTAGTGGGGCTCCGCAGGGGCCAAGGCCCCGCTCCGCCGGGGCCGATGTAAGCCCTACGGGCACCTCATCCATTCAACCCACCTCGCGGTTCGAAACATCACCCTCTGCCCTCCGACCTCCGTCCTCTGACCTCCTTATGGGCGCCTCGCCCACGGGGACCTCACCGGTCCGACCCACCCCGGAGGTCGACACATCACCCTCTGCCTTCCGACCTCTGAACTCTGACCTCCGTATCTGTATTACCGGATGCTCCGTGGGCCTCCCGGGCACCACGGATCTCTTCGACGAAGCCTCCATCGCCGATCTCCTGGCGGGGACGAACTTCATCGGTTCCCTCGACGACGACGTCCGACGATCCATGGTGAACAAACGGATCGTCCGCCTGGAGAAGCACGATTCAGGTGGCGGCGAGCTCGTGGAGGTCACCGATCCCGACGAGGCGATCAAGCTGGCGGGGCAGGCCGGGCGGTTCGACCTGCGGGAGTGGGGCGTGTCGGAGCGGCTCATCGAGGCCCTGGACCGGACCAGCCAGCTCGCGTTCGCCGCCGGGTTTGAGGCCCTTCGGGACGCCGGGTTGCCCCTGATCCCGAAGTATCGGACCACCCGGTCGGGGAAGAAGGTGACCATCGGGTGGACGCTACCGCCCTCCGTGGGAGACGAGACGGGGGTGATCTTCGCGTCGGCCTTCGCCGGCCAGGACGCCCTGATCGAGGAGCTGCGGGCGAGCTTTAAGGACGAGGACTACCAGTTCAACCACCGGTTCTTGCTGCGGGTCCTGGGGATCGCCAACTCCCGGTTCGCCGAGTTCATCGGCGCCCGAGGGCCGAACACGAAGATCAACAACGCCTGCGCGTCGACGACCACGGCGATCGCCATGGCCGAGGACTGGGTCCGGGCGGGCCGGTGCAAGCGGGTGATCATCCTCTCCGCCGACGACGCCAGCGGCGATGCCCTGATGGAGTGGGTGGGCGCCGGCTTCCTGGCCACCGGAGCGGCCACCACCGAGGCCGACGTGAAGGACGCGGCGTTGCCCTTTGACCGCCGCCGCCACGGGATGATCATCGGCATGGGGGCCCTCTGCCTCATCGCCGAGGCCACGGGGCTCGCCGAAGAACGGGGCATCGAGCCCCTGGCCGACGTGATGGGCACTCACTTCGTGAACAGCGCCTTCCACCCGACCCGGCTCGACGTGGACCATATCGCCGCCCAGGTGGGCAAACTGATCGGCGACGCCGAGGCTCGCCATGGGCTGCGCCGCGAGGAGATCGCCCACAAGACGGTGTTCATCTCCCACGAGACCTACACCCCGGCCCGGGGTGGCAGCGCGGCCGCCGAGATCGCCGCCCTCCGACGAACCTTCGGAGACGCCGCCGACCAGGTGGTGATCGCCAACACCAAGGGGTTCACGGGCCACGCCATGGGCGCCGGCATCGAGGACATCCTGGCTATGAAGGTCCTCCAGCATCGTCAGGTGCCGCCCATCGCCAACTTCCGCGACCCCGACCCGGAGCTCGGCGACCTCCGCCTGAGCCGGGGAGGGGAGTACGATGTGGACTACGCCCTGCGACTCGCCGCCGGCTTCGGCAGCCAGCTCGCGCTGGTGCTCTTCAAGTACCGCAGCCGCAGCGAAGACAGGCTCGTCGACGAGGCTCGGTATCACCGGTGGCTCGGCGACGTCAGCGGCTTCGAGCGACCCCAGGTGGTCGTCGAGGATCGAGTGCTTCGAATGCGTGAGGCTCCCGGGACAGCTCCTCAGCCGACCGCTGAGCCCCGGCCGACCGCTGAGCCTCGGGCCATCGTGCCCAACCCCTCGTTCCCGATGCGGAGCGTCGTAGTCACTGCCGACCGTTCCGTCTCCGCAGACTTCTCGTCGCTCCGGCGGACCCTCGAGGGGCAACGAGTGCTCCTCCTGGCGGGGCCGATGATCCTCACCGACGTGCTCCGCGGGGCCCTGGAGTCCTGCGGCGCTCGGACCGTCGTCGCCTTCGACCGGTCTCACCGCGGTGGCCTGGTACACCTCGACGGCGACGCCGTCACCCTGGATCTCCGCGACGAAGAGGGCCTCCTGGCCGAGCTGAAAGCCCAGGGCATCACCTCCGTGGTGAACCTCCTGGGCTTCGGCCGGGCCGACCTGGGGCCCGACGCGGTCTACGACGCCGCCCGGGGGTCGTTCCACCTGGCCCGAGCCTTCGCCCGACATGGCGCAGACACAGGCGCTGACTCATATGGAGCCGACCCGGGGGCGTTCTTCCTCTCCGTGACCGGGCAGGGAGGCCGTATGGGCCTCGACGAAGGCTGCCGCCCTCACCCGGTGTGCGGCGCCGTCGCGGGGCTCACGAAGTCCCTCTACCGTGAGTGGAAGGACGTGAAGGTCTGCGTCGTCGACGTCGCCCGCGAGGGGCTCGTCCCCGAGCTGGGCCATCAGATCCTGAGCGCCGCCCTGGCCGACCACGGGGAGCCCGAGGTGGGCGTCCTCGGCGGCGTGATCCACCGACCGGTGTACACCGAGGGGCCCCGGGCTACCTCAGGGCCCGTGGTCCTCACCGGCGACGACGTGATGATCGTCACCGGCGGCGCTCGGGGCATCACCGCCGAGGTGGCCCTGGACCTCGCCAGGCGCTATCGGTGCAAGTTGGCCCTCGTGGGTCGCACGGCCTTGAGCCACCCCGACCCCTTGAGCGTGGACATGCGCGCCGAGGCCGACCGCATCCGCGCCGCCATGAAAGCCCGCGGCGAACGGGTCACCCCCCTCGCTGTGCGCGACGCCCTGTGGCCCCTGGAGAGCCAGCGGACCATCGCCGCCAACGTCGGGCGAATCCGTGAGGCCGGAGCGCAGGTCGAGTACTTCTCCTGCGACGTCTCCGACGCCGACGCCGTGGAGCGCCTGATCGACGAGGTCTCCCGCACACTGGGACCAGTCACGGGCGTCCTCCACGGCGCCGGCGTCGAAGAGAGCAAGCAGCTCCTGGACAAGACCGTCTCCGGCTTCGACCGGGTCTTCCGCGGCAAAGCCCTGGGAGGCCTCTACCTCTGGGAGGCTGCCCGCCAGGCCAACCCGGCGCTGAAGTGCTTCATCGCCTTCGGGAGCGTCGCCGGCCGCTTCGGCAACGAAGGTCAGGCCGACTACTCCGCGGCCAACGACAGCCTGGCCCGGCTCGTGGCCCACATCGAGGCCACCACGGACACCCGGGCCCTGATCTTCGACTGGACCGCCTGGGACGAGGTGGGTATGGCCGCCGAAGGGTCCATGCGCACCCTCCTGACCGCTCGGGGCGTAGAGCTCCTGCCCCCCGACGTCGGGGCGCCCATGGTCGGTGAGGCCCTCTCCACGGGCGTCGCCGGTGAGCTCCTCGTGGCCGGAGCCCTCGGGGAGATGGGACGAGTCGAGATCGTGGCCGGTCCGTCGATCGAGGGCGATGGCTTCGCCCTCGTTGACCGCGTCGACCACGCCGAGCCCGCGAATGGCCGTGCTCAGACCCTGAGAGTGACCAGCCGGTTCTCTCCCGACGAGGAGCCCTTTGTCGCCGACCACGTCTACGAGGGCACGCCCCTCTTTCCCGGCGTCATGGGCCTGGAGCTGATGGCCGAGGCAGCAGCGCTCCTCCAGCCGGGCTCTTCACTGACGGGCTCTCCGCTGACGGTCCAGTCCCTTCGCTTCGAGAAGGCCGCCAAGTTCCACCGCGGTGAACCCCTGGACGTGGTGACCACCGCCACCGTCGGCGCCGACGGCGCTGTCGAAGCCGTGGTCTCCACCCACCGTACGTCCAAGACCGGGCGACCCCTGTCGACGGAGCACTTCCGGGCCCGGTTCGCTCAGAGCTCCCGTGAGACCCCCCGTGGGTCCCAGAATGGGCCGGCGATCCAGCCCTTGAACGGCCGCCTCGATCCCCACGACGACTTCCTCCGCGGCCCCCGCCGCGAGGAGCTCTACGAGCGCCTCTTCCACACCGGAACCTTCCAGGTCCTCGACGAGGTGCCCGTCATCGGCGGCGACTTCGTCGTCGGCTACGGTCGCGTCGGCGCGAGCTCCCTGACGGGCCCCGCCCGCACGGGCCGGCTCGTGACCTCACCGCTGGTCACGGAGCTCGCCCTCCAGACCATCGGCGTCTGGGGCATGGTCCGGGAGCACCAGAGCTTCCTCCCACACTCCGTGGAGGCCGCCGAGTCCCTGCGGACCCCGGAAGCTGGAGAGCTCCTCTGCGTCCGGGCCTTCCGCCGCGACGACGCCGACGACCACACCATCGCCTTCGACGCCGAGGTCATCGGCGAAGACGGGACCCCCGTGCAGCGCCTGCGCAAGGTGCAGCTCATCGGCCATCGCCAGGTTTTGCCCCAGGAGCGATTCCAGACCCTGCAACCCCTGCGGTACCGGGCCGTCCAGCTCAGCGAGGCCGAGGCCTGGCACGAGCTGCGCCGCCACGGACTGGAGAGCCTGAGCTTCCTCTCCGAGGAGGAGCGGGCCGCTTTCGACCGCCAGCGCAGCCCGGACCGCCGCGGCGAATGGCTGGCCGCTCGGGTGGCCGCCCGGGTGGCCACCAGGGACTACCTCCGGGACTTCTACGGACTCGCTGTGGACCTGACGGACCTTCAGGTCACCCGCTCCGAGCAGGGCGCCCCCTCGGTGGTCAGCCCCGGTCGGCCCGAGCTCTCCGATCTCCTTCCCGAGATCACCCTGACCCACTCGGCGGGCATCGCCATCGTGGCCGTCACCCTCCCGGGCCGCCGCCAGAAGATCGGCGTCGACTTGGAGCGGGTCGCCGACCGCGGCACCGGGTTCGCCCTGGACTACTTCACTGCCGACGAGCGGGCGCTCCGCCTGCCCGAGCCCTACGGTCGAAACGGCTCCTCCCGGGACGGCGACGACGAGCTCCTCACCGGTCTGTGGACCGTCAAGGAGGCCGTGGCAAAGGCCCTCGGCGTGGGCCTGGCCGTGAGCACCCAGGAGATCGCCGTCGACGAGCTCACCCTCAACGGTGACGAGGAGATCCACGCCCGGGTCCGCCTCAACGGCCGTGCCGCCGACGCCATGGGCGCCCTCGGCGGCACGGACATCGCCGTCGACCTCCGCCTCCTCGGAGGCTTCGCCCTGGCCACAGCTCGACTCGACCTGGCGGGTTCGCCCAACTGATTCGCCCCTGTTTCCCGTGACTCACCTGATTCTCACGACTGACTCCGAAGAGAGGACGACATGAACGAGCCGAACTACGAACCCTTGCCCAAGCAGGCCGACAAGGCGACCAAGATCTCGCCGCCCCAGAAGTCTCTGGACGTCACGGGCGGGGAGCAGCGAAGCCTCGCCATCCGTCGTCTGGAGCGCCTCTTCGACGAGGGAAGCCTCGAGGAGATCGGCGCCCAGGTGGTCCACCGCCAGCACGATTTCGGCCTCGAGAAGAAGCGGATCCCCGGCGACGGGGTGGTCACCGCCACGGGGCTGATCGACGGCCGCCCCGCCTACGCCTTCGCCCAGGACCGCACGGTCCTCGGCGGCAGCCTCGGCCAGGCCCACGCCCAGAAGATCGCCCGACTCCAGGACCTGGCGCTCCGGGCCCGGGCCCCCTTCGTGGCCATCAACGACTCCGGGGGCGCCCGCATCCAGGAGGGCGTCGACGCCCTCGGCGGGTACGGTGAGATCTTCCGGCGAAACGTGGCGGCGTCGGGGGTGATCCCTCAGGTGAGCCTCATCGCCGGGCCCTGCGCTGGTGGCGCCGTGTACTCGCCAGCGCTCACGGACTTCGTCGGCATGGTCCGAGAGTCGAGCTTCATGTTCCTCACGGGCCCACGGGTCGTCAAAGCCGTTACCTTCGAGGACATCACCGTCGAGGACCTCGGCGGCGCCAAGACCCACGCCCGCAAGACCGGGGTCTGCCACTTCGAGTGGAAGAGCGACGACGAGGCCATCGACGGCGTCCGCCGTCTGCTCAGCTACCTGCCCAGCCACCACGGTGAGGCGCCACCCTTCCTGGACACCGGCGTCGATCCCGACCAGCCCCAGCCGGAGCTGGCCGCCCTGGTCCCCGAGAACACCCGCAAGCCCTACGACATCCGCAAGGTCGTCGAGACCCTCGTCGACCCGGGCACCTTCTTCGAGGTGCAGTCCCGATGGGCCGCCAACATCGTCGTCGGCTTCGGCCGCCTCGGCGGCCACGTGGTCGGCGTCGTCGCCAACCAGCCCCGGGTGAAGGCCGGCGTCCTCGACATCGACGCCAGTCGCAAGGCCAGCCGGTTCATCCGGACCTGCAACGCTTTCGGCGTGCCCCTGGTCAGCCTCGTCGACGTCCCCGGGTTCCTCCCCGGCAGCAAGCAGGAGCACGGCGGCGTGATCGACCACGGCGCCAAGCTCCTCTTCGCCTACTGCGAAGCCACGGTCCCCAAGCTCTCCGTGATTCTTCGCAAAGCCTACGGCGGCGCCTACATCGTAATGAGCTCTCAGCACGTCGGCGGCGACGTGAACCTCGCCTGGCCCACCGCCGAGATCGCCGTGATGGGCGCCTCCGGGGCCGTGGAGATCCTAAACCGCCGCGAGATCGCCGCCGCCGAAGACCCCCAGGCCCGCGCCGAGGAGCTCAAGGCCCAGTACGAGGAGCGGTTCCTCAACCCCGCCATCGCCGCCCAACGAGGCTACATCGACGCCGTGATCGACCCCTCGGAGACTCGCCGACGGCTCTACCGGCACCTGCGAGTGCTCTTGAATAAGCGGGAGTGGATGCCGGCGCGGCGCAACCCGAACAACCCCCTCTGACCGAGCCCTCAGGGAGCAAACCGCATCGAAGGCTCCGGATCGGGCTCCGGCTCCGGCCGCGGCGCGGGCCGCGGGGGCGGGGGCGGCGGCGGAACAGCCTCCAACTCGATGGCCACCGGCGATGCCGTGTCGCCGGAGACGGTGAGGCTGTGCGGTCGGTACCCATCGAGCTCCAGAGAAACCTCCCGGGTTTCGTCGGGGAGCATCACGAGGTCCACAGGGGTCGGCCCCAGGGGCTCGTCGCCGGCGACCACCAGGGCCCCCGGGGGGGTCGACTCCAGGCGGATCTCCAAGGGAGCGGGCGGCGGCTCGGGCTCTTCCTCCTCGACGGCCATCACCTCGGCGGCCGGCGGCTCTTCGACGGCGAGTTCGATCTCCTCTGGTTGATTCCAGGCGAAGAGGGCCACCAAAATGACCATCACGAGCAATCCCAGCACCACCACCCCGAGGATCCTGCGGCTCCGCGACGGCGTTGAGCCGGCCTCGGTGATATCCGTAGGCGGATCGGCGGTGACCCCCAGGAGCGTCTGAGGGCCGGCCAGCCGAGGGCCGGCCAGCCGCGGGGCCTGCCGGGCCTGGGCTTCCTCCACGAGCTCCGACGGCGGCGCCGACAACGCTACGGTAGCCTCCGGATCCATCCCGGGGCCCAGCACCTGGGTCTCGGCGGCGTCTGCCGCCGCCGTCCACGCCAGGTCCGTATCGGGCTGTGGGTACTCCATCGATTGGGTCGCGAAGGTCCCCGGGAGGCTCGAGGGGGTCACCAACCGGAGGGCGTCGGCGAACTCCCCGGCCGTCCCGAACCGTTCCTCCGGATTCATCGCCAGGGCCCGCCGCAGCACCTCACCCATCTCCCCGACCAGCAGGGTCTCGGGGATCAAGAGCTCCCCGCGGGTGTGGCGCACGATGGCCGCGTAGGGCTGCTCCTCCTGAACGGCGGCCTCCCCGGTCAGCGCCTCCACCAGGATCAGACCCATCTGGTAGATGTCCATCGCCGGGGAGACCTTCTGGAACTCGATGTACTCCGGCGGGAGGTACTGCGGGGTCCCGCTCAACACCCCGGCCTCGGTGTACCGCTCCTGTCCCGGCCGATCCACGTGGGCGATCCCGAAGTCCAGGATCTTCAGCGACTCCTGTCGGGATCCAGGCTCGGAGACGAAGAGGTTCGCCGGCTTCAGATCCTTATGCATCACCCCCAGCTCGTGGGCTTCCCCGAGGGCTACCAGCGCGTCGCAGAAGATCGGCAGGAGCCGACCGGCATTCATGGGGCCTTCGTTGGCGATCTCGTCTCGGAGGTTATGCCCTCGGAGGCGCTCCATAACGATGAAGGGCCGCTCTTCCTCCAGGATCCCGAAGTCGTAGATCTGGATCACCGAGGGGTGGCGGATCTTGGCCGCCACCCGGGCCTCTCTCAAGAACCGCTCCACCACCCGCGTGGTGCCGCCGAGAGTCCCCGCCATATGCTGGATGTCCAGCACCTTCACGGCGACCTCCCGCTCGATCGTCTGGTCGAAGGCCATGTACACCACGGCGAATCCCCCGAGCCCGATGGCGTCCCGGATCTCGTACCGGCCGTTCAGGAGATCGCCGATCCGAAAGAATCCCCGCTGCTTGTCTGCCGTCCGGTCCTGGTTCATCCCCCGCACTCTACTCAGGGGTCACCGGTGGCACAAGAAACGTTACAGGCCACGGGAGCTCCCGTGGCCTGCTTTGCGATCCAGCGCTGGGGCTCAGAGGTAGATACGGACGTGGGCACCACCGGTGAAATGTAACCAGACCCTCGGGAAAAGGATCAGGTTCGGTCGGGCTTCGATCACGAAGTCCAGAGGGATATCTGGCAAGATAAACTCCAAACCGGCGACGAATGCTACATGGGCCGCGACGTATCCCCGCCGATCATGGCCCGGGTAATACCAGCCTCCGCGACGGCCCCATCGTCCGTCACCGAAGATCAGAGAGCCCCCGACGCCGATGTTCCAGGCCAGATCCAGGGGATCGGCGCGGACCAGAGTGGGCATATTCCACAGGTAGTCGCCGCTGAACCCGAAGCCGTAGTAGCCATAACCCACGACGCCCTGAAGCGCCGTGGCGCCCAGGTGGCTCTTCAGGGAGATCCCCGAGACGTAGGTCCCTTGCCCCAGGCCGATCCCGAACCCATCGGGGCGGTTCACGGAGCCCTCCTGGGCGGCTGCCGGCGTGGCGAGCATCAAGACAGCGAACACAGACAGAAGCGAAAAGAACTTCTTCATTGGGTCTCCTCCAGCGGTAGAACAAGTCACAAAATGAAACACTGGCGCGGGGATTTGCCCCGTGGGGGGACGACACACCACGGCCGGTCTTCTGTCAAGGTCCGTGTCCCTGGGGCGGCGCGGTTCTGAACCCCCCTGCGAGCCCGTGCGTGAGCAGAAGCCACTCGAACCGGATCGTGGGTACGTAGTGATGGCGCCGATTTTTGAGCGTGAGAACGGGTGGTTTGCGAGGGAGGGAGGGGCACCGGAGCCCTGCCGCCTCCGGCGCAGGTGTTCGCCGAGTGTGCACGTGAGCGGTGGAGGTGGAGCCGACCTCGAAGGAGGCGGCTCTCGGCGTAAGAACCGGCGGTGTGCAGTGTGGGGAGGCTAGCGCGGGGCTTGGGGAGTGGGGATGTGGTGGGGAGGACACCTGCGCCGGAGGCGGCAGGGCTCCGGTGCTCCTCCCTCCCTCGCAAACCACCCGTTCTGCGGGGGGTCGCTGGCGCCGCCCGGCCCGCCATCGAACCCGTTACGAATTGTCGTCCGCCACAGCCCGCAGGCGCTCCAACACCGGAGTGGCATCCCGTTCCGCTCTGGCCGGCGGCGGAATCCGCCACCCGATCCGGAGTCCCCAGTACTGGAAAGGCTCGATCTCCACGGTGTTCGCCGCCGTGTAGGGCCACTCCACAGCGGACAGGATCGGCTCGCAGGCCTGCCCCGACTCCCGAGCTCGCCGATCCTGCCAGGTCTGGCTGACCACGATGGGGCCGATCGTGGTGTCCGCCACCAGATAAGTGACTGTGTGGCGGCGCCCGTAGTCCACCAGCGCGGCGACTCGGTCGTCGGACTCCAGGAAGACCTCGAAGGTGGTGGACTCCCCGTTCTGGTCCAACGGGACCGTGCCGGGCAGATCCAGCGAACGCAGGGAGTAGTCCCGGTTCAACGCCCGGAACATCTTCCGGGCCGAGCTCCGGAGGTAGTCCTCCATGAACCGGTCACAGTGGCTCAAGGCACGGGTGTCCTCGGCAGAGTCTTCGGCGGACTCCTCGGCCACGGCGGGGATGGCGGCGAGTAGGAAGATCCCGATGAAAAGCTTGGTGAAGGTCCAACGACAAATTGCCATCTCGTACTTCCTCGGTACCCGAGCGACCCCGGTTGGTTCAAGCGAATCGGACTCCCGATCATCTTATCACAGGAGAAATGGAAACGCACATATCCCGTCGCCGCTCCGATAAGGATCGCAACGAAACCCTTCTCGGGAGGTCTGTGATGCAGAGCGAAATGGCGACGTTCAGAGCGGCGATTCGAGACAACGATGTGGAAAAAGTGGCCACCCTTTTGGGCTTTCCCGTGGAGCCCATACTCGTGGAGGGGCCGGCGCTTCGAGCCTGGGGCCTCACCGAGGAAGCCCTACAGGGACTGCGGCTCACGGTCCTCTCCGCCCCCGACGGCATGCGGTTGCTCCACCTTGACGGGGACGTGCCCTGGTCCGTGGTCCGACGGATCGCCTCCCGGGTCGAGGCCGCCGCCCCGGAGTCCTGCCTGATGTGGTGGTGGACCTCGGCCTCGGAGTGGACCGCCCTGGTCGTCAGCCGCGACCACCGGGGCCGTCGAATCCAACGGCTGGCGCTGGAGCGCGACGACCCCGACGAGGTGGGCGTCCTGAAGTGGCTCGCCATTTCTCCTCAACGCCGGGCCGGCGCCGAGCCCGTGGCGGCCGAGTCCTTCCGCAGCCACTTCCAGGAAGTCCTGGACCAGGATGGGGTGACCCGACGGTTCTTCCAGCGTTTCGCCGAGCTCCTGGATCGGCTCAAAGCGGAGATGATCGCCGGCCCCGACGACCCCGAGGAGCGCCACGACGTCGCGCTCGTGACCCTCCTGCGGGTGGTCTTTCTATACTTTTTGCAGGCCCGAGGAGCTCTCGACGGCGACCGCCGCTACGTCCGGCGACGCCTGGAGAGTGCCCGGGCCGACAGCTTCTACCGGACCGTGCTTCGCCCCCTCTTCTTCGGGGCCCTGAACCGTCCCACAGGCGCCCGAGACGAGGCCGCCGGCGCCCTCGGTGAGCTGCCCTTTCTGAACGGCGGACTCTTCGAACCCAGCCCCGTGGAGCTCCGCCACCCCGAACTCGACTGGCCCGACGAGATCTTCGCCGACCTGATCCGAGGGTTCCTGGAACGCCACCGGTTCGCCGTGGAGTGGAGCGGCGAAGAGGAGCTCTCCCACGCCGTGGATCCCGAGATGCTCGGCAAGGTCTTCGAGGGCCTGATGTACGGCGATCGAAGACAGCGGTCGGGCTCCTTCTACACGCCCCGACACGTGGTGGCCGCCATGGTGGTAGACATCCTCGCCGCCTGGCTGGCCGAGAAGTCCGGCCTCCCCGAGGAGGTTGTGACGTCTCTGATGAGCGGCGACGAGGACGAGGTGGCCCTGTCCGGGGGTGAGATCCGAAGCCTGCGAAAGGCCCTCAAAGAGCTCACCATCCTCGACCCCGCCGTAGGCACCGGGGCCTTCTTGCTCGAGGCGTTGAGGAGGCTGAAAGAGATCGAAGAACACCTGGATCGGGCCGCCGGGATCACCCGCACCCCGGGGCAGCGCTACGAGCGCCTCTGCCGCCTGGTTCACGACCACCTCTTCGGTGTCGACATCCAGCCCACGGCGGTGCGCCTCTGCGAGCTCCGGGTGTGGCTGGCCATGCTGGCGAGCCTCCCGGAGCTCCCGGCCCGGGCCATGCCGCCCCTGCCCAACCTCTCCCACCGGTTCTGCGTCGGCAATTCGCTGCTCGACACCCTGGACTGGACCCGCCTGAGGGTCGGCGACCGCGGCGGACTCGCCATGGTCCCCCCTGACCCGCAGTCCGACCGCCTCACCGCCGAGCTCGCCGAGCTCCAAGAAGCCTACGTCGGGGCCCACGGGGCGGAAAAGGCGGAGCTCCGCCGGGCCCTCCGAGAGGCCGAACAGGCCATGCAGGCAGACCTGATCCGCCGCCGCCTCGACCACCTGCGCCGAGGCGCCGAGCCCCTGCAGCGGCTTTCGGAGTCCCGAGAGCTCTTCGACGACGAGTCCCAGATCAAGCCCGGTCAGCGGGAGGAGCTCGACCGGATCCTCCAGGAAATGGACGCCCTCCAGGGGGCCGCAAAGGATCTCGAAGAGGGGCGCCGGGAAGCCGCGGCCTTCTCCTTCGACGGGCGGTTCGCCCCCGTAATGGCCGCCGGTGGGTTCGCCGTGATCCTCACCAACCCTCCCTGGGTGCGGTCCGGGGCCATCGACGGCGCCACCCGTCGCCTCTACGGCGCCCGCTACCGATGCGACGACCACCGACTCTGGCCCGGGGCGGCCGAGCTGGGTATCCGAGCCACCTTCGGGAACCAGACCGACCTCTCGATCTTGTTTCTGGAGCGGTCCCTGGAGCTCTTACAGCCCCGAGGCCGCCTCTGCGCCCTGGTACCGGTGAAGCTCTTTCGCTCCCTCCACGGATCGGCCCTGAGAGGTATGCTTACCGACCACCACCTGGAGGCCCTGGAGGACTTTTCCGAGTCCCATGATTCCCTCTTCGACGCCGCTACCTATCCTTCGATGCTCCGGGTGAAGAAGGCTGAGCAGGCACGGGCAAGCTCGGCGAGAAGCCCGGAACAGCCGGAACTTCAGGTCCGGGTCTGGCGCGGCCAAGACCGGCGGTGCTTCCAGGTGACTCCCCGGGATCTGGCCGTGTGGGGAGAAGACCCGCGAGAGCCCTGGGTGTTGGTCCCGCCGGAGATTCAGGAGATCTTCGCCGCCATGCGGCGGGCCTCCCGGCCCCTGGGCGCTCTGGACCTCCCGATCCGAAGAGGAGTGATGACCGGATGCAACCGGGCGTTCTTGATCTCCGAGGAGGAGGCCCTGCGGTTTTCCCCGGACCTGCGGGAGCGGTTCCTGCGCCCTGTGCTGCAGGGCCGAGACATCGGTCACAAGAGCGCCTCGGGGCACTCGGGACAGCGGTTGATCTGGCCTGTCGGGGAAGACGGGGAGATTCTTGCCGAGCTGCCCGGGGAGCTTCAAGACCACTTCGAGGCCCATCGCCAATCCCTCGAGGGCCGCGCCGACTTTCGGGGCGGCCCGATCTGGGAGATCTTCCGCCGCCACGCCGAGATCGAGGAGCCCGGCGTGGCCTGGCCCGACCTCGGCCAGGAACTCACGGCCACCGTCGTCGACGGTCCCACGATCTGCATGAACACGGTGTACTTCATCCCCACGAAGACCGCCGAGCTCGCTCAGGGCCTGGTCCACCTCTTTCACAGCGAGCCCTTTCGGGCCATGGCCTGGGCGCTGGGAGAGCGAGCCCGCGGCGAGTGGCGCCGCCACTTCGCATGGGTCCTGCGGCTGATGCCTGTGCCCCGGCGGTGGAGCCGCTGGCGAGCCGGCGACGATCCCGTCCCCTCCCCAGGGGACTGCGCCGCGATGTTCGGCCTCGACGAGGCCGCTCTGGGACGGCTGCGACGCTGGCGCCTCGGCGACGAGCAGCCCCTCCGCGAGGTGGCGTGATGGCCCCGTCGGTCCGCCGTTGGCTCGCCGGGGCCGTCGACGATTCGACCCGAGAGGCCACCGGGCAGGCCCACTCGCCACAGGCCCACTCCGACGAGGGCGACGGCCTGTCGCCACAACAGCGGGAGGCCGTCGTTCAGGGCGCCGCCGTGATCCGCAGGGTCGGTGGCGTCCTCCTGGCCGACGCTGTCGGCCTTGGCAAGACCCGCACGGCCATGGCCCTGGCCCGTCGGATCCGCCGGGAGGCCCGGCGACTCCCCGGAGGTCCCCCCGGGCCGGCCCTGATCGTTGCCCCGGCCAGGCTCGGCGCCACCTGGCGAAGAGCCGTCGCCGACGTGGGATGGGAGTTCGGCCGCGACGCCAGGCTGACCACCCACTACCGCCTCAGCCGGGCGCCCCTGGAGCTTACCCCGTCGGTGATCATCGTCGACGAGGCCCACCGGTTCCGAAACCCCACAGCTCGCCGCACCCACCACCTCTCGCTCCTCACCGCAAAAGCCCCGGTGGTGCTCGCCACGGCCACCCCGGTGTGCAGCCGGGCCGAAGACCTCTACCACCTGCTCCGGCTCTTCCTCACCGACGACCTCACGCTCGCCATTGTGGGCCTGGGCCTACGAGAGGCATTCGAGGCTCACGAAGCCGGGGAGTTCGACCTGATCGAGCTCCTGGAATGCGTGATGATTCGCCGCCGAATCGCCGACTTCGGGCCCCGTCGCCGTCCTCGGATCTCCTTCGAGGTGTTGCCCTACGAGGCCCCCCCGGAGGAAGCCTGGATCTGGCAGCACCTGGAGGCGACCTTACACGAGATGACCGGGGCCGTCCTCGACGACGTCTGGCCCCGTCCCCTGCGCCACAGCGCGCTCCTGCGCCAATGGGAGAGCGGCCCCGAAGCACTCGCCAGGAGCCTCACCGATCTGATCCACTACCATCACCGGTGGCTCACCGCCGCTCACCAGGGCCGCCGCCTGTCCCGGGAGGAGTTTCGAGACCTCTTCGGCGCCGTCGATCCCAACCAGGGGGTCTTCCCCTTCGTGTTTCAGAACGAATCGGCCCCCACCGAAGCCGAGCGGACCGCCGCCCGGGAAGATCTCGAAATCCTCGAAGAGCTCGCCGAAAAGGTCCGGGCCGTTCGCGGTGATCGGGGTGGCGTGATCGGGGCGATCCTCGATCGGGTCCGCCGGGATCGAGACGAGCCGTTCTTGATCTTCTCCGCGTACCGGACGATGGCCCAGAGCATCTACGAGGCCCTGGTCCGCCAGGACCGGAGGCTCCGAGCCGGGCTCGTGATGTCCGGAACGGCCCGGGCCACCGGCCTGGGTCGAGTCTCTGCCGAGGAGGTCCTGGAGCGGTTCCTGGGCACCCCGACCGCCCAGGGCCCTCACCACCAACGGCTGCGGGTGCTCGTGGCCACGGACTGCATCTCCGAAGGCGTAAACCTCCAGGGATGCCGAACCATGATCCTCACCGATCTCCCCTCCACGCCGCTTCGCCTCGAACAACGAGTGGGCCGGATCGCTCGCCAGGGGTCCACGGCCGACGAGGTCTCGGTGCTCCTGCCACGACCGGCGGGGTGGACCGACAGCCTCGGAATGCGCCGCCGCCTCCACGACCGGGTCGACACCGCCCAGGGGTTCGGCGCCGGCCACCCCCTCACGACCCAGGCTCTCGGCCACTCCCGTGGTGACAGCGACGCCGGCGACGAAACCGATGAACACAGCACCGACGAACCCCTGGCGGACGAACCCCTGGCGGCGCTCACCCGCTATGGCCGGCTCTGCGCCGGGCTGGCCGACGATGTCTGTGGCGGAAAGGGCGACCAGACCGACAATCCCGACAAGATCCCCGCCTTCGCCCAGACCGGCCCTCGAAGCGACGCCGACCACCTCTGGGTCCGCCTGCGGATCCTCAGCCGGGGAGAGCGCCACCTCTGGATCTGGGTCCGCCCGGGACGGCCCGTCACGGTGCGCCTCTTCGACCAGCTCCCCGGGCTGGTCGGCCTCGGCGACGACCCCCGGCCCGTCCACCCCTGGGAGCCCCGGGGCCCTGCCTGGGACCGGGCCCGGGACTGGATGGACCGCCGCCGGACGGCCCTTCGAGCGGCCCGGGTAGCCCCGACCCTGATGGGCCCGACCTCGGCCCCCGTCCGAGCCTGGCGCGTCCTTCGTGACGTCGCCGACCCCTCGGATCTCCCCGACCTGCGCCGGGCCCTGCTACGACCCCACTCCCCAGGGGTGCTCCTCACCCTCGAGGCCTTCCTCGACCGCCCCCCAGCCCTGCATCGATACGTCGAGAGCCTGATCGGCCCCGAGTCCGCCGACGAGATCGTCCTACACCCCGTCGCCGCCCTCCTCTATGCACCCCCCGTTCGATCGCCCCGTCATCGCGAACCCCGGAGTGTGACCGAAGACATATGAAGGTCCACCTTCCACCGAACCGAGCCGGATCGCGGGTGCGTTGTGATGGCGTCCGGTTTGGGCGGTGCGAAGGAGACCGGAACATTGGGGTTGGCGGCGAAGGAGACCGGAACGTCGGGGTTGGCGGCGAAGGAGACCGGAACGTCGGGGTTTGCGGCGAAGGAGACCGGAACGTCGGGGTTTGCGGCGGGTCATTTTCAAGCATAGTACAGGGCTCCCACGGTCCACCCCCGGCTAAAGCCAGGGGCTGGAGTGGGCAGGGCTCCGCTGGGGTCATGACCCCGCTCCGCCTGAGATGTTCTCCACATAGTCGACCACTCGAGAACCAACCCGGTGCCGAGTTCGACGGTGCCGGAGTGAATCCGAGCCTGGTCCGGAACGACTCCATTCTCCGAAACATCTCAGGCGGAGCGGGGTCATGACCCCAGCGGAGCCCAGCCCACCGCAGCCCCCGGTTTCAACCGGGGGTGGACCGTGGGAGCCCTGAGCTATGCTTGGAAATGACCCGACGCGAACCCCGACGTTCCGATGTCCTTCGCCGCCAACCCGGACCGCACGAACAATTCGGCCGCGAACCCCGACGTTCCGATGTCCTTCGTCGCCAACCCGGAGGGCACGAACAATTCCGCCGCGAACCCCGACGTTCCGATGTCCTTCGTCGCCAACCCGAACGCCACGATCGATGCCGCCGCCAGCCCCCACGTTCCGGCGTCCTTCGTCGCCAACCCGGACGCCACGATCGATGCCGCCGCCAGCCCCGACGTTCCGGCGTCCTTCGTCGCCAACCCGGACGCCACGATCGATGCCGCCGCGAACCCCCACGCCATCACAGCGTACCCCCACGAACCGGTTCGAGTGGGTTCACTCGGTGGTTCGCGTCGCCCCCCACGAAGGTGCTACACTCCCACGGACTTCCCCGAGCTTCCGAGGAGACCGATGGCACGACTGCACACACGACGGATAGGCCCCGGAGGGGTTTTGAGCATGGTGGTCTTCGCCGTGACCCTCCTCTTTCTGGGGCATCGATGCTACCAGGCCTTCGACCACCCCGAGGTCCGGGAAGCCCAGTGGATTCTCTGGGCCATGATCGACGAGGATCGACTCGACGAGGTGGGGTTCTTCGACGCCTATCCCGACGCTCATCCGTCGGAGTTTCTGTACTTCCTGCAGTCCCCTGAGGGCGACGAACTCTGGAGCGCTCGGTTCGACCTCCAGGAGCCCACCGACGACGGCCCGGACTATCCCTTCCGCTCCGTGACCATCGACGACCAGATCATCTCCATCCTCTTCGAGTCCGCCGAGCCCGACCTCCCGGGCCGGCAGATCGTCCTCTCCGCTGACGACCCCGCCGGGGTCCTCGTCCTCCACACCCACCTCCGGGGAGATCGCCCGGCCCGGACCGAATTGAGATGGGACTTCCCCAGAGAGTAGGCGGCTTTGAGGTTGTTCATGAAATGAATAGCCTTGTCCCTCCAGCAATGGTGTCCATAACCTATTCAGGTCGGCGGGAGTAACCCCGTGGACTCATGAGTTCTACCTGAGCGGAGTTGATCCTCAGCGGTGGGGGCGCTAAGGTATCTCGGCCCTGGCGCCCTGCGCCGCGGTCGTGTGTGCATTACGGGTAGGCCCCTCATGCCCCGCAAACGATTCGATGGCCTGCGACGATCACGCGCAACGGAGTTAACGATGTCTTCCAATTTGAACGCTGCTCCCCTGGATAGCTTGAAACAGTCTCCCCGGTCTTCGACCGCCGGAGAGCTCTCTGTAGAGATCTATGCTCGGGCCTCTCTCCCCAGCCAGTACGGTCAGTTTGAGATCGTGGCCTTCACCAACAACCGGGACGGCAAAGAGCACGTGGCCGTGCTCCACGGGGAGCCTTCGGGCGCGACGGGAGTGATCACCCGGATCCACAGCGAGTGTCTGACCGGCGATGTCTTCGGCAGCCTGAAGTGCGACTGCGGGCCCCAGCTCGATCTGGCGCTGCAGGAAATCGCCGAGTCCGAGGCCGGTCTGGTGCTCTACATGCGGCAGGAGGGTCGCGGGATCGGCCTGGCCAACAAGGTCAAAGCCTACAGCCTGCAGGACCTGGGCATGGACACCGTGGAGGCGAACCACCACCTGGGGTTCGACGACGACCTGCGGGACTACGAGATTTCGGCCCGGATGCTGGAACTTTTGGAGGTGGAGAGCATCGTGTTACTCACCAACAACCCCTCCAAGGTCGAAGGTCTGCGGGAGGCCGGCGTCGTCGTCGACGAGCGGCGTCCCATCAAGACCACCCCGAACCCCCATAACTACAACTACCTTGAGACCAAACGGCTCAAGAGCGGGCATCTGCTCTAAAGGTTATAAGGATGAATGCTCCCATCAGCGAGGGATTGATTCAGCGCGCCGATCAGACGATTCAGAACCACCGAGACGATCTGATCACCCTGCGGCGTCACTTCCATCGCCACCCGGAGCTGAGCCACCAGGAGTTCGAGACCACCCGGGAGATGTCCCGGCGGCTGATCGAGCTGGGCTACGAGGTGTGGGTCCGCGACGAGGGGACGGGCCTCTTCGCCGACCTCACCCCCGACGGGTTCGACCCCGAGATCCATCCCACGGTGGCCATCCGCAGCGACATCGACGCCCTGCCCATCGAGGAGCTCAACGACGTCCCCTACAGGTCCTCCAACGACGGCGTGATGCACGCCTGCGGCCACGACGCCCACATGGCCATGGTCTACGGCAGCGGCCTGAGCTTCGCCGCCCTCCAGGACGAGCTCCCCGGCCGGATTCGCCTGATCTACCAGCACGCCGAGGAGACCGTCCCCGGCGGCGCCAACGACATGGTGGCCTTCGGCGCCGTCGACGGCGTCGACGCCGTCCTGGGTCTCCACGTCGATCCCGAGCTCCCCGTGGGCAAGATCGGGGTCCGCGACGGGGCTTTCACGGCCTCCTTTGACCTCTTCACCATCACCATCGGCGGCAAGGGAGGCCACGGCGCGAGGCCCCACCAATGCGTGGACCCCATCTTCGTGGCCACCCAGGTCGCCAACGCCCTCTACCAGTTCAAGGGCCGCAACTTCGACGCCCGGATCCCCTCGGTGCTCTCCTTAGGCACCATCCACGGCGGCACGGTCTCCAACGTGATCCCCGAGAAGGTCAAGATCACCGGCTCCATCCGCACCATCGATCCAGATCAGCGGAGCAGCCTCGAGGATCACCTCAACCGGATCATCGGCGGCATCTGCATGGCCCATAAGGCCACCTTCGAGCTGAAGATGGAGGCCGGGGCCCCGGCCATCTACAACGATGAGATCCTCACCGACCTCTTCCGAGAGGTCGGCGCCGACCTCCTCGGCGACGACGGCCTCTACGAGATCCCCTTGCCCAGTATGGGCGGCGAGGACTTTTCGTTTTATTGCGAGCGCGTTCCGGGGGCGATGTTTCGGTTGGGCGCGGCCACCCGTGCCCCGGGGTACTTCCTGCACTCCCCTCACTTCGACATCGACGAGCGGGCCCTGACCATCGGCGCCCGGGTCCTCACACACTCCGCCCTCCGCCTCCTGAAGCGGGGCGTCGACGAGCTGCGGTCTCGCCACTAGCTGAGACCTCGTCCCTAGGAAAACCTGATCTGCCGACCCTGCTTCACCTGATCCAGGATCTGCCAGTTCTGGTACGCCAGAAGCCCCAGGATCAGAAGGACGAAGAACCCGCCGCCCTGGAAGACCACCAGGGTCAGAAGGCCGGCCGCGATCAGTGCCCCCATGGAGATCTTGATCGTGGTGATCAGCGCCGTCTGCTGGGGTCGCTTGCGGCGCAGAAAGTTCATCAGGGCCTGGCCGCCGTCCATGGGGAAGATGGGGAGCATGTTGAAGACGAACCAGAAGAAGTTGGCCAACATGGTCAAGAAAAGGAAGAACCCGAGCACTGACGCCCGGCTGCCGTCAAAGACCTGCACATAGCCCACGAAGAGAGCCAGGGCCGTCAGGGCAATGGCCAGTGTCACCGCCGGGCCGGCCAGAGCCACGACGATCCCCTGCTTGGGGGTCCGGTGGCCGCCGCGGCTGATGGCCACCCCGCCAAGACCGTGGAGGATGATCTTGGACGGCCCGAACCCGAACCGCTTGGAGGCCGCGGCGTGTCCCAGCTCGTGCAGGAGCACGCTGAAGAAGAGCACCGGCGCCCACATCAACTGGTGCAGGAAGTTATCCGGGCCCCGCAGACCGATGAACACGAAGAGGGCGATGAGGACCAGAAAGATCGGTGAGATCATGATCTCATGACCTCGGAAGGTGCCGAGGTTCCAGGTCTTTCCCGCTGTCGCCTGTCGTAAGAACATGAGAAATCCGCACAGTAAGGGGTGGAGAGCCGATAAGTGTCTCAGAGGCGGACAACGCCTCACCGTAGAAACTAATGGCGACGGCTCTCTAATCCAAGGGCCGTCGATCTTCAACCCGGCTCTTCCCTCTCGGAGAGCCGAAAGGATCAGAGGCGATGACGCGATTTATCGACTTATTGGAGAGCGGTCAGCCCGGAGCGCCGTCGGAGGACGAAAGGGGTGCCGCCGAGGCGACCCGGGCGGTGATCCGCCGGGTGCAAGAGGAGGGCTTGCTAAAGACCGAGGACGCCTGGCGGCTCCACCGGGCCGAGGCTCGGAGCCTCCTGGAGGACGCCGGTCACACCCCGCCCGGCGGCTGGCGAGCCCACTGCGCCCTCTTGGGGGGCACGGGGATCCTCCGGGTGAAGGAGGACCGGTTTCTGCCCGGGCCCTACATCGACGAGGACTGGGTGGGTGACGAGGTGGCCCTTCGGGGGCACATGGTCGAGGCCTTCACCCGGTATTTGATCCCGCCGGCGGCGGCGGCGGGGCTCTTCCTGGCCATGGGGGTCCACCCCCTGTGGGGGCTTCGGCTGGCCCGTCGCCTCCACATCGACGGGGCTTTTCTGGACGTGATGGAGGGCTTCCGGGACGACGACCTCCTCCCCGAGGAGAACCTCTCGGAGCTTCGCAAAGGGGTGTTCGCGGCGCTCTCCGTGGTGGTCAGCGCTCTGCGGCGGCTGGACTCCGAGGCCCGGTACTCCACGGAGGCGCTGACGGGGTTGATCGGGGAGGCCCTTACTTACGGGGCCGGGCAGATCGAGGACGCAGAAGAGGGCCTCCCGGTGATCATCGGCGGCGTCTGCGACGAGGTCGTCTCCGACCGCACCCGAGAGCTCGCCGCACGAGAGATCCTCGAGGCGCTGCTCGTGCCGTCGCGGCTGATCCGCCGGTTCGATGACGGGACCTTCTCCGTGGCCGGGGCCGTGCTCCATCGTCTGCGAGTGGGCCATCTCGGGCCCGACGCCCAGCGGACCTGGTTGCAGTGCTTTCTGGTGGATCGCTCCGGGGTTCTTGTGGCATAATTACAAAAGGTTACTGCCCAAAACTCTTTCTGCGAATTTCCCCAAGATCTTCGTGGACCTGGCCCTGATGGTGCTCATCTTCCCGATGTTGCGCGCCATCTCGTGAGAGAATCCCATGGATTCCGCCATCTCCACAACCAGAAGCGGCCGGGTCGCCGTGGTCGATGATGAGCCCATGATCGGCGACGTGGTGCAGCGGACCCTCCGAAAGGTCTACGAGGTCTCTCTCTTCGAGGGAGAAGGGGGCCTCGTGAAGAGCCTCTCGGAGGGTCAGCGCTACGATCTGATCCTCTGTGATCTCTTTCTGGCCGGGAGCTCGGGGCGTGGGGTCTTCGAACGTCTCCACGCAGAGTGGCCCGACCAGGCCGAACGGATCGTGTTTATGAGCGGGGTCAGCAGCGAGGAAGAGTGGCGCGAGATCGTGGGCGATCTGGGGCGAGAGTTTTTGAAGAAGCCCTTTTCGCTGGAGGCGTTACGGGACCTCGCTGATCGCTACGTCGCCGCCGCTCAAGGGTGAAACTCCTCGACCTCGAGGTCCGGCCGGAACGTAAGTCCTGAGAGCTCCACAATGGACTCCGGGTCTGTGGACTCGATGTCGGCGAAGGTCCGGATTCGGGTGGCCAGCGAGATCGACCCCACCTCTTCGTAGGTGTCGTAGGTAAGGAACCGCGACCGGCGTTCCTCGGTCTCGGGGTACCGCACCGCTCCCAAAAGGTGGGACTCGCCATGGAGGTAGATCTCCAGGGTATCGAAGAGGTCCAGAGAGTCCGAGGCCGTGGCTCGGAGGTGATGGTGGGTTTCCCCGGCCACTTCCACGTCGCCCAGGGATTCCAGGGTGATGCCTGGCCCGGAGAGGAGGAAGGGCAGCGCCACCAGCGCCAGGGTGTCAAAGGCGTCGCCGTCGCTCGTCACGGTGCGGGCGTCCTCATCGTCTGTGGGCCACGCCACTACCCGGGCCGACCAGGTGTCCACGAAGTAGCCCCGTTCTTCAGAGGTGTGGGCCGCCGTGAATGACAGCGGGCCCGAGAGGAAGAAGCCGCTCAACCCGCCGTGGGCCTCGATGGAGGCCCAGAGGAGCTCCCCGGCGTCGGTGACGAGCTGCTCTTCGGCGTCGAGCACCCGGGACTCCACCCAGTGGGGGTCCGGGGTCGCGAGCTCCGGCTCCGGATCCGTGGCCTGCAGCGCCGGTCCCCGGACCTGCTCTTCGACGGTCTCATCTTCCTCATTGCCCTGCCGGTCTTCACAGGCCGACAAGGCCAGGAGTGAAAGAGCAAGGAGCAGGGCGGCGGGCGCGAGAGGTCTCATCGGATCATCCGGGAGAAGCGCTTGAACTCGGGATGCTCGGCGGTCCGCAGGGCGTCGAAGATCAGGCTCTCGTAGTTGAGGATCGTGGCCCCCAGGGCCTCCATCTGGCGCAGGGCGTTGTCCCGGTTGCGCTCATCTCGGCTGATCACGGCGTCGTAGGGGACGATCACCTCGTGGCGGCGGTGCAGGAGCTCCCGCACTGTCATGAGGACGCAGATGTGGGCCTCCATGCCACAGACCACGATCTTCTTGGGGAGCTCGATCAGGTACTGGTGAAACCCGGGGGCTCCGCAGGCGTCGAAGGTCATCTTCTCCACCCGCTCGCCATCGTTCTCCTCCAGGACCTTCAAGAGCCCGGGCTCCGTGGGTCCGAGCCCCTTGGGGTACTGCTCGGTGTACACCGTGCGGGCGCCCACGACGCCGGCGAGCTCCACCAGAGAGCGGGTGGCGTGAAGCATCTTCTCGCGGCCCCCCTCGTACATGGCGGGCAGGAGTTTGTCCTGCACGTCGATCACGAGGAGGCTGCTCTTTTTCGACAGGTAGATCTCCGACATGGCGTCTCCTGGTTGGGCAAAAAATTTGGGAAGGCCCGGTGTTACAGGTACAATCTAGTCCCGCACAGGCTACCGATCGCCTCCGGAGGCGGCAAGCATACCTGGAACCGATGAAGCGATTTCTCCCCATAGCGTTGGCGCTGGCCCTTGTGATGTCCTGCGGAACCGAGGAGCCCGAGCCCCTGGAAGAGCCCCTGCCCGATCCCGTGGACGAAGCCCGGGCTCTGGTGGAGGCTCGCCTGGAGATCCTCGACGAGTATCTGGCGCAAGTGGCCTTCGACGTGGCCGTCGACGAGGCGATGGAGACCCTCGTGGAGGCCGAGGCGAGCCGGCCCTTCTTGGCCCGGGTGGAGAGCGGGCTTCGATACTCCACGGTGTATCAGCGGGAGATCGTCGGCGGGCCGCTGCGGACGGCCTTCGTCGACGAGCAGGGATTGACCCCAATCGGGGAGGCCACCGTGGAGGTCCTCCGGGACGCCTGGCGGCACGGCCTCGACCCGGAACCCATGCAGCTCGACATCATCGAGGAGCTTTTGACGCGGCTGAACGGGACCAACGGTGGGGAGCTCCCCTCCCTGGATCCCACCCCTGAGGAGGTAGAGGCCCTGGTGGGCGCCTTGCAGCCCGCCATCGCCGACGGGGAGGTCACCGACGTAGACGCCGCCATGGGGGCCCTCTTGATCGCCGCTGCCAGGGAGCCAGAGCAGGAGGAGGCCCTGTCCCGATGGGGAGAAGTGGTCGCCGAGGCCGCCGAGGCCTGGGGACCCCGGGCCGCCCGGGTCGCCGAACTGGAGCTCTACATCGCCGACGGGGCGCTGCGGTATGCCCGAAAGATGCGCCACGCAAACCTCAACCGCAAAGACTGGCGAGCTCTCCGAGACGCCGGGGGCTCCACGGAGGTGATCCTCTCCCGGATGCAGAAGACCCTTCGAGATCTCCACCATGCCGAGTCTCCCGTCGAGGTCTACGGGGTGTTCCGAGATCTGGAGCCCTCTCATGTGCAGTATCGGGGCCTCTTGCAGGCCGCCGAGAAGTACCGTCAGATCGTCGACGACGGTGGCTGGGAGCGGGTGCCCACCTTCCGCCTGGAGGAGGGGGCGCGGCCTGAGCGGGTGGTGGCGTTGCGGGAGCGGCTGGCCCGGGAGGGCTATGACTCGATGCCCGACCTGGAGGCGGCCCGGGAGGCTCATGACGCCCAGGAGGCCGCCCGGATCGAGATCCTCCGCCAGGAGGCGCTCGCCGAGTGGGCCGCGGAGCTCGCCGAGGCCGAAGAGCTCGTCGATGACGAGGAGGTCGTTGAGGTTCCGGACGTCGAGGAGCCCTCCGACGAGGAGCTGGGTCTGCCCGAGCCGACCCCCTTTGACGAGGAGGCCGCCCTCGGGACCGTCGACGACCTGCTGATCGAGGCCGTACGACACTACCAGCGGACCCATCAATTCCCGGACACCGGAGAGCCCACCCCGGGCTTCTGGCGGAGCCTGAACATCTCGGCGGAGCAGCGCCTGGATCAGATCATGCTGAACCTTCAGCGATGGCGAGACAGCCACTACGAGGACGACGAGACCTACATCCTGGTGAACATCCCCGACTTTCACGTCGAGGTCTACGAGGCGGGAGAGCTGGCGATGCGGTTCTCGGCGATCGTGGGCCGCAACAACAGGGTCTGTGATCGGGAGAGCCGACAGTGGGATTACCCCAACTCTACGCCGACGCTGATGTCGAAGATGGACCACCTGATCTTCAACCCCTCCTGGTATGTGCCGGCCCGACTGGTGCGGGAGAACATTGAACCTCGGCGGCGAGAGGATCCGGGGTTCTTTGAGCGCGAGGGGTATCAAGAGGTCCGGATGGCCGATGGGCGGACCGTGGTTCGACAGAACCCGGGCCCGGACAACGCCCTGGGGCGGGTGAAGTTCATGTTCCCCAACGAGCATAACGTCTACCTTCACGACACGCCGCAGCGGCAGTACTTCGATCGGACTCTGAGGACCTTCAGCGCCGGGTGCGTTCGGATCTCCCAGCCCCTGGAGCTGGCCCAGCACCTCTTGGACCGAGAGGGCCGAGACGACCTGAACATCGACGAGATCCTCGAGAGCGGTCGGACCCGGCTGGTGAACCTTGAGGAGCCGATTCCTGTGATGATCGAGTACTACTCGGTCTGGGTCGACGACGACGGCTTCCCCGTCTTCCTCGCCGACCCCTACCGCAAGGACGCTCGGGACTTGAGCGAGGAGCCCGAGGAGTACTTCAACTGCACGCCCCGACGGGCCGCGCCGGCTGAGCCCCCGCCCTCCGATGAGGAGGCCGAGCCCGACGCCGAGGTGGTCCCCCTGCCGTTGAACATCGATCTCGGCCCCTGAGCGCGAAGCCCTCGAAAACCGAACCCATTCGTGGCCGTCTTCGGCGTGGTAATTTCCTCGGCGATCGAGTACCATGCTGCGGCGCTGGAAGAGCCTTGCACGGGGCCACGACCCGTTTCGCATACGAAATTGCACAGAAGGGAGCGACGATGGACACTCTGGACGTGATGAAAAAGGCCGAGGATCTCGGGGGAATTGAACGACGGCGTGCCTTTGAGGAGGTGCTGATCAACGCCCGGGACATGGGCTGCGATATGCAGGTCGGCGGCGGTCGAGCCGGCGGGATGAACCTGCGGTACGGCGCCATCGGCTACGCCGTGCTGGACATCAACACTAAGGGGCTGGTGAAGATCTATGCCTCGGCCCACCCCGGCAAAGATGCCCCCGACGAGTATCGGGACGCCATCAACAAGTACATCGAGGAGAGTGAGGCCATCAATCCGAAGTCCTTCCCGATCAACACCTATGGTCACCTCGAGGAGACCGTGGAAGAGGTGGGCTCCGAAGTCCTGGTGGAGTTCGTGGAGTTTACGATCGGGCTGATCCGGAAGTTCTACTACGAGCCCTGGCGAGAGCTCCACGAAGCTTGAGGGTCGTCATCCATCGGAGTGGGGGATCTCGACGGTGATCTGGCCGGTGCCGGCCCGACCGGCCTGCCATCGAAGGGTGACCTCACCGGCGCCCTGCAGGGTCCACTCGGCGAACTGCCGGTGCCCCCCTGTGGAGAGTCCGGCGTAGACGTTATGCCGGGAGTGGTCCACCCGCAGCTCCCCCCACCCTTCGAGGTGGGGCAGCGAGACCGAGGTGGGGTGGGCGCAGAGGAGCTCGTCGTCGAGCTCGAGGGCGACGGAGACCCCGGGGGCGGCTCCCACCTTCTCGCCATGCTTCAGTCCGCTGGTGGAGAGGAACCCCTGGTTTTCGAGGATGATCCGCAGGCGGTGGGCGGCGCCGACGGGCTCCACCTCGACCCGAGCCGTGACCCGGGGCAAGGAGTGGCGAGCCCGGTCGCACATCAAAAAGAGCTTCTCGCACTCCTCGGCCAACAGATGTACTGGGGGGTTGCGGAGGGTCCGCATGTACTCGATGCCGCCGATCTCCACGGGGCCGAGCTGGGGGTGGTCAAAGGGCTCCCATTCGGCGTGGTCCTCTTCGTCCCGGGCGAAGGCTTTGAGGAGCTTGCAGAGGCGCTCTGGATCGGGGCGCATCAAGAACTCCAGGGGCTTCTCGATCTCCAGGTCGGCGTAGGGGAAGGGGTTCCAGCACTCCACGGTGTACCCCGGGACCCCGAAGACCGTGGCGATCGTGTCGGCCCAGACGCCGACGATGGGGCGGTCCGGATCGTAGCTGAAGTCCGGGTAGACGCGGAACACGTCGTAGCCGGTGTCTCGGGCCAGATCTGTGGCGACGGACTCCATCAGCTCAATGTCGAGCTTTGAGAGGGGTGTGTCCTTGCGGTAGGGCTGAGTGAGGATGCATCCGGTGTAGGTGTGCATCGTCAGGGCGCAGCCGATGTGGGGGTGGGTGGCGAAGGCGTCGACCACGGCCCGGCTCTCGGGCTCGCTGAGGGAATAGCGGCCGGCGTGCATCCCGAACATGGCGAAGGGCTCCCATTGGCCCGGAAAGTTTCGGTTCAGGTCGACCCCGTAGGCCCGGGGAGCCCGGACCCATTTGACGCCGTCCCAGTTGATGAACTCTCCCTCGGCGGCCAGAAAGTATGCCTCCTCGGGGTCGTCGTCGATCCGTCGGGGGCGTAGAAATGGTGCCCACTCTTCGTCGCCGACGAAGGAGCCGGCGGGATCCTTCCACCGCATCATCCGGATCTTGCCGTCGCCGTTGACGTCGCAGGTGTCCAGGCCGCTGCGGACCTGGCCGGGCAGGGGTGGGCTGAGGCTGGACCGCAGCCGGGGCCCGCCTTCGAAGACGTACTGGACGCCGTCGGGGGAGATGCAGGGCATGATCACCACGTCATGGCGAGTGAACCACTCCGTGAGGGCGTCGTCGCCGGCCAAGAGGCCCTCCATCCATCGCGTGATGGTGAAAAGGACGGCGCTGATCCCGGTGAACTCCGACGCGTGGGTCCCGGCGTCCAGCCACAGGGCTGGTCGCTTTCCCCGGGGCGGCTCGCCAGGGCGAAGGGTCTGGGATCCCAGGGTCAGCACCAGCAGGGGCCGGCCATGGTGAGACCGGCCCTCCTCACGGAGGTCTACCCATTCGGGGTGCTCTTCGGCCAGGGCCCGACAGAACTCCTCGACGTAGGCGAAGTCGACGTAGTCTTCACCGTGATAGCGGGGCCAGCTCATGGGTACTCCGTAGATCCGAGAGGGGCAGTCGCGTAGTTCAGCCGCCGACACATACACCAGTGGCACCGCCGCTGATGGCGCAGATATTCGTGCAGCACTGGGAGTTCGCCGTGCACGAGATGCCTACGGGGCGGCAAGGGCCCTGGCAGACGCCGTCGACGCAGGGGAGGTCAAAGCAGCAGTCGCCGCTCTCCGTGCAGGGACCGCCGGCGGGGACGCACTGGCAGTCATCGCCCTCGCAGGGGCATCCGGCGACGATCTCGAGCCCCACGGAGTCTTCGGCCAGGCCCCGGAGGGTGTCGCAGGCGTCGGTGGAGAGGGTGAGCTCATCGTTGGAGGCGTCGAAGGAGTACTCCGATCGGTCCAGGAACTCGCCATCGATGGCGACCCACAAAAGGTCTTCGTCTTCCGGCGACTCCTCCAGGACGTACCGGCACTCCACGAGCTGCCCGGCGATGTCCGCCAGGGCCAGGGCCAGAGTCTCGCCATCGTCGGCCAGGTAGTAGCGGTTCGGGCCCGGGGCGTCGGTGCGGCCCGCCTCGGCGAAGGAGTTGAAGACGTCGGCGCTGAAGGCGAAGCCGACGATGAAGGTCCGGATCCCGTGGTCATCGTAGAGGGCTTCGATCTCGGCGATCACCGCGTCCCGGCAGTTGCTGTGCTCCGTGCACCCGCACCGGTTGGGGGCTCCGTCGCCGATGAGGACCGCCACCTTCACCCTTCGGTCATCGTTGGGATCGTCGGGATCGTCGAGACGCCCCTCTTCGCGGATGTCTTTCAGAGGAGCGTGCATCGGGGTGCCGCCCCGGATCTCGAGCATGTCGATGCCGTCCTTGAACTCCTGCTCCGTGTAGGAGCCCATGTCCAGGTAGATCTCGATGCCGCTCCCATCGCAGTTCCCGGAGAACCCGCCGAGGCCGTACCGCACGTCGCCGGCGGTGAGCTCGGCCACCTCGTAAAGTCCGGCACGAGCTCGCTCCAGACGGCTGATCCCAGTGCCATCGTTATTGCTCATGGAGCCCGACTCGTCGACGGTGATGAAGACGTTGGGTGCCAGGGCCTCGAAGGTGATCTCGTCGGCGAAGCAGATCTCACCGGCCGGCTCCGGCGCGCAGACGTTGCCAACGATAATCCCCCGATCGTCGACGGGGTTGTTCGGGTCGACGGCCTGGTCGGGGTTGTAGACGTCGGGGCAGTTGTCGCAGACATCACCCACGCCATCGCCATCGGAGTCGAGCTGGTCCGGGTTGTAGTGGTAGGGGCAGTTATCCAGGATGTTCGGGACTCCGTCACCGGAGTAGTCCTCCCAGGGTCGGAGCTCCTCCAGAGGCGGGCGGGTATCGGTGTCGTCGCCGCCGCCGTGGGCGTCGCTGGTATCGCTGGTATCGCCGGCGGCGTCGAGGTGAGCGGCGTCGAGATCGGCGTCGGAGCCCTGGTTGGTGGATCCGCTTGGGTCATCGCCGCAGTCGGCGCACCCCGCGGAGAGGAGGAGTGCAAGGGTGAGAATGGCCGCGGCGCGCATGGTTCCCTCGATGAACGTTGGCGGAGATGTGTCGAGAAGTATTGTTAGGGAAGCGGGCGACGAGATTCGAACTCGCGACCACTAGCTTGGGAAGCTAGGACTCTACCACTGAGCTACGCCCGCGTTGCTGAAATGCAGTGTAGTCAGATCGGCGGAGAGTGCAACGGTCTTTCGCGACGAGACGGGGGCTGGCGAGGTTCAAGGTTCCTTAAACACTTTTTACGGACAACCGGACTTGCAGGCTTTGTGCGGTGCCCAATCTTATGAGAGTCTCATGCGGCTGTGGTAGGGTGATGACGCGGCGCGTCAATTCCGGGAGATGATCATGAGCACACGAGAGATGATCGAGGACTGGAAGTCCGGTGAGGCTCATCAGGAGCTCTTCAGCGCTGAGGACATCGCCAACAGCGTCAGTCATGGTATCGGCCTGGGGATGAGCGTGGTGGGGTTGGCCCTCCTGGTGACCATCGGGTGGCTCCACGGGGAGGCCGTTCACATCATCAGCGGCGCCATCTACGGGTGCACCCTGGTGCTCCTCTTTCTGGCGTCCACGGTCTACCACTCCATGACCCAGCCGAAGTGGCGGCGAGTGTTTCGGATCGTGGATCATAGCGCCATCTATTTGCTGATCGCCGGGACCTACACGCCGTTTACGCTGGTGGTGCTTCCCGACCCCTGGGGGATCTGGATCTTCGGGATCGTGTGGTCCCTGGCCATCATTGGGGTGATCTACAAGATCTTCTTCTTCGGGAAGTTCCCGGGCTTGAGCCTGGCCCTCTATCTGGGGATGGGGTGGACCATCGTGGTGGCCATCAAACCCCTCTTTGAGAACCTGCCCATGGGTGGCTTGATCCTGCTTTTGGGCGGAGGTCTCCTATACACCATCGGGGTGGTCTTCTACGTCTGGGAAAAACTCTTCTTCAATCACGCCATCTGGCATCTCTTCGTGCTCGCCGCAGCGGTATGCCAGTATATGAGTGTGTTGTTGTACGTGATGTGGCCCGTGTGACGGAGGTCGGAGGTCAGAGGTCGGAGGACAGAGGTGGGGGTGGCTTTACAGGTGGGGGCTGGTTGGGTTTTGATGGGGTTTTGATGGGGCTGGGTTTTTACGGGAGAAGATGATGTTGCGAACTGGGACGACTGCGCCTCGGCCGCCGGGGCCTTCTTTGTTGGAGGCTCCGAAGTGGATTATGCGGATGCGGGCCAACACCTTTCAGACCTTCGTGGCGTTGTCGCGGGAGTATGACGCGAGCGTGATTCGGGTGCCGTTCTTGCCGGGGAAGACGCTGTATATCTGCAATACGCCGGAGGCAGCGCAGCATGTGTTGCAGAAGAATCAGAAGAACTATCGGAAAGCCTTCACGTATAGCTTTTTGAAGCCCGTGGTCGGGGAGGGGTTGCTGACGAGTGAGGGGGATCATTGGTTGCGGCAGCGGCGGTTGGTGGCGCCCCTCTTTCATCGCAAGCGGATCGACACCTATGCGGCGACGATGCAGGAGACCATTGAGGAGATGCTGGACGACTGGGCGGTTCGGCCCCAGGGGGCAGCGATCGACCTGTCCGACGAGATGTCGCGAGTGACGCTGTCGATCGCGGGGAAGCTGTTGTTCGGGCAGGATATCGGGCGAGACGCGAGCTGGATTGGGGAGGCCATGGTGCTCCTCTTTCGGGACGTGAATCAGCGGATCCTGTCGATCTTTCCCATCCCACGAGAAGTGCCGACGCCCCATAATCGGCGAGTTCAAGAGGCGTTGAACAAGTTGGAGGAGCTGGTCTATGGGCTGATCGAAGAGCGCCGGGGTCAGGAGGAGGAGAACGAGGATCTCTTGGCCCTCTTCATGCTCGCTGAAGACGAGGAGACCGGGGAGCGGATGAGCGACAAGGAGATCCGCGACGAGCTCTTGACTTTCGTGATCGCCGGGCATGACACCACGTCGAACCTCCTCTCCTGGGCGCTCTATCTCTTGTCACGGCACCCGGCAGAGCGCCGCCGGCTCCAGGAGGAGGTCGACGCCGTGGTCTCGGGGCGAGTCCCGACGCTCGAGGAGGCGAAGAAGCTGCCCTACACCGACCAGGTCCTGGACGAGACCTTCCGGCTCTTTCCGCCGGCCTGGACCGTGGAACGAGAGCCCATGGAGGACGACGTGATCGACGGCTTCTTCGTGGAGGCCGGCAATGTGGTGTCCGTGGGGCCCTACTTCATTCATCATAACCCGAAGGTCTGGGAGAACCCCGAGGGGTTCGATCCAGACCGGTTCGGGCCTGATGTTGCTCGCCCCTCCCATCGATACGCACATTTCCCCTTCGGCGGGGGACCCCGAAAGTGCGTGGGCGCCGACTTCGCGATACTGGAAGCCCGGCTCTTGTTGGCGGCGATGGTCAAGAATTTCCGGCTCGACATCGAGCCAGCAGCCTTCGTGCGGGCCGAGGGGACGGTGACGTTATACCCCGAGGGAGGTCTGCCGATGCTTCTCCATCAGCGGTGACGAACCCAGGGAGCGGCGTCCCTCTCGCATGGGGGCCTGCAACGTTCCGCGGGCACTGGGAATCTTGCCGGACGAGACAAGAGCATCGGAGAAGAGCTATACTCGGGATTCGGACGGACTTCAGACGAAGAGACGGACTGGACCTGACTTTGAGGGGATTGATGAAGCGGTTTCAACTTGCGATCTTTTTTTGCACGCTCGCTGCGATCCTATGCGGTTGCGCCACAGCTCCGGACACGCAGGCCCCGGCGCCTACGGATCGGGCCGATTCCGAGGAGGATGCCCCCCCGGTGCAGCGATGTTCGCTGGTAGATCTTTCCTGCGAGGAGATAGAGGTCTCGGAGCTTCGCGAGGAGTGCGAGGCTGGCGAGGGCTACTCCTGTGAGCAGTTGTCCATGCTATACTTGGGTGGATTTCTGCTAACCGCGGACCCGGAGGATGGGCTCAAGTATCTGGCGAAGGCCTGTGAGGACGACTACGTCCCGGCCTGTACGAGTTACGGGATGCAAATGATGGAGCGTGACGAGGTGGTCGCTCGAAAGGCGTTCCAACGCGCCTGTGACCGCGGGCAGCTCTCGGCCTGTTCCTACCTCGGGGGGATGTATCTGAATGGCAGCGGCGGTCTGAGCAGGGACCCCGAGGCCGGCCTTCGCCGGGTGATAGGTAGCTGCTTGAATGGAGAAGAGAGGAGCTGCCATGTCTGGGAGCAGATCATAGAAGTGGCTGGCGAGGCGATCCTCTCCGACTGGGAAACCGGCTGTGAAGAGGGCGATTCGCAGGCCTGCGTCGATCTGGCGCGGGTCACAGACCGGGGTGCCAGGGGAGACTCGGTCCGGATCGCCGAACTCTTTGAACGGGCCTGCGAGCTGAGGCATCCCATGGGCTGTTTTCAGGTCGCTCGCAGGCTGAGCGTGGAGATGGAAGGACTCCCAGATGACGACAGTGATACGACAGAGGTCTCCACGGCCGATGTGTTTCAGATCGTCGAGCATTTGGCTTTCGCGTGTGCCTCCGGCCACGGTCCTGGCTGCAGGTTATACGGTCAGCTCCTACAGCTACTTCTTCCGAACTTCGAGGAGGTCATTACGGCGGAGCAGGTGGTGCTCGCGTTCACGGAAGGTTGCAACGTAGACCACCATGCGAGCTGCCGAGCGCTGGCCGGGCTCTTGGCGCAGGGAGACCTGGTGGAACAGGACGGCCCAGGGGCAGTCCTGGTGTACCACGACGCGTGCCTGAACCATGATTTGGACTCCTGCGTGGCACTCGGTCAAGCCTACCGGGAGGGGCGCCTCGTGGAGCGAGATATCGACAAGACCGTGGCGGCGTTCGCGAATATCTGTTTCCGAGGTCGGGACGACGCCTGCGTGGAGCTCGGCCGTCTCTACGCGGCCGGTGACGAGATCGACCGGGACTTTGAGCTGGCGAGCGGCTATTTCGAGGTCGCTTGTGGCTATGATAACCTGATTGGCTGCACGGAGCTCGGGAGCCTCTTTTACTTTGGGCAGGGCGTCGAGGTCGATTATGAAGTCGCCGTCGGGCTCCTCCTGTACGCATGTGAGAGTGGAGAGCACGAGGCGTGCCAACGACTTCAGCGGTATGGCGAGCTTTGAGGTATGGAACGGTCAGTCCTCAGGCTCGGATCATTTTCGTTCGGTTCGTGGCTTCGGAGTCACAGAAGAGCGGCTCCCTCGGTACAGGGGGAGCCGCCTTTTGTCTATTCAAAGACGAGTAGCCCCGCTTCGAAGACACCGCTGGTGATCTCAAGGGTCACGGGGTCGCCGTCGTAGAGTTCGCCGTTGGCAAAGAAGAGGGGGGCCGTGCCCGTGAACATACCCGCCACGACGTTGAAGTCGTCCGGGTCGAACGCAACGGGGAAGGTGGTGAGGTCGAAATCACCGGAGGCGATCACGTAGACCTCTTCGGCGGACTGGGTCCAGTCGTCGGGTCCCCCGGCGAAGTCCGCGTAGGGGACGTTCCGGAAGAAGCCACCGACGGCGCACTCGGGGTCGGCGATCTCCATACAGTCCGGGTCAAAGGGGAGTGTTGCCAACTCCGCTTCGAAGTCGGGGACCATGATCAAGAAGGCGTCGAGATGTTCACCGTCGATGGGGTCGGCGGCCCCGATGATCAGGGTCTCACTGTCATCATCTTCTTCTTCGAGCATGGCGAGGACGAAGGTGTCGAGGTCGGGCATGTCGCCGCTACTGAAGACAGGGTTTCCGGTGACGCTGAATTGTCCCGAGATACCGTTCTCGTAGTCGAAGCTGAGCTGACCTTCGGGATCGGCGGGAGGATCGGTGTCTTCGTCGGAGACGTCTTCGTCATCGGTGGCGTCTTCGATGCCCACGTCATTGGTGGGCTCATCATCGTCGCTCGGACAGCCCAGGGTGCCAGCGGCGATGAAGAGGGCCAGAAGAGAGAGGGTCAACAATCGAGTGGGTTTCTGTGGCATTCTGATTCCTTTGATTCTGAGGTACGGAAACACATTGCGAGCACTAAGAACGAGGTGTTTTCTGTCAACCCCCGGCGATTCATCGGGTCGGGGATCGCCGGTGGACGAACCGTGTCGGTCAAGGAACAAAAAGCGGCACATTTCAGCGAGGGTCATCTTCGTCGGTGGCGACGCACCGGCCCTCGTCGAGGGTGCAGAGGCCCCGGAGGGCGCAGTGCTCGGAGTCCTGGCAGTGGGCGTCTTCTGCGGCGACGCAGGTGGGGGCGATCCAGTAAGCGTCGGTCCTGTGGAGGGCGCAGCGGCCGTACCGTCGGCAGTCAGCGGAGCGGGCGCAGTGCTCATCGGCGGTGGGAGCGCAGATGGGCGGGGAGAGGGTGACCACGGCGCAGGTGCCGGTCTCTCGGCAGGCGACGCTCTCCTCGCAGTGGCTGTCCTGGGTGGGGTCGCAGCGCTTGCCGGTGAAGGTCGCCCGGAGCCCGCACCGGCCCAGAGTCTCGCATTGGGTGGATGCCCGGCAGGACTCGTCGGTGGGCAGACACGTGTTGGGTATCGACTCGTAGCAGGGGCCCTCTACGTTGCACTTGAAGTAGTATCGGGCTTCTCCGGCCTGGCATCGGCCACCTTCGAAGCACCCTCGAGAGCGGGCGCAGTCGTCGTCGTTGGCGGCGCCGCAGACCGGCCAGGTATCGCAGACGTAGCTCCCGTAGCGGGTGGAGCCGTGATTTTGTATCGCCGAGCACTGTCCCCTCGAGCCACACGCGGGCCGGGAGGTGCAGTCCACCTCCTCGATGGGAACGCACTCCCCAGGGCAGGTGTGGTCGCCGTCGCGGCAGTCCATCACGGTGCGCTCCTCTTCCTCGGTCCAGGCCGTCAGGGAGAAGAGGGCCAGGGCGACGGAAGCGATCAGAATCATGGCGAGCTTGCTTGGTAGTGTGCGAGGCATCAGGAGGCTCCTTGAAAGGTGAGGGTGAGGTCTTGGTCGATGATGTAGCCCTGGCGTTCCATGGCGGCCAGGATGGCTCGGGCCGCGGTGTCCAGCCCGGGGACCGCCGCCAGGGAGCCCGCGCGGCGGGCCTCTTCGCCGTGGGACGGCCAGGGGGTGATGGCGGCGAGGAAGGCGGCCTCCGATGGGGTCAGGTCCGCGGCGGATGTGCGGAAGTAGTGCCAGGCGGCGGCCTCGACCCCGTAGACGCCGGGTCCGAGCTTGATGCAGTTGATGTAGAGCTCCAGGATCCGCTCCCGGGAGACCACCTGAGAGATCCGGGTGGCCAGGAGGGCCTCCTGGAACTTGCGGGAGAAGGTCCGCTCACGGGTCAGAAAGAGGTTCTTGGTGAGCTGTTGGGTCACCGTGGAGCCGCCGGCGACGAGGCGAAGCTCCTGGAGGTTGCGGGTCATGGCGTGGCTCAAGAGCGACGGGCTGAAGGCGGCGTTGTGAAAGAAGTCCGGTTCCTCGCTCAGGTAGAAGGCGGCCTCCACGTGGGCCGGGAGGTCGTCGAGGGCGACGTAGTCGGCCCGGCCCGGGCCGACGTCGACGGCGACCCCCGCCGGGAGGCCCTCGACGACGGGGAGGAGAAAGGAGCCGTTCAGCCAGGTCACGTCTGCCTCACGGAGCTGCCGTGACGACCCTGGCGAGGTGCCCGGGGGAGGGCTCCAGGCCAGGGTCGCGACCTCGCAGCGGCGGTCCTCGGTGGCGAAGCCCCCCAGGCGGAAGTCTCGGACGCCGTGGCGGTCGCTCACCTCGATCCAGGGCGCCACAGTCCCCTCCACCTTCAGCTCGGCGAAGGGGGC
>SKON01000033.1 GCA_007120035.1 Myxococcales bacterium
CGGCGGCTCCCGTGGGTAAGGCGCCGTCGTTCTTGGATTGGTCGACAGCGGTGGCCACAGGGGTGATCGCGGCCGGGGCGATGGGGGTCTATGAATTCTTCGGGGGAGAGGCGTTGCGCGTAGTGTGGCGTCCGTCGGGGGTCACCGGTGGGTTCGACGGGCTCCTCTTCGCGGCGGTGTTCTACGCGGTGGCCTTGCCCGTGGTCCTGGGAGCGGTGGCGGTGTCCCAAGGGGGACGGCGATGGTTCTTGGCCGTGGCGGCCGTGGTGGGCGGCTTCCACTTCGCGCTGGTGATCGACGGGGTGATCCTGGGGGTGATGGCCGCCGGGGCGATCGCGGCGCTCGTGGCCGTGCAGACCCTGGGCAAAGGTCGGCTGCCAGTGGCCGTCGCCGGTGGCGGATTAGCGCTCTTGATCGCTCTGGGCGCGGCGGGGCTCTTGTTTGTGGACCGCCCGGATCGGGAGTCCGATAGCGTCGATCTGCCCCGGGTGACGGTCTACGCGTCCTACGACGCAGAGTGGGCGCAGGATCCCCTGATTCGGTGGCCCTACTTCGCTGCGGATCGGGCGGAGAGTCCCCTGGACTACCGGTTTCGGCCCTACCTGAACAGTGTGATGCGGGGGCTCTTCTCCGAGGAGCCCATGGTGGGGCACGGGGCGGGTGGTTGGAAGCAGGGCCACACCGGGGTGGTCCACGACGGCGACGAGGTGATGCGGCAGAACTTCAATTATTACCCGGCGTTTGAGTCGCCCCATTCGGACTACGGGCGGGTGCTGGTGGAGCAGGGGGTGGTGGGGCTGGCGCTCTTCATTTTGTGGCTGCTGGGGATCGGGACCTGCGCTGTGGCGGCGATTCGTCGCCTCAGCGAGGTGGAGGCTGAGGAGGGTGACCATCGAGAGGCGATGGGGCTGTGGGTGTTGAGCGCCGTCTTGGTGATCGGCCTGGGCTTGATGTTCTTTACACCCTTCTTGGAGCTCATGAGCAGCGCCGTGATCTGGGTGGTGGCGGCGGGACTCCTGGTGGCTCGAGCCGGCGACGCCGGGGGGGAGAGTCGGTGGGGACGGGCGGTGAAGATGTCCGTGGCGCCCGTGGCGGGGGCTGTGTTGATCGGTGCCGGGGTGCTCCTGGCTGGGGCGTTGATGACTCCCGCGACGATTCATGGGATGAGCGCTCTGGAGCGTGGCCATGGGGACCACCTGATGCTCAGGACTCATTTCCGGGAGGCGATCCCCCACTATCAGCGGGCCCATGCGCTCTATCCGGCTCACCCCGAGGTGCTCTACAACGTGGCGCTGGCCTATGAGATCAGTGGCGAGGTCCAGCGGGGGCGAGACGCGATTCAGGAAGCCGTGGAGATGCGGCCCACGGACAGCCGCTTTCTGGCCCACGCCGCCTACGTGGAGCTTGCTACGGATCGACTGGATATGGCGCTCCACCATGGGGCCGAGGCGGTTCGGCACGGGCCGAACTACCTGCGGGCCTACGAGGTGTACGCCGCGGCGCTGCAGCGGCGAGCCCGGTACGGAGACGCGGTGACGTTGATGAAGGCCGCCATCGATCGAGGGTTCTCCGAGGAGGTTCGGACCTCCATGTATGCCCGGATCGGGAAGATCTATGATGGGATGCTCGAGGATCCCGAAAGTGGGATCATCTACCTGGAAAAGGCGCTGGAGACCTACCCGGTGGGTCCTGAGCGGGAGTATCTGGTGTATCGCAAGGAGGAGCTGGAGAAGCGGATCCTTCGAGAGGAGTTGGAGGCCCAGGGGCTTCCCGTTCCGCCGGAGTTGATGCCCGCTGAAGATCACCATCATCACCATCACCACGGGATGGAGTTCCCCGGAGAAGGTGGCCACGGCCCCGGGCAGTTTGAGCATGATCACGACCACGGGCACCACCATCATTGAGGGGCGTTGAAAATCCCGTTCGTTGGGGTACCATGGCGCTCACTTCTGAGACTTCTCCGGGATGTCAGGTCCAATGCAAAAGAAAGAGACGGCGATCGAAGTCAAGGTGGGAGCCCTGGTGCTCTTCTCCACGGCGCTTCTGGTGGGGTTCGTGTTCCTCCTCGGAGATATTCGACTCGGCGACCGCCATGAAATCATGGTGCAATTTGAGACCTCTGGTGGACTGAAGACCGGGGCCGAGGTGTCGATCTCGGGGATCCAGGTGGGGAACGTGAGCCGCCTGGAGTTTATCCGGAACGAGGATCCGTCGTTGGGGCTGCCGGCGGTGGCCGTGCAGGCCACGTTGCGGATCGATGAGCGGTACGCCGACTCCGTGCGAGAGGACAGCCAGTTCTACGTGACGACCCGGGGAGTGTTGGGGGAGCCCTATGTGGAGATCACGACCCCGACCTTTGATTATCCACCTCTTCAGAGCGGGGCTGTGGTGCGGGGGGTCGATCCGCCTCGGATGGAGATCCTCTTGGGCCAGGCCGAAGAGTTGTTGGACACCCTGACGGAGATCTTGCGAGACGACGTCGACGACGTGCGAGACCTCCTGGTCCACGCCACGAGCTTCTTCAAGCACGTAGGCGGCGCTGTGGGGGATAATCGGGACACCGTGGACGCCACGCTGGTGAACCTGGAGAGCACCTCCCGGGAGGCGTCGCAGTTTCTGGGGGCTTTGAACGCGGCGCTCGGTGAGGATGGTCAGCGGTTGAACCGAATCGCCACTGACGCCGAGGCGACGGCCCGAGGGGCCCGACGCCTGACCACTCGCCTGGACGGTCAGATCGACCCGGTGATGACCGACGTGAGCGAGGCGGCCTCTTCGGCGCGGGAGTTGGCCGATACGACTCGTCAGCTCCTGGTGGACAACGAGGGGCGGATCGTGGCGATCTTGGAGAACGTGGAGACCAGCTCGGAGAACCTCCGGGTGGTCAGCGAGGACGCCGCCGGGCTGATGGCCTCCGTGCAGGAAGGGGAGGGCACCCTGGGAGCGCTGCTGGTGGAGCGGGAGGTCTACGAGGATCTGAAGGATATCCTGCGGACGATCAAGCAGCAGCCGTGGCGGATTCTCTGGAAAGAGTAGGGCGCCTTTCAGGCTGCCAGGTCAGACCTCCATGGGGCCTTCCGGTTGGCCCTGGATGAACTGCTGAATGATGGGGTTGTCGGAGTTCTTGTAGTCCTCCTGGGTGCCGTCGAGGAGGAGCTTGCCCTGATAGAGCATGGCGATGCGGTCGGCGATGCCGAAGATGCTGCGGAGGTCGTGGCTGATCACGATGGAGGTGACGCCGATGTTGTCCGAGAGGTGTCGGATCAACTTATCGACCATGGCGGCGGAGATGGGGTCGATGCCGGTGGTGGGTTCGTCGAAGATCACGAACTCCGGGTCCAGGGTGAGAGCCCGGGCGATGGCGACCTTCTTGCGCATGCCGTCGCCGAAGTCGGCGGGGAACCGCTCGGCGTAGGTGTGCATGCCGACGAGCCGGAGCTTGTCGACGGCCATCTCGCGGGCCTCCTTGACGGTGACGTCCCGGTGCTTGCGGATGGGTAGGGCCACGTTGTCGACGAGGGTCATGGAGTCAAAGAGGGTGGAGTTCTGGAAGACCATCGCGCACCGCTTGCGGATGGGATAGAACTCCTTTTCTTTGAAGTCCGTGACGTCGACGCCGTCGAGGAGGACCCGGCCGCTGTCGGGGCGGAGCAGGCCGATTAGGTGCTTGACGAGGACGCTCTTGCCGGCGCCGGACTGGCCGATGATGAAGAAGACCTCCCCGGGGTCGACGTTCAGGGAGACGCCGCGGAGGACGTGCTTGGGGCCGAAGCTCTTGTAGATGTCACGGAACTCGATATGGCCCATCAAAACGCCCATTGAATGCCCAGGCTGGCCTGGGGATAGGTCCACTGATCGGGGATGTTGACCGCATCATCGGCGGTGAACTGGGAGACGTTCAGTCCTTCGATGAAGGGCCCTCGTAGCCCGAGCTCGACGATAAAAAAGGTCTCGTCCGAGGTCCAGACGAACCGTCCAAGCCGCAGGTCGCCGCCGAGCTGGAGGAGGCGACCTCCCGCGAGGTGAGTCTGCCGATAGTAGATGCCGCCAGCGAAGGTGAACCCCGAGGTCAGGCCGATGCGGAACCGTCGAGCCAGGAGGGCAACGTGCCAGTCCAATCGGGTCTGGGAGGGGGCGGCGCCGTCGGGAGCGACTGGGTGAGGGGCGAAATAGGTAGCCCCCGGGGCGAACTCGGCGTTCATGGACAGGCGGTCGGAGATGACGTGGTGGAGGCCGATGCGGGCTCGGGCGCCGGCGGCCGGAGAGAGGCCGAGGTCGTCGTCGATCCAGTCGACCACGGCGCCCCCCTGGGCCTCGACGCCGAGGGTGAACATCTGGCTACCGACGATGGGGCGGTGGACCTGTTGGGCCTGGACGGTCAGGGGGGCCGCCAGGACGAGGGCCGAGGAGAGTAGGATGAGGAGTCGTTTCACGGGGTCCGAGGGGTCAGGTCACGAGGCCGAGGATCACGTATCCCAGCCCGGAGATCACGAAGTCCAAAAAGACCACGGCCAGGCTGGCGTTGACCACGGCGTTGGTGGTGGCCCGGCCGACGCCTTCGCTGCCGCCGAAGACGTTGAGGCCGGCGTGGCAGGCCACAATGGGGATAGCCATCCCGTAGGCCAGGGCCTTGGAGAGCCCCAGGAGCACATCGAACCAGCCGATGAAGCTCATGTCTACGAAGGTGCGCACGTTGAGGCCGAAAGAAAAGTAAGCCGTCATGGCGCCGGCGGAGTAGGCGACCAACACGGCGAAGATCGAGAGGACGACCATCATGATGGTGGTGGCGATGAACCGGGGGACCACCAGGTAGTCCACGGGTTGGGCGGCGCACATTCGCAGGGCGTCGACCTGCTCGGTGACGACCATGCTGCCGATCTGGGCGGCCATGCCGGTGGCGACCCGGGTGGCGATCATCATGGCCGTGATGGTGGGGGCGAACTCCCGGAGCAGGAGCTGGAGGAAGAGGCCGCCGAGCATCTGGAGATCCCCGGTGATCCGCTCGGCCTGATAGCCGGCCTGGTAGATCAGGATCATCCCCAGAAACCCGAGGGTGACGGTGATGAAGAGCACCGATCGGTTGCCCACCTCGTGGAGCTGCTCCACGGTGGCCTTCCACCGGGGCCGGCCCTTGAGCATGTAGTACCAGGTCAGGCCGAAGACCTGGAAGATCCCCTTGATGGTCTGGGCTACCTCCAAGACGGGCTCGCCAAGGCTGGAGAGGAGCCGGCGAAAGGCCGAGGTCTCTCCGTTCTCGTCGGACTGTAGGGGTTGGTCGCTCATAGGGCGTCAGAGGGCCGCGTAGGTGATGGCATAGTCGATGGCGAAGAGGGCGATGGCGCTGCCGACGACAGAGGCGTTGACGGCCCGACCGACGCCGACGGCGCCGCCCGAGGTCTGGAGTCCGAAGTAGCAGGAGATGATAGCGATGGCGAACCCGAAAGCCACGGACTTCATCAGCCCGTGCATCAGGTCTTCGAGGAGCACGTAGGTGACGACGCTCTGGAAGAAGAGCACCATGTTGACGTCCAGGAGGAACTGGCTGGTCAGGGCGCCGCCGATCAGGGCCGTGGCGTTGCCCACGACGACCAGGAGGAACATCATGACGATCATGGCCATGAAGCGGGGCATCACCAGGTACGCGACGGGATCGATCGAGAGGGCTCGCAGGGCGTCGATCTGGTCGGTCACCTTCATGGTGCCCAGCTCGGCGGTGTTATTGGCCCCCACCCGACCGGAGAACATCAGGCCGATCAGGATGGGGCCCACAGAGCGGAGGATCGCGTAGCCGGCGCCCCACCCGAGGAGGCCGTGAGCGCCGTATTGCTCGATGTACAGGCCGCTCTGGATCACCATGATGGCGCCGACGAGGACGGCGGTGACCACCACGATGGGGAAGCTCTTCACCCCGACCCGGTACATGGTGCGCCAGGTCTCGGGGCCGTCGAAGTTCCACTTCCAGGGCAAGAGGTAGACCAGGACCTGCCAGGTCAAGAGCCCGAGACCACCGATGTGGTGGAACCAGCCCATAGCCCAGTCTCCCAGGAGGTGGAGGGGCCGTTGGAATGTCCGGGCGATTTTGTGCATAGGGCTCATCAGACGTTGAGTTCGTCGTCGCTGAAACCGTGCCAGAATTTCTTCACGATGGGAATCTCGGAGGCCTCGATCTCGTCGCGGTCTCCCTCGAAGATGATCTTTCCCTGGTCCAAGAGAACGAAGCGGTCACAGATCTCTTTGATGCCACCGATGTCATGGCTGATGGTCACAGAGGTGACGCCCAGCTCGGTCTGGATCTTTCGGAGAAGGATGAAGATCTTGGAACTCGTGACCGGATCGAGGCCGGCGGTGGGGTCGTCGTAGAAGACGATCGGTGGTCGCCGAATCACCGCCCGAGCGAAGCTGACCCGCTTCTTCATGCCGCCGCTGAGTTCGTTGGGGTAGAGGTGGCCGATGTCGGGGAGGCTGATGTCGTGGAGGGCCTGGTGGACGGCTTCGGCGATCTCTTCCTCGGAGTGGGTGCCTTCCTGGCGGAGGGGGAAGGCGATGTTGTCGGCGCAGTTCATGAAGTCGAAGAGGGCGTAGTTCTGAAAGAGCATGCCGATGCGAAATCGGAGGTCGGCGAGCTCTGTGGGCCCCAAAGAGTGGACGTCGATATCGTCGATAAAGACGTTGCCGGAGTCGGGGGTGACGAGCCCACAGATGATCTTGAGGATCAGGGACTTACCGCCGCCGCCGGGGCCGATGAGGCCGATGTTGGCGCCCTCGGCGATGTCCATGGAGACGTCCTTGAGGACCATCCGCCCTTCGTGACGCTTGGAGATGTTCTCGACGCGGATCATGGGGCCTCCTGTTGGAGGCGACGCTGGGCGACGGCGGCGTACCGGCTCCGGGGCCGGTCGTCGATGAACTGCTGGAGGGCCCGTCGGTAGGTCCGGTCGGACCCATGGAGGCGCTCGATCTCGACGAGGTGCCAGGCGGCCTCATCGGCCCGCGTGCCGTAGGGGAAGATCCGAAGGTAGGTGCGGAAGTGGGAGCGAGCAGCGGGGTAGTCCTGGCGATGGACCAGTTCGATGAGCCCCATCTCAAACCGGGAGTCCGACGCCCGGTGGGCGTGGTAGGTCCCCACGAAGAAGGACCGCTGGGTGCGGTTGGCGACGATCTCCAGGGCTTGAAGGGCCGCGTCCCACCGCTGGTAGCGCTGGTAGAGGAGGCCCATCTGGAAGAGGGCCTCTTCGGCGGCCGAGCAGGAGGGGCACCGCTGGTAGGCGCTGCGGTACTCCGCCAGGGCCCGGTTCGGATCCTCGCCGAGCTCATCGAGGAGGGTGCCCCGGGCCAGGTGGAGTTGGGCGGCCATGCGGTCGTTTTCGGTGCGGGGGATCAGCTGTGAGAGGTCGTCGGTGAGCTCTGAGAGACGCCCGGCGCGGCGTTCTCGGCGGATCAAGAAGTCCATGGCGAACTCCGAGCCAGCCCAGGGAGGGGTGTCCGTGATGGTGCGATGGAGGAGGCGACGGGCTCCGTCGGGGTCGTCGTCGTGATCCCAGTGGAGGCGGCCCAGTTCGTAGAGAGACCGGCTGCCCTCGGGGTTGTCGGTCCCGGCGTCGACGATGGCCTGGAATCGGCGTCGGGCGTCGTCGATATCGCCAGCCCGAAGGGTCAGCCGGGCGGCTTCGAACCGTGCCTGGCGAGCGGACTCGGTGGTGGGGGCTTCGTCGGCGAGCTGGTCGAGGCGGCGAATCTGCTCGGCCTGGGGCAGCTCATGGGCCTGGAGGAACTCCTGGGTCCACTGGTCCGTGTCCTTGCCAGTGGGGCCGCGAGATCCCGGGCTGGCACAGGCGAAGAGCAAGGCCGCCCAAAAGAGGAGCGCCGTGAGCCTGAAGAACTGGGAGGAGCGAAGAGTCACAGAGGGGCCGCGGGATACAGGGTTTTGCGCACGTTTCGAGGTAACTTACCTGTATCGGTGTCGGTGGCCAAGGCCCGACGGGGGCTACTCAGCGGTGGTGTGGTTTCGATGATGGCCGCTGGCACGCTTTCTCTCATACATTTTCGAGTCCGCCTGGCGCAGGGCATCGCGGAGATCAGCCCCGGAGGGAGCCAGGGCGCCGCCGATGGAGAGGGCGACATGGCCCTCGACGTGGGACTCCAGACGGTGGACCAGGTCGTTGAGGGTGAGCTCTCGGATCGCCGGGACGAGAAGGGCGAACTCGTCGCCGCCGATGCGGCAGAGGACATCTTCGTGGCGGACGCACTCCGAGAGGAGCTGCCCGGTCTGTTGCAAGACCCAGTCTCCGGCGTGGTGGCCCTGTTGATCATTGATCTTTTTCAGACCGTCGAGGTCGATCATCACCACTGCGATGGACTGGTGGCGGGACTTCTCCAGCCGAGAGAGCTGCTCTTCGAAATAGGCGCGGTTGTGGAGGCCTGTGATGGGGTCATGGAAGGTCAGGCGCCGGATCTGGTTTTCGTACTCTCGACGCTCGGTCGCGTCGCGAATCACGACCAGGACCGACGTACAGCCATCGACCATGACAGGGCTCAAGGCGATGTCCACGGGGATCCGGGACCGGTCCTTGTGGACGGCTTCCAGGGCGAAGCGGGCGCCCATGACCCGAGGCGAAGGCCCGTCGAGGTAGCTCTGGCGAAGCGTGACGTGGTGTTGCCGGGACTCCTCGGGGACGAGCTCCTCCACGGGGACTCCCTGGAGCTCCTCAGGGTCGTAACCCAGGAGAGAGACGGCCGGGTTGGCGCTTTGAATCAATCCCTGGTCGTCGACGAGGAGGATGGTGTCCGGGAGATGGTCCCAGAGGCGCTGCAGGATGGTAGGGGAGAGCATATGGGCAGGGCGTGCTGTAAAAGAGGGGAAAACTGTTCACCGGAGTGTACAATTTTGTTGCCGTAGGGGCAACGGTTTCGAGAAGCCGATTACGCCCGGAGCGGGCGGGTGTGATCCACGTTGATCGGCTGGCCCGCAGCCCGCAGCGGGCCTTGGCCCGCGAGGACTCTCGGGCGAAGCCCGACTCGCGAAGCCTCGTGGCCTTGGCCCGAGGAGAGGTTCCGCGCCGCCCTCTATCTCCGTTACACAAACCGGTCCTCCTCGGCGGTTCGTCCACCACCGACCCCAGGAGGCGAATCTGGCACCTCTCCTCGGGCCAAGGCCGCGAGGCTCGGCGAGTCGGGCCTGAAACCGCGGCCCGAACGTCCTCGCGGGCCAAGGCCCGCTGCGGAATGGAGACAACCCACCGGCAGAGACCGATCACACCCGCAGCGGGTTCTGAGCTTGACTCGTCGGGTAGGATCGACTAGGTATCGCCGGTCTTATGCTTCGCCCCCGGCCTTTATGGGCCGTGCTCCGCTGCCAATTCGGGTATGAGCGCTGAGGGGTCACTCTTGAGGAGGCTTGTGATGGGTAAGGGACTGATCGGTAAAAAAGTGGGGATGACTCAGGTCTTCGACGGCGAAGGAAACCGGGTAGCCGTGACAGTAGTGAAGGTCGACGGCAACGTGGTGGTGCAGAAGAAGAGCGCCCACGGGAAGGACGGCTATTCGGCGCTGAAAGTCGGGTTTGGGGACGTGAAGAAGCTGGAGAAAGAGGGGACCGAGCCCCGGTGGCGGCTGAACAAGCCCCGGACCGGTGTGTTCCTGAAGGCCGGGATCGACCGTCCTCGCCGCCACCTCCGTGAGTTCCGGATGCCCGAGACGGCCCTGGATAACTACGAGGTGGGGCAGGAGCTGGGCGCCGACACCTTCAACAACGGCGACTGGATCGACGTGACGGGCACCTCCAAGGGGCGAGGGTTCACGGGCGTGATGAAGCGTCATAACTTCGCCGGCGCCAAGGCGTCTCACGGTGTGCACGAGTTCTTCCGTCACGGTGGCTCCATCGGGATGTCGGCCACCCCTGGTCGGGTGTTTCGCGGCAAGAAGATGGCCGGCCAGCACGGGAACGCCCGGGTCACGGTGCAGAACCTCCGGATCATGGGTGTGATGCCGGAAGAGAACGCCTTGATGATCCGCGGTGGAATCCCGGGGCCCAACGGCGGAATCGTGACGATTCGTCCGGCGATCAAAAAGCAGACGACCTGAGCGAGAAGTTGCTCACCCGGGGGGGCGTCGGTTTGACAAGGTGAGGGCCCTGTCAGTACGCTGCAGGTTGGTGCGATGCTGTCGCGGGTTCTCGGTGGCCGGCCGGATATGTCCTCGAAAAAACTACGAAAATACCTGGCGTTCTATCGCAAGACGCTGCAGGAGGATCCCGAGAATATCGAGGCTCGCCTCCGGCTGGCCGTCCTGTTTCGGGAGATGGGGCGTATCGCCCATGCGATCGAGGAGTATTCGACGGCGGCCAAGCTCCTGGCCAGCCAGGGGCTTCCCCTGGAGGCAATCGCCGCCTGCAAGACGATCCTTGAGCTCGACCCATCGCACCAAGACACGCAGTTTTTTTTGGCGCGGCTCTATGCCCGGGTGCCGGAAGCGACGGGAGACGTGGTGCGGGTGGCCCGGCCCATGGAGGGGACCAGTGGGCCGGTCCGGGCGGGCACGGATCCGGGGCGTCCGATGGCGGCGATCGCCGCCGAGGAGGTAGCGATCACCCTGGAGAGTCCGAAGATGTCGCGGGCGGAGCTGGCGACGACCATCGAGACCGACTACGGAGAGGCGATCACCTCCCCGGTGCCGGCGAAGGCGATCCCCCGGTTTGATGAGGAGGAGCTCTATGATGGGGATGTCACCAGCGTGGAGCGGCCGTCGCAGCGGCGGTTGAGCGAGGAGAGCACGGGGGAGCGGACGGTGATGCAGAACCCTCTGGAGCAGGAGGTGCTTCGAGATCAGGCCGAGGTGGAGGAGTTTCAGGACGAGCAGGTCGTGGACCTGGCCCTCTTCGACCTGGAGAGCCTGGAGCTCGACGACGATGACACCGTGGACTGGGAGGACCGGGTGTCCTTGTGGGAGGGGCAGGAGGAGCCGAGCACCCGTGAGTTGATGCTCGATGACACCAGCGGGGTGAGGCCCCGGCCCAAGCAGATGCGAAAGGAGTTTCGGATCTCGGCGCTTCCGGAGATCCCGCTCTTCAGCAAGCTGCCGCGGCAGGTCTTCCTGGACTTCTTGAACGCCATGGAGATGGGGCGAGCCCAACCGGGGGAGGTGATCCTCTCGCCCGATGATCCCGCCAGTGGACTCTTTGTGATCATGAGGGGTTGGGTGCGAGTGGAGCGGGAGCTCAGCGACGGGCGGGTCGTGGAGTTGGCTCAGATGGGGGAGGGAGAGGTGTTTGGGGAGTTTCGCCTGTTGACCGGAGACGACCGGGAGTCCCAGGTCGTGGCGGAGACGGAGGTGGAGTTCTTCGCCGTGAGCGACGAGGTGGTCTACGAAATCGGGCGGGATCATCCCGAGATGTGGGATGTGCTGTGGGGTTTCTACTACGAGCGGATGCTGAACCACTCGATGGCGGCGAGCGAGATCTTCGGGAACCTCAACGCCGAGGAGCGGGATCTGGTGGCCCGGCACTTCGATCTCAGCGAGGCTCTGGCCGACGACGTGCTCTTTCGGATCGGCGAGAGCGTGGAGTACCTGTCGTTGATTGTCAGCGGATCCGTGGAGATCCGGGTAGGGAGCGATGCGGTGACCACGCTACAGCAGGGAGACTTCCTGGGGGTGACGCCCTGCGCGATCGACGGACCGGCGGGGGCGACGGCGGTGGCCCAGACGGATCTCGTGCTCTTGCAGATGCCGGGGCGGATCTTTCGGGATCTGTTGTACGGGCTCCCCGATGTGGCTGAGGCGGTCCGGCAGGAGGTGCGGGAGCGCAACGCCGTGGCGGGCGTGGAAGAGGACCGACCGCTGTTGACGAAGCTTCTTTGACGGAGCTTTACCGGCGCCCGAACTTGGCGGTCCACCAGGTCGCGTAGGGGCCGCCGTCGACGACGGAAAGGCCGATGCCGACGTCGTTGGAGTCGCCAGCCATCATGTTTCGACAGTGTCCGGGGGAGGTAGCCCAGCCGTTGACGGTGGCCTCCGGGGTGCCGTACCCGGCGGCGGCGTTCTCGGCGCGCGGGGAGCCCTCGTATCCGGCGTCGATGGCTCGTTGGCTAAAGGAACTCCCGTCGCTCCCGGTGTGGGTGAGCTCGCCGTGCTCCCCCATGTCGAGGCTATGGCAACGAGAGGCGGCCATGAGGGCCGGGTCGATCCGAAGGGGGCCTGCGGGGGGCATCTGAGTGTCGCCACAGGTGGCGCCGGCGGCCCGGAGCTGGTTGATCAGCTCGACGACTTCCTCAGCGGCGTCAAGCCACTCGGCGGGCCATTGTTGCTCGAAGGCACAGTCAAGGGGGCAGTCGGGGTCATCCTCCAGAGAGCAGGCCGCGCCGTTGGGGTTACTGGGACCACCGGAGCCTCCTGAGGAGCGACCGTCGTCGCCACAGCCTAGGGTGAGTAGGGCGATGATGGCGAGGAGGACCGGGACGTGAATAGGGGGCATGGGTCAGACCGCCGGGCGAGAGAAGTCCTGGTTCAGGGTGGCGTCGGAGCGCTCCCCGGAGAAGAACATCACAGCACCATGGGTGGAGAAGCTCACGTCGTCAAAGCCTGCGGCCCGGACTTCTTGGAGCAGGAACTCGGTGCTGCGGAGCATCGGGTAGATTCCATAGCGTTCGTATCGCTCGAGCACCACATCGGCCACGTCGGTCTGGGCGCGGACCAGGGCGCTGCCGGAGAAGAAGCCCTGGTCCTCGAGGCATCGGTGAAACTCAGCCAGGGCGCTGACGCGGTCGGTGAAGCCGTGGAGGCCGTTGAGGCTCTGGAGGCTGCGGACCACGCCGTCTCGAAAAGGCAGGTTGCTGTAGTCGGCCCGCACGAGCTGGAAGGGAAGGGAGACCTTGGAGAGTCGCTTCTGGGCTTTGAAGAGCATCTTCCAGCTCTTGTCGACCCCCAGGATCAGGGCGTCGTGGTGGTCAGCGACGACGGGCGCCAGGGCCAGGCCCGTGCCGATGGGGGCTTCCAGGTAGATCCCGCCGCGAGCGCGGCCGAGGGCGCGGTTCTCGTGGTCCACGTACCGCAAGGGGCTGCAGCGCCAGATAGCGAGGCTCATCACGGGGGCTACGAAGTTGTAGATACCAGCGATGACGTTGGAGAGGGTCTCGGTGCGATAGCTTCCGGGGAGAGGGGGACTCTCGGGGGCCACCAGATCGGGGATGCCGCGAACGATCGGGTAGTGGCTGTCGCAATCGGAGCAGATCAGGTCAGGGCGACGACCGCTGCCGATGGTCAGTTCGAGACCGCCGCAGGACGGGCACTTGAGGATGTCGAGGACTTCGGGCTGGATCATGTGGGGCTCAAGCGGCTCGGGGACCTAATGGGAGGAAACTACCACAGCCGCTGAAAGATCAGCAATCCTCGGGGCGTTCCATGTCTTCGAAGACCGCCCGTCGCAGGGAGGTGGGCTCGAGGTCGTCGACCTCTTCCCAGAGGCCACAGTGGTGGGGGACCAGGGTGAGGGCTTTTCGGAAGGCGTCGGCGACGGCGTCGTTGTTGGGGCGTCGTTGGGCTGCTTCCCATCGGGCCCGGGCCACCTCCACTCGCCAGTGGGGGCTGTCGTCGAGGTCATCGAACCGTTCGATCTGGCGAGCGACGAGGTTGTGGCCCGTGGCTCGCCGAGCCTGCTCGATGGCGACTCGTTCGGCGAGGAGTTCTCGTTGTTCCATGGGGGAGCCGAAGCCTCCCCGGGCGCGGTCGGCGAAGCCGATGTTCTCAATGGCGTCGCGGTTTCGGCCCTGGTGGCGTCGCAGGGCGGCGAAGGACGCCCAGGCTCGAGGACCCCACTCACCGTGTCGAAGGAGAGACCGAAGGGCGGCCTCTACCTCTTCGCCGTCGAAGTCCCCGAGGAAGAGGGACGCCGTGGCCTCCCCATAGATGGCCTCGGGGACGAGGAAGAAGGCGCCTTGCTGAGCGCTAGAGAAGCGGTCGCGAGCCCGCTCGAACCGCCCGGTGGCCATCGCCAGGGCGCCTTCCATGGCGAGGTGCTCCGGGGACCCCAGGAGTTGTGCCGGGAGCTCGTCGAGGAGTTCCCGGATCTCGGAGGGTTCGCCGGATGTCAAGAGGTGGCGAGCCCGCATGAGTTGAAGGGTACCCGTGGAGCCCCCACGAGAGGCGAAGGTCTCCAGAATCTCCCCGGCGGCCTCGAGTTCGCCATCCATCAAGTGCCAGCGGAAGCGAGCCTCCAGGGCCCACGGGGAGTCCCGGTCTACCGAGAGGGCGGAGCAAAGGATCTGGCTGCGGTCTTCATGGCGGCTGTCCAGGGCCAAAAGGCAGCGGAGTCTTCGGGTCTCGGGAGTGTTGGGGAGCTCTTCGACGAGTTCCGCGGCCCTTCGGTGGTGGTCGAGGAAGAGTTGTCGGCTCTCGGCAAAGTTTGCCAGGGCCAGCCAGGTCTCGGCGTGGAGCGTGGCGAGCACCGGGGGAAGGTCGTCGGGGAGCCCCTCCAAGAGCGTGAGGGCCTCCTCGGCGTCGCCGCGATGGGCCGATACCCAGGCCCGCAACACAGGGCTGGCCTCTTCGTCGGCTTCTTCGAGGGCGTCGACGAGGGCGATCACGGCGTCGCGATCATGCTGGCGAGCTCGGACCATAGCGAGGCGGACCGTGGCCTCCAGCTCAGTTAGCGAATGAGGCTCCAAGCGGTCCGCCGCGGCGCTCAGATCTCCGGAGAGGAGGTGGAGCCGGCCCAGGGCGAGGTCGAAATAGGGATGGCGAGTGTCGGTTCCGGGGGTCCGGGAGAGGACGGCCTGGGCCTCTCGGAGCTCGCCCTCCTCCAAGAGGACGTCGATCAAGAAGGTCACGATGGAGTGTTCCAGGGGGGCGATGTTCACCGCTTCCTGGAGTGCCGAGCGTTGGGCCTCGCGCTCTCTGTCAGTGCCGAGGAACCGAGCCCTCAGCTTCCAGGCATGGGCACGCTCCAGGGGGGAGGCGTGAGGGTGATCGGGGTCCCGGAGGGGGCCGAGGAACTCTTCTGCGGCCTCGAGGTCGTCGGCGTGCTCCGCCAGGAGTAGCTGGAAGCCGACGTGATGGGGGGGCATCCGTTCGGTGACGTCTTGTAAGAATTCGTTCGCTTCGTCGGGATCACCGGAGGCCATCAGGCGGGCTCGGGTGAAGGCCATGGCCGGGGTGTTCTCGGGGAAGGTGCGGGCTGCTCGCTGGTGGCGATCGGCGTCGGCGGCCAGGACCAGGATATCGCCGACCGCCAGGAGCACCAGGCGGTGTTCGGGGTTCAGGAGGTGCTGTTCCGTCAGGGCCAGAGCGCCGGGGAGATCCCCTTCGGAGAGGAGTCGATAGCCAGCGGCGGCGAATCCGAGCTGGGTGGTCGGCTCGGGCCACGGCTGAACGTCGATCTCGGCTCCGAAGCGGGCGGTGAGGCGGGCCTCGGCGAAGGCCTGCAGATCACGGGCTCGTTGGAGCCGGCGGTCCACGGATCGGCCCGGAAGGGGAGCGCTGAGCACCCGGAGCGCGGACTCCAATGAGGCGGCCGGCAGGAGCTGGTACTCCGTCAGCTGGCGAGCGTCTCGAAGGGCGGCCAGGTGGCTGGAGTAGAGGTCGGCGTCGATGGCGCGCTCGATGGTGGAGATCTGGTCGTCGATCTGGGCGGTGGCGACGATGTAGTAGATCACGGTCATGCCGGCGGCGCAGACCACGAGGGCCGTCAGGATGGCGATCGCCGCCGCGCGTCGAGGAGACTGCAGGGCCCGGTCCCGAATCAGAGCGGTGAACTGGCGGACTGAGCTACGACGGGGAACCGCAGCGGGATTGACGTCGGTAGAGTCAACTTGGCGTCGATACCCACGGAGGTCGACCTTGGGTGAGGCGGGTTCCGGGGCCGGCGCCGGGTCCCGGCTCGGGGAGAGAGCAGGAGCGGGATCGGGATCGGGATCGGCTTTCCTAGGAGTGGGCCCGGGAGAGAAATCGTCGTCCATCAGGCTCGCGGCCAGGGGTTCCTCCAGGTTCCACTGGAGGTCCTCCGGGGGAGGCACAAGCCCTTCTTCCATCGCCGGATCCGTGACGTACCGGGGCATCTCGAAGGCTCGGTCGATCTCGCCGGGGCGGACCGGATCATGGACCGGTTCGGGTTCGGGGGTCGACGAGGTGGGGTCGGGGATGGTCTTGAGGACCGTGGGCTCATCGGCGACGGCGTCGAGCTCGACCTGGGCGATAGTCTTGAGCATGGTCGGTTCGTCGGCGATGGCGTCTCGGTCGGCTTCTCGCTCCACCTCGGCCATGGTCTTGACGGTGGTCACCTCGTCGGGTGCGGCGGTCTCGTAGGCCGGGATCGGTCGCAATCGGACGTTGGTGGAGGCCTCGTCGGCCCGGTGAGGCCGTTCGCCCCGGAGATCGTAGAGATCCGTGGGGGCGTCGGGGAAGAAGGTCCCGGTCTCCTCGTGGAGGAGCGCAGGGCGGGGGGCGCCGTCGAAGAGAAAAGCCTCCCAACGGGCGTGGGCCTCTTCGTCGAGGCCGGCCAGAGCGGCTCGGTCGAGATGAACCCGAGCTTCTTCGGGTCGGCGACGGGCCTGGCTGGCCATGGCTCGAAGCAGGCAGGCAGGCAGAAGGTGGGCCTCGGTGTCTTCGAGTTCCTTCAAGTGGTTCAGGCCTGCCATGACCCGGCCGCGCTCGATGAGGCGACGGCTCAGGGCGAGTCGAACGGGATCGCCGGCGCCGAGCCGGAGGGCTCGGGCCAGGAGGTCGAGGGCGGTCTCCGAGAGGTCTTCGGCCTCCAGATCGCGAGCGGCCGCCAAGATCTCACCCTCGGATTCGGGGAGTCCCTCCAGGAGATTGTCGAGCTCTAAACGGTCCATACACCGCGGCATCTCAGAAAGCCTGTGAAAACGGGGCCATCATAGGGCGGTGGACTCCTGTTGGGGAAGGGAAAAATTGTGTTTCCAAGAGGGTGAGGTAGCCTCATGTAGGAGAACCGCAGTGGCAGGGAGCCCTGAACAAGCAAAGGAGATGGCGATGAGAGCGGTACGAGGTGCAGCGATACTGACGATGGCGATGGCGATGGGGGCCTGCGGAGAGGTGGAGCCCTTTGGTCAGAGCTCGGTGACCGTGGCCTGGGACGTGGCCCCGCTAGGGTGCGATGTGGCGGGAGTAGAGGCCGTGTCTGTGAACCTTGGGAACTCGGTCAATACCTACGGGACCACCTTTGGGTGCGGGGCTCGTCAGGGGCTGTTGACCGGGGTCGTGCCTGGGACGTACCGTCTGGAGTTGATCGGTCTCGACGAGGCCGGGGCAGCGGTGTTCGGAACGGGCCAACGAGAGGTGTTCGTGCGCCCCGACGAGAGATTGGAGGTGCCGCCGATGGACCTGACGGCACTTCCGGCGACCGTGCAGGTTCGGTGGTACTTTGAGAACCAGTCGGTATGCGGGGCCAACGGGGTCTCGGAGGTGGAATTGACCGTCTTTGATAGCGCTTCTTACGAGGTCGCTCGTGGGAGTCACGAATGCGACGCCGGTCGGGCGCTGATCGAAGGAGTGCAAGCCGGAGATCTGTGGGTCCGGGTGCGGGCTCTCGGGGATGGCGGTCACTTCGAAGGGGTCGATGAGGTGTCGGTGAAACGAGGTGGCGAGGCCCAATTGGAAGTGGGGCTCGCAGAGATCAACGGACAAGAGTAGAGCGGTAAACGATGAAGGAACTCCTCCGAGAGGGCGTGGTCATAGTGGACTACGGTAGCCAGTACACGCTCCTGATCGCCCGTCGGGTGCGGGAGCTCGGGGTCTACAGCGAGGTCTTGCCCTGGGACTCGGAGCGGCTTCGAGAGCTGATCGACGGGGAGGGCGCCCAGGGGTGGATCTTGTCGGGAGGCCCGGGGCAGGCGTCGGCGGTGGGGTCGCCGCGGCTTCCCGAGGGGCTCTTGGAGACGGGGCAACCCGTGTTGGGGATTTGCTACGGGATGCAGTTGTTGGCGGCCCGGTTCGGGGCGACGGTCCGGCCTGTGGAGACCGGCGGGGAGTACGGGCGGACCCATGTGGCCGTGGAGCTTCCCCGAGGGCCTCTGGGAGGGTTCGACTCCGGGGCGACGACCACGGTGTGGATGAGCCACGGGGACACCGTCGAGGACTTGCCGGCGGAGTTGGAAGCGTTGGCGTTCACGGAGAACGGGGCCCTGGCGGCGATGGGACATCGCGACCGCCCGATCTACGGGCTTCAGTTCCATCCCGAGGTCTCCCATAGCCTGGATGGAGAGGCGATTCTGCAGAGCTTTCTCTTCGACATCTGCCAGTGCGAGGCGGGGTGGAAGATGGCGGACTTCGTGGAGAGCGCTGTGACGTCGATCCGGGAGCGGGTGGGCGATGCCCGGGTGGTCTGCGGGTTGTCGGGAGGGGTGGACTCCTCGGTGGTGGCAGCGCTCTTGCACCGGGCCGTGGGAGATCAGTTGACCTGTGTGTTCGTGGATCACGGGTTGCTGCGAGAACAGGAGTCGGTGCGGGTGCGGGAGATCTTCGAGGATCACTTTGGGGTGGACCTTCGAGTGGTAGACGCCTCGGAGCGGTTCTTGACGGCGCTGCAAGGGGTTCGGGATCCGGAGCGGAAGCGAAAGGTGATCGGCGAGCTCTTTATTCGGACCTTTGAGGCGGTCTCGGAGGAGCTGAAGGGAGCGAAGTTTCTGGCCCAGGGGACACTCTATCCCGATGTGATCGAGTCCGTGAGTGCCGGGGGGCCGTCGGTGACGATCAAGACCCACCACAACGTGGGGGGGCTTCCGGAGGAGCTGGACTTTGAGCTGATCGAGCCCCTGCGGGAGCTCTTCAAAGACGAGGTGCGGGAGCTGGGCCGAGAGCTGGGGTTGCCGAGAGAGTCTGTGGACCGGCATCCGTTCCCGGGGCCCGGGTTGGCGATCCGGATCTTGGGAGAGGTGACACCGGATCGGGTGGAGCGTCTTCGGCAGGCCGATCATATCTACATCTCGGCGCTGCGAGAGGATGACCTCTATGATGAGGTGTGGCAGGCCTTCGCCGTGCTCTTGCCCATCCAGACCGTAGGGGTGATGGGGGACCAGCGGACCTATGAGGAGGTCGTCGCCCTGAGGGCGGTGACCAGCCGAGACGGGATGACCGCCGATCGGGCCCACCTGCCCATGGAGTTTCTGGGGAAAGTGTCGGATCGGATCATTAATCGGGTGCGGGGGATCAACCGGGTGGTGTACGACGTGACGAGTAAGCCGCCGGCGACCATCGAATGGGAGTGATGAGGATGAAGAAGATCAGTCTTTTGACGATGGTGCTGGTGGCGATGATGGTCGGTCTGCCGTCGGTGGCGGCGGCGCAGAGCAGCGGCCAGGTGGTCCTCTTTTTGACCGAGGTGGTGGAGGAAGACATCTCCGGCGCGACACCGGGGGTGAGCTTCTGGTGGGAGTCGGCTCAGACCCCGCAGTGGACGCGGTCCGACGAGGTGATCTTTGCGGCGCTTCGGGAGGCCGGGGTGGAGCCTCAGGTCCCGAGGGAGACCAACATCAGCCGGATCTATCGTCGGCCCCACCTGTCGCCGGTGAACGCCGCCCAGCTGGGGGCGCTGATGGAGACGGACCGGGTGTTGGTGGGGACCGTGGAGTACAAGCCGTTGGAGCGGCTGGCGCCCCTGGGATACCCGGGGGTCCTGGTACGGGCCGACGTGGAGTTGATCGCCGCCGGGTCGGCCGACGGGGTGTCATTGCAGCGGTTTACCGTAGAGCGGCGGGTCTTCGGGCGCTCCGACGTGGGGCTTCTGGAGAAGGCCCGGGCCCAGGCCGGTCAGGCCCTCGGGGAGGTGATCGGGTACGGGTTGAAGAGCACTGGCGGAAACGTTGGGGTAGCCAGCGACGCGACGCTTTTGGCGCTGCGGAACGTGGAGCGGGCCCGGTACCTGGAAGAGATTCGCGATCGGCTGCTGGCTCTGGAGGAGGTTCACGAGGTCCGAGAGCGATGGGCCAGCGAGGGGGTGATCGCCCTGGAGATCAATCCCGGGGAGCCCGGGACCGCCGACGTGGTTGACTATGTGTTCCGGGTGCTCGAACATCACGAATTCGACGAGTTTCGAGTGCTCCGACATGATCGCCCCGTGGCAGACGGAGTGGCGGAGTTCTGGGTGGAGCCGTTCCCGGCTCGCCGCTAGTTCGTGACAGCAAAGTGAGGAGCGTTCCGTGAAGTGGGCACCGGAAGATGAGGAAAAGTCGCCCCGCCGGATGTCTGCCGGCGAGCAGTGGGACCGGTACGGAAGGTACCCCTACCTGCTGGCCAAACTTCTCTTCATCGGGGCCATTGTCGGGGCGATCTTATGGGCCATCGTGCAGGTCAGCGCCGTGGCGGTGCCCCTCTTCTTCGCTCTCCTGATCGCCTATCTCCTCAATCCCACCGTGGGAAAGATGGAGTCCAAGGGGGTACCGAGGCCGGCAGGGATCGCGTTGATCCTGGTGGGGATTCTGGTGTTTCTGACGGTCTTCTCCATCTCCCTCTACCCGACGATCGCGAAGCAGACCGCTAATATCGTGGATCGGGTGCCGGAAGTGCTCGACGTACTGGAGAACCGGACGTTGCCCTGGCTGTCGGAGACCTTCGATCTGGAGGTCCCCGAGACCATCGCCGGAGCGATGGAGACCTACGGGGAACAGATCCAACGGGTGGTCCCCGGGGTGGCGGAACAACTGGCGACGTGGACGCAGAACGCGCTGACCAGCGCCAGCGGGTGGGTGGTGACCTTGCTGAACCTGGTGCTGATCCCCCTCTTCACGTTCTATTTTTTGCGAGACTTCGACCGAGGTAAGCGAGGGCTGGTGAGGTTCGTGCCGCCCATGCACCGAGAGTTGGTGATCGACCGGCTGCATCGGATGGATCGGGTCTTCGGGCAGTGGTTTCGGGGGCAGATTCAGGTCTCCCTGATCCTGGCGGTCCTCTACGCCATCGGGCTCGGGATCGTGTTCGGGATCTTCGGCCTGGAGGTACAGTCGGGGATCGTGATCGGGCTGTTGACTGGGCTGCTGAACGTGATCCCCTACGTGGGGTTTGCGATCGGTTCGGCGCTGACCTTTCTGGTGGTGATCATCGATTGGACGGGCTGGGGAGCCGTGATCGGGGTGATTATCGCGTTTTCGGTGATCCAGACCTTTGAGAGCTACTATCTGACCCCCCGGATCGTTGGGGATAAGGTGGGGTTGAAGCCGGTGACGGTGATCATCGTGCTCTTGATCGGGGGTCATGTGGCGGGGTTGGTCGGGGTACTCTTGGCGATCCCGATCACGGGAGCCCTGAAGGTGTTGGTGCCTGATTTGATCAGCTTCTACGAGCGATCGTCGCTGTACACCGGGAAGCACGTCACTCCCCACCTGGTGACCCTGTCGCTGCCTGAGGGGTACGAGGAGATCCGGGAGTCGATCAGTGGAGAGGACGGGTCTATCGGCGAGGACGGGGCGGTCGAAGAAGCGGGGCTCGATGACGAGGAGAACGAGGAGATTGAAGAAAAGCTCGATGAGATCGGCGAGGCTCCGGAGGAGGAAGCAGAGCCGGAGGAAGAAGAGCCGGAGGAAGAAGAGGAACCAGAGGGGGAGGAAGAAGAGAAAGTAGGCGAAGAAGAGGACGAGACAAAAGAAGACGATGAGGTTGACACAGACAAGGCCCCCTGAAACGATTGCGGGGACCGCAGTTCGGCGACAACGAAGGACTCCCAGGGTCCAGCATGAAGCGTGATGCCTGGTCGGGCGACGAGAGAGCACTCTTTGAGGCTCTCCAAGAATTGATGGCGCGGGAATTCCCGGAGATCTCTCAGGAGACCGCAAGGGGGGTGTTTGAGACGCTCTTGGAAGAGTGGTCTCAGGCGACGCAGGAAGGCAAGGCAGCGGTGTGGAACACCCGGATCACCCAGTCGGTGGCGACGCCGCTCCTGGCGACACCGATGTTCGCTAGTGAGCCCGAGGTGGTGCCCAGCGTGGAGATCACCGTGGACTCCCGGGAGCGGATCGAGGGGATCTTGGAGCAAGTCCTCCAGGTTGGGGCCGTGCTCGTAGAGCTCGATCCGCCGCCGCCGCTGAATGACCTCGTAGCGGTGCGGATCAACTTTCCTGAGGCCCACCTGACCGTGGAAACCCAGGGGAGGGTGGTGCATCAATCGAAGACGGGGACGGCCATCGAGGTGTCGTCCCTGACTCGAGAAGACCGGCTGGCGCTGGAGGCGATCCGAGCAGACCTGGCCGAGAAGGAAGCCGAAGAGGCCCTGGAGAAGGGTACCCTGGAGGGAATGCCGTCGGTGAAGGACTCCATCCTGGAGCCCGGTGTGATTCCGCCCGTTCAAGAGGCGGACCCGGCTCATTCGTTTGCGCCATTCAGCTCGCGACGAAAGCGCCGGCTCGTGTCGACGACGATGACCCGTCGGAAGGTAGATCTGGCGACCCCAGATATGGACGTGGTGGAGTCCAGCGTGCGGTCCGGGATCAAGAGGGGAGAGACCCGGGAGTTCTATGGGCCGCCGCCGCAATGGTACTCCCCGGAGGGAGACCCGGAACGTGTAGAGGAGTTGGCCGGGGAGAGGGTCTTGGATGTGCTCTTGCAGATCTCCGGGAACGGGATGTCTGGACTGGTGATGTTCCGCAACGAAGAGGTGGAAGAGCAGTATCTGGTCGACAGCGGATACGTGGTGGAGCGGGCGGTGAAGCCTCGGTTCGCCGAGGAGGAGTTGGGCCCGATGTTGAAGGCCGCCGACCGGATCACGAAGCGACAGTTGGCGATGGCGGCGGCCCACGCCGATGAGTTCAACATGACCGTGGCTCGGAGTCTCTTGGACCTGGACATCCTGTCGCCGGAGGAGCTTCGCAACGCCATCGCCGGACGGTTGACCTTCTTCCTGAAGGAGTTTTGCGACCAGGCCGGGGGCACGGTGGAGATCTACGACGCCCAGGCATTACCGGCGGGATTTCTTCCTCAGCCGCCGCTGCGGGTTCACGTGGCTGTGGAGCGGGTGATCTTCGACCGGCTCTTCCGGGAGTTGGTTCAGCTGTCGGGCCCGAAACGGGAGTCGAGTATGGAGGAGGAGATCGACTCCTATCCGGAGATCTTGGCCCACGAGCGGGATCGGCTGGAGCGAGCGATCCAGTCCGAGGAACAGCGCCGTCTGGTAGACCGGGTGATCAACGGTCGGCGACGGCTGCGGGAGGTGCTCACCGAGAGCCCCCTGTCTCCGGCGGAGACCTTCGCGGTGGTGTACTCCCTGCACCGGATGGGGCTGCTGCGGTTTGACCGGTCGTTGCACGCTACGGTGGTCCGGGAGCGGTTGCGGGAGAACGTGACCGTGAAGTACCTGAGCGTTCATAAGGCCAGCTACTTCGAGGTCCTGAACGTCCACTGGTCGAGCTACGGAGAGGTGATCGAGAAAGCCTATCAAGACCTGATCAAGCAGTTCGACCCGGCGATCATCCCCGATGAGCTGGAGGAAGAGGTCCACCAGCGAGTGGCGGAGATCAACGAGCGGGTGGAGGCGGCCTATGTCACCCTGGCGCGGCGGGAGACAAGACATGGATATCGAACCCGGATCATGCCGGAGTACAAGTTGGCCCACGCGATCCCACTTTTTCTAAAGCAGTCGGAGCTGGCGGAACGTCGGGGACAGTGGGAAGAAGCTCGGGATGGGCTCCGGCGGGTGTTGGAGATCGACCCTGACCAGAATGACGCGGCCCGGCGGCTGAATCGGATCGAAGAGATTCTCAAGGGAGGGGTCTCGCCGGATCCGGCGGATACCAATCACTAGAAACGAAGGGAGGCACTGTGAAGCGGCTCGAACTACTGAAAGAGCTGACGTATCAGAACGATTCGAAGATCCTGTTTTGGATCTTCGACGGGATTGGGGGGCTACCCGATCCGGAGACGGGGAAGACGGAGATGGAGACGGCCCGAATCCCGCATTTGGATGCCTTCGCTCGGCGGTCGAGCTGTGGGGGGCTGATCCCCCACGGGGCTGGGGTGGCGCCGGGGAGTGGACCCGGGCACCTGTCGCTCTTCGGTTACCCTTTGGACGCCTTTGACTTGCCGCGGGGAGTGCTGGAGGTACTGGGCGCCGAGGGGGCGTTTCGAGATGGCCAGTGGGTGGGACCTGTAGACCCCCGGGCCGGGGATCTGGCGATGCGGGGCAACTTCGCGACGCTGAAGGAGACCGGCGATGGGCCGGTGATCGCCGACAGGCGGGCCGGCAAGCCCCCGACGGAGGAGAACCGCCGGGTCTGTGAAAAGCTCAGCGCGGCGCTGCAGGTCGACGGCGTGGAGGTCTTCGTGTTCCCTGGCGAGGAGCACCGGTTCGCGCTCTTGCTGCGGGGCGACGGATTGGCCGGTGGGCTCACCGACGCGGATCCGCAGAAGGAGGGGCTGCCGCCGGCGCAGGTAGAGGCCTTGAACGCTGAGGCTCGGCGTGGGGCGGCCGTGGTGAACGAGGTGGTGGCCAAGGCCACGGAGATTTTGCAGGACGAGGCGCGGATCAACACGGTGCTCCTGCGGGGAATCGGAACCCCACCGGCGATTCCGACGCTGGAGGAGCTCTACGGGATCCGGTGCGCCGCGATCGCGACCTATCCGATGTACCGCGGAATCGCCCGGTTGGTGGGCATGGACGTGCTCCCCGTGGAGGGGTTGGACCACGCCGAGGAGGTGCGGGTGTTGGAGGAGCATTTCCAGGACTACGACTTCTTCTATCTCCATATCAAAGAGACCGATAGCTACGGGCATACGGGGGAGTTCGACAAGAAGGTCGGGGTGTTCGAGGAGTGCGATCCTCTCTTTGAGCGGGCGTTAGGGCTCGGGTTCGACGTGGTGGCGGTGAGCGGAGATCACTGCACGCCCTGCGTGCTTGGCGATCACTCCTGGCATCCGATCCCGACGGCTCTGTGGTCGAAGAACGTGATGTCCGGAGGGACGGAGTCCTTCGACGAGCGGCAGGTGCTGCGGGGGACGATGGGGAAGGTGGCGAGCCGGGACCTGATCCCCCTGGCGCTGGCGGAGGCTGGAAGGCTCAAGAAGTTTGGGGCTTGATCGGCAGGTGGCGGTCTAAGAACTCGTAGGTGTCGGCCCAGCACTGGCGGGCTCGAGAGCGCCACACGAAGGCGTGAAAGGCGTGGAGTTCGTTGGGGTAATACCGGGCCACGACGTCGCCGCCGAGGCGGAAGAGGGCGGCCTCCAGGCGGCGTGTGTCGTCGATCAGGGGGTCTTTGGTGCCCACGGGGGCGAAGATCGGGGGGAAGTCGTCGGGGAGGCGGTTCATCTTCTCCAGGACGACCAGGGGATCGGCGAGTCGGGAGGACCTACGGTGCAGGTAGGACGAGGGCTTCAGGTAGTCCCGGTGGACCTCTTCGATGCGGTGAAAGAGCCACGGGGGGAGGGGCTTCTTCTTGCGGAGGTATCGCTCGGGGTCGGAGACCTGGAGGATCCCGCAGGCCACCATGGCGGCCCGGGGGGCGACGTCGAGGCGGTAGACCCGTTGCATCCAGGCTTCGTCAAAGGGGACCGCCGAGGCCAGCGCGAGGTTGGCCGTGAGGTTGGCGCCCGCCGACTCTCCGGCGATGAGGATCTCCTCGGGGTTGCCGCCGTAGTTGGCGATGTGGTGGCGGACCCACTCGAAGGCGTGGCAGGTGTCGACCAGGGCGGCCGGGAAGGGGTGGCGGGGAGCGAGGCGGTAGTTGATGCAGACCACCACATACCCGCGGCGGGCGAAGCCGAGAGCCATCACCCAGTGGCTGTCCTTGGACATGAATCGGAATCCGCCGCCGTGGACGTAGAAGACGACCGGGGCGTGGCCTTCGAGGCCTCGTGGGCGGTAGATGTCCAGGCGGTGTGCGGGGTGTCCGGAGCGGCGATAGGCGATGTCGGCGAAGAGTTCCACCCCGTGGAACCCGGGCTTGGCCGGGGGCAGGCTGCCTCCGGCGGCGGCGCCGCCGGCGAAGAAGGCCTCGATGACGCGACCGGCGACCCAGGAGTGGAGCGGTTCTCGGCGGGTCATCCGCTGGCTTCCGCGTCAGCGACCTCCCGAGAGGTGCGCAGCCCGAACACCCGGCGCATCACAGCCTCGATGGTCTCGAAGAACCGGGTCTTGTGGAGGATCGGGTTCAGCCACCCACAGGTGATGCAGTAGTAGGTGTCGTATGGCGAGGTGTGGTGGACGTCGTGGTGTTCCTTGCCCAGGATCAGGCCCATCTTCTGAAGGGCCGTGATGTACCCCGGGGTCTCCTCCATGTGGGACCACTTGTGGAATTGGTTGGTCATGAAGACGCCCATGGTGAAGAAGACCGAGAAGCAGAGGACCAGGAGGTGAAAGGTGGAGGTCGGGTCGTTGAAGATCAGGCCGATGGGGACCATATACATGGCCAGCACGATGCTGTTGTTCCCGTTGACCTCCACGTAGTCGTGCTCGACGATCCCTTTGGGATGGGTGTGGTGGTCCCGGAAGGGTTGGACGAAGCGCTCGCCGACGACGGGGGTGTCTTTGCTGCCGTAGGTGTCTCCCATCCAGTGGACGAACCCGGAGGCGAAGTCAGCGCCTACGTAGCCGATGATGGCCGTGACCGGGACCAACCAGGCGGCGGTGGTCCACCCGAGGCCGGCCAGACCGAAGTAGGCGCGGTAGGAGATCACTGCGACCAGGACGAAGAAGCTCAAGATCGCCGTGATCTCGAGAAGTCGATGAAAGGGGGAGTATCCAAAATCTCTTCGAACAAATGCGCGAAACATCGAACTCATGTAGGTCATCCTTCAAAAGCAGTTCAACTAGCGGAGGCCCCCACTACAGGGGCGGCAGTTGACGATGGAAGAGGCGGTGGGCACATTGCCGTCCCAAGCCTTTGCTCCACGTTCTACCCCACCGGCGAGGGCTCGTCGAGACAAGCCCGACGACTCGTCGGTATAGTGGAAACCTAGGAAAGAGGACGATGGAAATCAAGGAGATCGCCGGAACGGTGGGGGCGCGGATCAAGGGTATCGCCGGGTTCTTCAAGGAGTCATTCCTGCAATGGCTTCAGGACAACGCCCTGCGACAGGCCGCGGCCCTGGCGTTCTACTCGGTGTTCTCCATCGCTCCCTTGCTGGTGATCACCATCGCGGTGGCGGGGTTCTTCTTCGGGGAGGCCGCCGTGGAGGGGGAGGTGGTGGCCCATATTGAGGAGTTCGTGGGTCGAGAGGGGGCGGTGTTGATCGAGAATATGTTGCGCCAGACCCAGCTCGGTCAGGGTGGGGTCGGGGCGACTCTGTTAAGCCTGGGGCTGATGTTCTTCGGAGCCCTGGTGATCTTCTCGGCGCTGCAGGACGCGTTGAATCAGATCTGGGGTGTGCAGAAGGCCCCGTCGGCGGGGATCCTGTATTCGATCAAGCGTCGGCTCTTCGCGTTCGTGATGATCCTGATCGTGGGCATCCTCTTGTTGTTGGCGCTGGTCGCCAGCACGGCCTTGACCGTGGTGGAGGCGTATTGGGAGCGGTGGTTTGAGTTTGATCCCACCTTCGGGCTGTGGGCGCAGGCCGATACGGTGGTGTTCCTGCTCTTTTTTACGGGGCTCTTCGGGGTGGTGTACAAGTTTCTGCCCGACGTGCAGATGGCCTGGAGGGACGTGTGGTTGGGGGCGTTTATGACGGCGCTCCTCTTCCTGTTGGGAGACGCGGTGATCACCCTGTATCTGACCTATACCAGCGTGGGGTCAGTGTTCGGGGCGGCCGGGACCCTCGCGGTGGTGCTGACCTGGGTGTACTACTCGTGGATGATCATCCTGATGGGCGCGGAGATGACCCAGGTGTGGGCCCGAGAGCATGGCCGGGGGATCCGGCCGGGGAAGAACGCCGTGTTCTTGATGGACGTGACGAAGCCCGTGGGGCGTGAGGGGATCTGGAAGCATGGGGTCTGGAAAAAAAAGGCCAGCGAGGAAGCCAGAGAAGAGGGGGAGGGCAATGATGGGGGTGGGGAAGATCTGGATCCCGACGACCGTTCTGTGTAATAGTGCCCTCGTGGCAGTTCTGTAGAGATGATGGCGATGAGTATCCCGTTTCGGACAACCTTTGTGGCGCTGGTGGCGATCGTCTTCTCGACGACGCTCATGGCGCCATGCCTGTGCGCGGCGATGCCCGTGGAGGACGAGGAGAAGTGTCCCTGTTCGGAGACCACGCCGTCGCAGGACCACGAGCATCACGACTGCAGCTGTGGGTGCACCCTGGCTGGTAAGCCTGGGGAGTCTGATGGGCCTCAGGGGGCAGGAGTCTTGACTGTCACCGAGGAAGAGGTGCCGGCCGCCACGAGCTGGTGGTCGCCGGATCTTCTGGTGGCGCTCTTCGTGATTCGAGGGGCCGAAGGGCTGCAGGGCCCCGCGACGGAGGTCCATGAGCCTCCAAGCTACATGCCGGATCAATCCCGTACATTTTTGGACCACTCCACGTTCCTGATCTGAGTGTTCGCGCCTTCGGAGCGCCCGGCGAGTCGCCGTAACACTTAGCCAATCACATCGGGAACACCTGGAGTGGAGTCATGAAACTCTCGTCGCAGAGGGTCGCGTCCGCGATCGCTGTCGCCACGGGTCTCCTCGCCGCGCTGCCGGTCAGCGCGGGGGAGGCCGTGGTGGAGATCGGGCAGCTCGACGCGTTGATCGAGTCAGACAATCAGAGCCTGCGGGCAGCGGAAGAGCGGGCCGAGGCGTCCCGGTTGGAGGCCACCGCCGCCGAGGAGCAGTGGCCCCAGCCGATGCTGGAGTACATGTTCGAGGTCGGCGCGCCCTGGACGGGCCATCTTTCGACGGGCCATATGGTGCAGGTGATGCAGCGAGTGCCTCGTCGGGGAGCCCGAGAGGCGCTGGCCGGTCCTGCGAGGGCCGAGGCGGCGCTCTGGGATGCCCGTCGAGACGCCCAGCGGATGGATCTCTATCGAGCCATCCGGGTGGACCTGATCGAGCTGGCTCGGCTGGGGGAGCAGATCTCGCTGCGGGACGAAGAGGCCGGGCTCCTGAGGGACGCGCTGGCCGTGGTGGAGACTCGGTTGGATCTGGGACGGGCGGACCACAGCGAGCTCTTCCAGCTGGAGCTGGCCCGGGAGAGCGCCCTCGACGAGCGGCGGGACCTCCTGGCGCGATGGGAGGCCCGGCGGGAGGAGTTGGCTGCTCGGGTTGGGGTGGATGGGGAGGATTTGGAGTTGGGGGGGCTCGTGGAGGGGCTCCTCGATGAGTGGCTGAGGGAGGTGCCACAGAACCTGGCGTCCGTCGATGGGTGGGTCCGAGAGCACGAGCCCCGGTTGAAGGCCATGGAGGCTGAAGCTGAGGTGGCGGCGAGTCGGGTGGCGTTGGTGGATCAGCGGCTGCGTCCGTGGCCGGCGGTGATGGTGGGGTACTCCAATATGCCTCCCATGTGGGAGATGGAGGGGCCCCGGGCGCAGATGTTTCAGGTAGGTTTCTCCGTGGAGCTGCCGGTGTTCCGGAGGCAATACGACGCCGAGGGGGCGCGATGGCAGGCGGTGTCGGGGAGCGCCCTGTCGGACCGCAGCCAGGCCGAGGACGAGGCCGTGGCTGCGGCTCGAGGGGTGGCGTCGACGGTGTCCTCGAGGGTGGAGCGAATCGAGCGTTTTCAGCGAGAGCTCTTGCCCCTGGCCGAGGATCTGGGCCGGCAGGTGCTGATCTCGATGGAGATTGGGGAGCGGACGGCATCGGACCTCTTGGTGGCCGTGCAGCAAGAGGTGGGGTTGCAGGCCCGGTTGGTGGACCTGAGGGCGGCGCTGCTGGCGGATCTGGTGGAGCTTCAGCGGTGGACGGGAGGCCGGTTCGGAGAAGGGACCCCCTTCGCATATCCGCATGGCGACTCGGGAAGGGACGGAGGTGAGCGATGAAGAATTGGAAGTGGTTGTTGATTCTGGTCGCCGCCGTCGCGGCGTTTCTAGTGGGCCGGGCCACCGTCGATGACGGTGAGGAGGCCGAGGCCGCCGAGGAGGTCGCCGAGGAACAGGAGTATACCTGTCCGATGCACCCACAGATTCGGCAGCAGGGGTTTGGGACCTGCCCGATCTGCCATATGGATCTGGTGCCCGCCGGGGGCTCGAGCTCCGGCGATGAACCGTCGGTCCATCTCTCCGAGGGGGCGCGTCGGATGGGGCGGGTGCAGAACGAGTATGTGCAGCGGGGATCGGTGTCGTCGGAGCTGCGGCTCTTCGGGACGGTGGAGATCAATGAGAACGCCGAGGTGGACCTGACGGCGTGGACCGGTGGACGAATCGAGTCGTTGAGGGTGGCGGCCATCGGAGAGAGGGTGCGCCGGGGTCAGCTCCTGGCGCGAGTGTACAGCCCGGAGCTGCTGGCGGCGCAGCGGACGCTCCTGCAGGCTCGGGAGAACGCCGACGACGCCCGGGAAGCCGGCAGCGAGCGGCGTCTGCGAGCCGCCGAGGCGTCTTTGGAGGCGGCCCGGGCGGAGCTGCGGCTGTTGGGAGTCGACGCCCGGCAGGTGGCGGCCATCGAGGAGAGCGGTCGAGCGCAGGAGACGGTGGACGTTTACGCTACGGCGTCGGGGACGGTGCGGGCCAGATATGCATCGGAGGGGGACTACGTGAACACAGGCGACCCGATCTTGTCGCTGGCGGCGCTGGATACGGTGTGGGTGCAGCTAGAGATCTTCGAGCGGGACTTGCCGCGAGTGGACGTCGGTGCCCCGGTGACCGTGGAGATCCCGGGGGCTTCAGAGACCGTGGAGGGGCGGCTCGAGTTTCTCGCTCCCGAGGTGAATCGGGACCGTCGGACAGTTCGGGGCCGGGTCGTGTTGCCCAACGAGGACGGGCGTCTGCGGCCGGGGATGTATGTTCGTGCCACCCTGGAGGTGGCCGAGAGCGACGACGCGCTGACGGTGTCGCGATCGGCGGTCCTGTGGACCGGGGAACGATCGGTGGTCTACGTCTACGATCGAGGTCTGGATCCGCCGGGGTATGTGCCTCGGGTGGTGAAGTTGGGGCCTGTCGTGGGCGACCGGCGGGTGATCTTGGAGGGGCTGGACGAGGCCGAGGAGGTGGCCGCCCGGGGGGCGTTCCGGATCGACGCGTCGCTGCAGATTCAAGGGGGGCCGACGATGATGAGCCTCTTCGCCGGGGAGGAAGAGTGGGCCGAGACTGTGGGGGAGGCGCCGCCGGTAGAGGTGGATCCCGAGGGGTCGGAGTTCGACCCGCCCATCGATCCCGGTCGTCTCCCCGACGAGGTCTGGTACTGCGATATGGGGACCACTCACTGGGCCCAGCCAGAGAAGGGCGACGATGAGTGCCCGCTCTGCGGGATGCGACTGACGGAGAAGACTGGAGAGGAGGGGCATCATGGCCATGACCATTGAGAAGTCCCTGCTGGAGTCGATCATCGAGGGTGCGCTGAGGCAGCGGTTCGTGGTGGCGCTTGTGACGGGCCTGGTCGTCGCCGCCGGGGTGTTCGTCGCGCCTTTCGCCTGGGAGCTTGGGATCGATCGAGATCCGGTGCCTGTGGACGCGATCCCGGACCTGAGCGAGAACCAGCAGATCGTCTTTACGGAGTGGCCCGGGCGGTCACCACAGGATGTGGAGGACCAGATCACCTATCCGCTGACGGCGGAGCTGCTGGGGATCCCTCGGGTACAGACGGTGCGAAGCACCAGTATGTTCGGGTTTTCGTCGATCTACGTGATCTTCGAGGAGGGGGCGGAGTACTACTGGACCCGAGCGCGGGTCAACGAGACCCTGGCGAGCCTGGCGCCGGGGATCCTCCCCGACGGCGTGCGGCCCCAGATGGGGCCCAACGCGACAGCGCTGGGGCAGATCTTCTGGTACACCCTGGAGGGGCGGGACGCCGACGGAGAGTTCACGGGGGGGTGGGATGACGATGAGCTCCGGGCTTTGCAGGACTTCACGATTCGGCAGGTGCTGGGGAGCGCCGAGGGGGTCGCCGAGGTGGCCTCCATCGGGGGGCAGGTCCGGGAGTACCACGTCGACGTCGACCCCGACGCGATGCGGGCCTTCGGGGTCACCCTGGAGGACGTGATCGGCGCCGTGGGGGCGTCCAACCAGGAGGTAGGCGCCCGGACCACGGAGATCAATGGGGTGGAGTATATGATCCGGGGGCTGGGGTTCGTGCGGGGAATCGAGGATCTAGAACAGGCCGTGATCCGCACTGTGGACGGTGTCCCCGTGACGGTCGCCGACGTAGCCCGGGTGGAGCTGGGGCCGGGGCTGCGGCGAGGGGCGCTGACGCGCAGTGGGGTCGACGTGGTCGGTGGGGTGGTGACGGCCCGGTATGGGGCGAACCCGCGAGAGGTGATCGAGAACGTCAAGGAAGCGATCGACGAGGTGCAGCGGTCCTTACCGCGGCGAACCCTGGAAGATGGGACGGTCTCGCAGGTGACGATCGTACCGTTCTACGACCGAACGGAGCTGATCGAGCGGACCCTGGGGACCCTGAGTTCGGCGCTCTATCAGCAGATCCTGATCACCGTGCTGGTGATCCTCTTGTTGATGCTCCACCTGCGGACGTCGCTCCTGGTGTCGAGCTTGCTGCCGTTGGCGGTGCTGGCGACCTTCGTGGCCATGAAGGTCGGGGGGGTGGACGCCAATGTGGTGGCGTTGGCGGGGATCGCGATCGCCATCGGGACGATGGTGGATATGGCGATCGTGATCACCGAAAACATCGCCCAGCATCTGGACAGGGCCGAAGAGGAGGGGAGCGACGAAGATCGGATCACCCTGGTCGCCCGGGGGGCCGCGGAGGTGGCTCCGGCGGTGGTCACGGCGATCGCGACGACGGTGATCAGCTTCTTGCCGGTCTTCTTGCTCACCGGGCAGGAGGGGCGGCTCTTCACGCCGCTGGCGTTTACGAAGACCTTCGCGTTGGTGGCCAGCCTCGGGGTGGCCGTGGTGGTGATCCCCGTGGTGGCCTCAGCGGTGCTGGGGAAGGTGGTGTCGGCGCGGTGGGTGAAGCAGGCCGGGGCGGTGGTGCTCGGCGCGGCCAGCGTCGGGGTGTTGCTGTCGGGGATGGTCCTGGTGGGGATCGCGCTCCTGACAGCCAGCATCGCCTACCTGGTGGAGGTGAGCCTGAAGGGAAGGATCACCTGGACGAAGCTGAACTGGGATCAGGAGGTGCGGGCGGTGTGCCGGGCCGTCACCCTGGGGGCGATCGTGGTGGTCGTGGGGTGGCTCCTGACGGAGTCCTGGATGCCGCTGGGGGCCGGCGTGGGAGACGGGATGAACCTCTTCTTCGTGTTGATGAGCGCCCTGGGGCTGATCCTGGTGTTCTGGCTCTTTCGGCTGGGGTACCCGTGGATCCTGCGGTGGTTCTTGGCGAATAAGGCGGTCTTCTATCCGATGCCTGTGGTGGTCGCCGTGGCGGGGGTGACGATCTGGCTTGGGTTTTCGGCGGTCTTCGGGTGGCTCCCAGAGCGGGTGCACCGCAGTGATCTGGGGCAGTGGCTTCATCACGAGGTGCCGGGGCTGGATCGAGAGTTCATGCCCCATCTGGACGAGGGGGCGTTTCTGTATATGCCATCGTCGATGCCCCACGCGTCGTCGGGGCAAGTCCTGGAGATGATCCAGCAGTTGGACCTGCTCTTTGAGTCCGTCCCGGAGGTGGAGTACTCCGTGGGCAAGATGGGGCGGGCGGAGACGGCGCTGGACCCGGCGCCTCTGGCGATGGTGGAGACCGTGATCCTGTACATCCCGGAGTATCGGCAGGACGATCAAGGGCGTCGGATGCGGTTCGCCATAGGGGAGGACGGGGAGTTTCTCCGGGACGACGACGGGGAGCTGATCGAGGATCCCCGGGGGACCCCCTATCGGCAGTGGAGAGATGAGATCCGCCGGCCCCGGGATATCTGGGACGAGCTGTTGGAGGCGACGGCCCATGTGCCTGGGCTGACGTCGGCGCCGCTCCTGCAGCCGATCAGCACCCGGATCGTGATGTTGCAGAGCGGGATCAGAGCCCCCATGGCGGTGCGGTTGCAGGGGCCGGAGTTGGAGGCCCTGGGGGAGGCAGCGCTCCGGATCCAGGAGCTGCTCCGGGAGCATCCGATGGTGCAGTCGGGAGCGGTGAACGCCGATCGGCCGGTAGGTAAGCCCTATTTAGAGATCCGGCCCGATCGTGAGGAGCTGGCCCGGTACGGCGTGACCATGGCGGCGTTCCAGCGAACGCTGGAGGTGGCCATCGGGGGGATGCCGATCACGGAGAGCGTCGAGGGCCGAGAGCGGTTCACTATTCGGGTCCGATATCCCCGGGAGCTCCGGGATGATCCGGAGTCCATCGAGGAGATCCTCGTGACTGCTCAGGGGGGGGCGCAGGTGCCCCTGGGGCAGCTCGCTACGGTGGAGTTCGTGGCCGGCCCGGAGATGATCCGGAGTGAGAACTCCGGGCTGGTGACCTATGTGATGTTCGACGCCGCCGAAGGGTTCGGGGAGGTCGACGTGGTAAAGTCCGTGGAAGCGTTCCTCGACGAGGCGATCCGGTCAGGAGAGTTGGAGCTCGGCGAGGGGGTCCGGTACGGCTTCACGGGGAGCTTTGAGAACTCCCTGCGGGCGGAGCGGCGACTGAGGGTCCTGATACCGCTGACGCTGCTGTTGATCTTGAGCCTGATCTACATTCAGTTTCGGTCTCTGTGGACGGTGCTGACGATCTTCAGCGGTGTGGCCGTGGCCTTCGGCGGTGGGTTTCTTCTGATCTGGCTTTATGGACAGCCCTGGTTTTTGGACTTCACTGTGGCCGGAGCGTCGATGCGGGAGGTGTTCCAGATCGAGCCGCTGCGGTTGAGCGTGGCCGTATGGGTGGGGTTTATCGCCCTCTTCGGGATCGCCGCCGACGATGGGATCGTGATGGCGACGTACTTAAAGCAGCGGTTCGAGGCGGAGCCGCCGACGACGGTGGCGGCGATCCGGGAGCGGGTGGTGGAGGCCGGGCTGCGACGGGTGCGCCCCTGCCTGATGACCACGGCGACCACGGTGTTGGCGTTGCTGCCGATCTTGACGAGCTACGGGGCCGGTGCCGACATCATGATCCCCATGGCGGTTCCCGTGGTGGGAGGGATGATGGTGGCCCTGTTGACCCTCTTCGTGGTGCCCGTCACGTACGGGTGGATCGAGGAGCTCCGGTGGAGGATTGATCAGCGTCGATCCACCGCTGGAGGCGAGGGCCGATGATCCGGGGGGTCTGTCGAAAGGCGGCGAGGTCCTGGGAGCCCGTCAGAGCCAGGGCTGTGCGAAGGGCGCTGAGGCAGCGGCGGGCGAACCCTCGGGCCCCCTCTTCGCCGTCATCGTAGGCCGCCCGGAGCCAGGGCAGGGCCATGCCGGCGATGTCGGCGCCGATGGCCAGCGCCCGGGCGGCGTCGAGGCCGGTACGGAGCCCGCCGGAGCCGATGATGGAGAAGCCGCGGCGATGGGCGTAGACGATGGCTGCCGCCGTGGGGACCCCCCAATCCCAGAAGAGCTCTCCGAGCTCGGCGGCGGCGTCGGGAGCCCGACGGGCTTCCACCCCGATCCAGGTGGTGCCGCCGGCCCCGGAGGTGTCCACCCAGGAGATGCCGACCTCTTGGAGGCGGTCCAGGACCGATGGGCTGAGCCCACAGCCGGTCTCCTTGATGATCAGGGGCACCGGGAGCTCGTCGTGGAGGCGCCGGATGCCGTCGAGACACCCCCGGAAGTCCCGGTCTCCCTCGGGCTGGATGAGCTCCTGGCCGGGGTTGAGGTGGATGCAGAGGGCGTCGGCGCCGATGGCCTCGACCAGGTCCTGGGCCTCGGCGGTGGACATGGCGGCGGCCTGCACGGCGCCGAGGTTGCCCAGGAGGGGGATGTCGGGGGCGACCTCCCGGACGGAGTAGGTGGCGGTCAGAGAAGGGTCTTTGGACATGGCCCGCTGGCTACCTACCCCGAAGGCCAGGCCGAACTCCTGAGCGATGTGGGCCAGATCGCGGTTGATCCGGGAGGCCTCGGAGGCGCCGCCGGTCATCCCCGTGATCAGGAGCGGGGCGCTCAGAGGTTTTCCGAGAAACTCGGTGGAGAGGTCGATCTCGTCGACGTGGACCTCGGGGAGGGAGTCGTGGAAGAGCTCGAGGTCATCGAGGAGGTTGGTTTTCTGGCGAGCCTCCACCTCGTCTTCGGCGCAGAGCCGCAGGTGGTCGACCTTTCGGGAAGAGATAGAATTGGGGTTCACGGCGACTCCTTGGGGAAGACAAGCCCGACGGCGTCAGAAGCTGCACACTTTCCAGGGGTTGTAAAGGAGCGAGGGGGCAAGAAGTGCGGACTGTCGAGGCGCTCGGCACGTTGACGCCTGCTAAGAGGCCTCCTTATACTCCGGGATGACCGGTGTGAGTTCGCCTCCCCGGGGCCGCGGAGCCCTCCTCAACACCGTCCTGGTTTTCGGCCTGAGGTGAAGCGTTTGGACCGCCCGATGCTCTTCGGAAAATTCTGTCTCCTCGAACGCGTGAGCGTCGGGGGGATGGCCGAGGTGTTTCGGGCGAAGCCGCTGAATCCCCCCGATCCGAATCGGTATTTTGCGCTGAAGCGAATCCTGCCCCACCTGGCCGAGGACGACGAGTTCATCAAGATGTTCGTCGA
>SKON01000251.1 GCA_007120035.1 Myxococcales bacterium
AGGCAGGCACCCTCCCTGGTCACACCGGCTCTCGTCGCCGCAGTCCGCCTGGCTGTCGCAGGTCTCATAGCAGGCCCCCCGATAGCAGACCTCCTGCTCCTCACAGTCCACCAGCTCACAGCGGTCCACGCAGGCCGTGGACTCCACGCAGGAGGTCTCCGCCGTACACTCCGCATCGGAGTCGCAGGCTTCATAACAGACCCCCAGATAGCAGGCCTCCCCGGCCCCGCACTCCACCACGGAGCAATCGATCGCCGTGCACCGGCCATCGAAGCACCGGAACTCGTCGTCGCAATCCCCCTGGGCGCTGCAGGTCTCAAAGCAGGCCCCCAGGTGGCAGACCTCCCCCTCCCCGCACTCCACGTCGTCGCAGCTCCCCGGCACCCGGGTCTCCGGCACGTCCACGTCCAGATCGTCGGGGACACACACCGACCCATCACACCGAAACCCCGCCAGGCAGTCGCTCTGATCCGTACACTGGAATCGCCGGTCGTCGAGACCGATATCCTTGAAGCAGCCCGCAACGGAGAGGAGAAAGAACCCCCAAACGACCGAAATCCGGACATACTTCATGTAATAAGCCTGTTGATTACAACCGCGTCATTAGAAACGCCTGGTGAACACAAAGGAAGCTCCCTCAGGAGCCACCGACACAGCCACATTGGAGTCCCTCATTCGGGCTCCAGACATCCACAGCACCCCACCGGTCACAAACGCCGCTGCTCCGGCCCCGACCATCACCAACGCGATGGTGTCCATCCGGTTGGTCCGGTCCTGCAGCGCCGCGGCCTCCTGTTGCGTCATGGGCACCACATCATCCTCGGGGACGGAGGTCACCTGCCGCCGCTGGGACTCCGAGTAGGCCGCCAACCCACCCCCACCGGCGGCCAGCACCAGCCCGCCGATCACAAACCCCCGGCCCATGGCCACTCGATTGGCCGCCTTTCGCTCTCGCTCCTGGCGCTCTCGCTCGGCCTCCTCGTCGATCAACTGCCGGGGCGGCCGATCCTCGTCGGGATCCAGGGCCGCGAAGTCCGGGTCTTCCTCTCTCTCGTCCTCATGAAGCGGCGCCGGCTCCCTCTCCGGCACCGGGGCGAAGTCGTCCTCTTCAGCAGCGCTCGCCATCAACCCCGCCTGCTGCTGCTCAACGTCGCTCTCCTGCCGCGCCATCGCCGCCTGGCGCCCTTCTTCCGGGAAGTCCATGTACAGGTAGTCCCCGCTCGCCTGAATCGACGGCCGCTCCGCGTTCAGCAGCGTCAACGTCACCCGCACGTCCCGGCCATCGCGCTCGGTCTCGATCCGCTGCACGTTTCGACCGAAGTATTGGGTGTCGATGAACCTCTCGAAGTTACGGATCGAGATCCCCGTGTTCTCCAGCACGATCACCACCGTGTTCTCCCCGAATTCGGTCCGGTACCTCGGGGTCTGGGCGGTCTGCAAAAACACCCGGGTTCGCTCGTCTTCGGCCTGAAAACCGATCCAGGTCACCTCATTACGGGACCGGCGCTCGGCGCTCCTCCGGGCGACCCCCAGGTGGGGCAGGTCATCGCGCTCCATCGGGATGATCCCCCGATAGAGCTGGGTGTGCTCCTGGTCTAAGAACCGATCCACACTGGGCTGTGCCCCCCGGGGCTGATGGATCCGCACGCGATAGCTACCGTGCGCGGCGGCCTCTCCGCCATCACCGGCCTCCTCTGTCGAACCCTGAGGCTGAGTCGTCGGTTCCGCTGTCTGAGCGCTGCCCATATCCCGAACGTTCAACCTCGTTTCCTGGGCCATCGCCATCGCCGGCACCAGAAGCCCCCCACAGAGCAGAATAAAGACAACGGTTCGAAGCGGAGACACAACCATTACGCACTCCCGGTCCAGCGTGACGACCGAGCTTCGGAGCTTCGGTCTGCAGATTTTCTGCGATGCAATTCGTCACCAGATTACCAGCCCCTGTGAGCCCCGTAAACCTTCTTGGCGACACCTCTTCTCTCCGTTACACTCCCGCGGAGATCTCCACTTCAAAACCCCAGGAAGGACTGGAAATGACCGCCCCTGCCGACATCCTCGCCGCCTTGAACGACACCACCCTCGACCTCGACGGCGTCGGCCAGCTCCTCGATGACGCCGACCACTCCACCCGCCTCGAGGTCCTCGCCGGCTTCACTCCCCGTCTCCAGAAACGCCTCTTCGAAGCCGCCGCCGGTCGCCGAGTCACCACCGAAGACATCGTCCCCGACGGCACCGGTTCCCTCACGGAGGTGATCCACGAGGGTCGCAACACCCTGCCGGCCTTCCGATCCTTCCAGAAGCGCTTCTGCCTTCCCTCGGATCCACACACCCCGGCAGAGCGGCGGGTCCTCTGGGGATACAACCACGCCCCGCTGAAGGGAATGACCGGCCCGGGATACTTCGTTGCTTATGACGACGACGACGCCGGCGAGGTGGTGATCGACTATCGGGAGCTGCCGCCGGAGAAACCTCAAGAGTGGCCCCCTATCCTCGACAACCGAGCTCGCCTCGGCCGGTTCGTCTACGCCGGGATGATCGACCGTCTCCGACGGGTTTCCTCTCACGTCACCATCGGCCGGGCTTATAAAGACAAGCCCATGAACGCCTACTTCGCCCTGGTTCGCACCCCCGATTCATGACCTCTGAAGAACTCTTCGACGCCCAGGCTCGCATCAAGACCCTCCCCAACGAGCCGGGCTGCTATCTGATGCGGGACCGCCGCGGGCGGATCGTTTACATCGGCAAGGCCAAAGATCTCAAAGCCCGGGTCCGCACCTATTTCCAGCCCGGCGGCGACCCTCGCCCCTTCGTCCGGTGGCTCCCCCGGGTCCTCTCCGAGATCGAGACCATCGTCACGGCCAACGAGAAAGACGCCTTCATCCTCGAAAACACGCTGATCAAGGAGCATAAGCCCCGGTACAACGTCCAGCTCAAGGACGACAAGAACTTCCTCTCCCTTCGCATCGACCCCGACGAGGCCTGGCCTCGGGTCCGGGTCCAGCGAAAGAAGAACGAGGGCAAAGGCCGCAAGTTCGGGCCCTACCACTCCGCTCACTCCCTCCGCCAGACCCTGAAGGTCCTGAACAAGCACTTCCAGCTTCGGACCTGCCCGGACCACGTCCTCGCCAACCGCACCCGCCCCTGCCTCCAGTACCAGATCAAGCGGTGCCCCGCCCCCTGCGTCCTCGACATCGACCCCGAGGAGTACGCCGAGGATGTCCGCCGCACCATCCTCTTCCTGGAAGGCCGCGGCGACGAGCTCGTCGACACCCTCCGGGAGAAGATGCTCGCCGCCAGCGAGGACCTCCACTTCGAGCTCGCCGCCCGGTACCGCGACCAGATCGAGGCCATCGAGAAGGCCCTCCAGCGCCAGCAAACCGTCGCCGACGGCGACGTCGAGCGAGACGCCTTCGGGTACTATCGGGAAGCCGACCGCCTCACCATCCAGGTCCTCTTCGTCCGCCGGGGCCGCCTCGAAGGCGCCCGGGCGTTCTCCTTCGCCGACCAGGAGTTCCCCGACGACGAGATCCTCTCCAGCTTCTTGAACCTCTACTACAACGCCGGCAACACCATCCCCAAAGAGATCCTCCTGCCCTTCGCCATCGACGACGATGAAGCCCAGGGCTTTGAGGAGCTCCTCGGCGAGCTCGCCGGCCACCGGGTCCACATCCAGACTCCCCAGCGAGGGGCCCGCCGGGCCCTCGTGGAGACCGCCATTCAGAACGCCCACCACTCCTTCCAGGAAGAGCACTCCCGAGAAGAGCGAACCCTGGACCTCCTGGAGAAGCTCCAGTACCGCCTCAAGCTCAGCACCCTGCCCCGACGCATCGAGGGCTACGACATCTCCAACTTCCAGGGCCGCCAGATCGTCGGCTCCCGGGTGGTCTTCGTCGACGCCCAACCCTCCAAAAGCGACTACCGTCACTACAAGATCCGAACTCGAGACGGTCAGGACGACTTCGGCAGCATGCGAGAGGTCCTCCTGCGACGATTCCGCCGGGTCGCCGATGGCGACGACGACGCCCCGGACCTGGTCGTCGTCGACGGCGGCAAGGGCCAGCTCGGCCAGGCCCTGGCCGTCATGGAAGATCTGGGCCTTCACGACATCCAGGTCGTCGCCCTGGCCAAGAGCCGGGTCGACAAGAGCGGCTTCGACGACCACGAGGTCACCCGCAGCGCCGAGCGAGTCTTCTTGCCGGGCCGCAAGAACCCGGTCCTCCTCAAACAGAACAGCGCCGAGCGATTCCTCCTGGAGCGCCTCCGGGACGAGGCCCACGACTTCGCCATCGGCTTTCATAAATCCCTGCGCCGCAAGCAGTCCTTACGGTCCAGCCTCAACGAGATCCCCGGCGTCGGGCCCGCCACCAAGCGGGACCTCCTGCGACACTTCGGCAGCCTCAAGAAGATCAAGGCCGCCTCTCTTCAAGAGCTTCAGGAGGTCTCCGGCGTCGGACCCGCCACGGCCACCCAGATCCACTCCTTCTTTCATCCCGCCCCGACACAGGACCCCTGAGACCCTTTGCCCTCTTCATTTACCACGACTCGAAAGCGGTTAGATTCTTTCTCATCTCGAAAGAGCTGCAACGGCGCTCCTGATATGCTAGGACCGTCTCGTTCCAAGTGACCTACCCAGGTTTTCGCCTCATCTCCGGAGACGCACATGCATTCCCGACTCTTGTTCCTGTCCCTGACCATCGCCCTGGCTACCAGCGCTTTCGCCTGTACCACCACTGAGCCCATCCCCGACGCCGCCGATGGCGCCCAGTACCGCTCCACCGCCGACGACGGCGAGCTCCCCGACCCCGAGGGTGACGTCACCACCGAGCCCGGCGGCGAGGACACCTCCGGTGACCTGCGGGCCATCGGCCCCGTGGCTACCGTCAACGGCCACGAAATCTCCGCCGACGCCTTCAACGAGCAGGCTTCCGACTTCCAGGCCATCAGCTTCAACATCCCCCCCGAGGAGCGGGGCGCCATCAAGGAGCACTTCAAGGAGAGCATCCTCGATAACCTCATCAGCCGCGCCCTGATCGAGACCGCGATCCAGGAGGCCGGCATCTCCGTCGATCCCGCCGACCTCGACGCCCGAATCCAGGAGTTCGAAGAGGAGTTCGCCGAGATGGACGACAGCGTCTCCTTTGAAGAGTACCTGGCCTACCAGGGCTTGAGCCCCGAGCTCTTCCGCGAAGTCATGGAAGAGACCATCGCCCTGGAGCTCCTCCTGGAAGCCCGCGGCTACGCTCGCCCCTCCGAGGAGGAGGTCCAGGCGTTCTACCAGGAGCACCCCGAGCGGTTTCACGAGGAGGAGTCCGTCGACCTCCACCTGATCTTCATCCCCGACAGCCCCGAGGCCGAGGAGACCGCCCGGGAACTGCGAGAGGCCATCGCCTCCGGTGAGATCAGCCCCGAGGACGCCATCCAGGAGCACCCCGGACAGCGCATCGAGCGCCTGACCCGCGACGAGATCGAGCTCGACGAGACCGAGCTCGCCGAGTCCATCTTCGCCCTCGAGCCCGGCCAGACCTCCGAGCCGATCCGGATCGACGAGGGGTGGTACATCGCCCGCGTCGACGCCCAGCACGAGGAGCGGACCATCCCCTTCTCCGAGGTCGAAGACGTCCTCGAAGAAGAGCTCTACTACCTCTCCCTCCAAGAAGGCCTCGACTCCCTCCTGGCGGAGCTGCGGGACAACGCCGACATCGAGATCCACGAAGAGAACATCATCTAAGCGCCCCACGGTCTCTCAAGATCTGAAGTTCCTCGAGGATCTCCTCCTCGGGGACTTCTTCGTAGAGGCCCCCCAAAAACTCCAGCCCCTCCTTCACGGACTTCCCCTCGGCTATCTGCGCCAAGCACTGGGCAGCCGGGCCTGAGAGCACTCGCCACATGGGTCGTTCCTCCCGACGGAACACCACGACGAAGGTTGGCCCCGGCAGCGGCCGGGGACACTCTTCGTCTTCTCGCCCCATCCGAAACACCGGGTACTTGTAGATCCCCAACCGAGCGCTCGGGTCCAGGGTCCATTCCTCCGCTCCGCCCGACGCTCCCTCGTCTGGGGCATTGCGCACGTCCAGCTTCACCGCCTCCCAGTGCACCAGATCGCCCACGCAGGGATGGGGCATCTCCTCCTGGCTCCTCACCCACTCCGCAAACTCCAGGGGCAGCCGCCAGTACAGCCTCGTCTGGGGCGGTGACTCTTCGATCCACCGCGCCACCAACTCCCCCACCTTGGCCTCTCCCACCAACCGGCAGGTCATCGGCAGAGACCCCTTCACACCGCTGAGCAGGCTCCGCCTCACCAACCGCCGATAGAGCCGCCGCGACCGCTCATCGAGCCCCTCAAAGGGCTTCGGATCCCGCCGCAACAACCACTGCTTCAACCCCTCTTCCAGATCAGCTTGCATCGACCTCGTCCATGATCGACAGGAGGTTCTCCATCTCTTCTTCGAGCTCCGCCAGTGGGGGAATATTTCCGTCTCGCTCCAACAGCACAGGCGGCCGATCGTCTAGCTCCTCCAGGGTGAATCGAAAGAGCTCATAGACATCCCCGACGATCGGACGGGCGTGGGTGTCCAGCAGCAGTCCATCCTCCTCCTCGGTGTGCCCGGCCATATGGATCTCCACCACCCGATCCAGGGGCATCGTCCTGATATACTCCCGCGGATCGAAACCGAAATTCACGGCGTTCACGTACACATTATTCACGTCCAGGAGGAGATCGCAGTCCGCCTCGGCCACCACTGCCGCCACGAATTCGGGCTCCGTCATCGTCCCCTTCGTCATCCGCCCGTAGGCCGACACGTTCTCTACCGCCATGGGCAGCTCCAACACCTCCCGCACTTCCCGTACCCGAGTCGCCACCTGACGGACCGTCTCCTCATCGAATGGCAAAGGGAGCAGCTCGTGCATCTCCGCGCCCCCGAGATGGGTCAAACAGAGGTGATCGCTGTACCAGCGCGCTCCCAGAGACTCCAAAAACACCTTCAGCTCTCCAAGGAGGTCTCGATCCAGAGGAGCACGACCCGCCAGGTCGCCGCAAAGCCCATGGCAGACCACGGGCCAACGCTCGGCAGCCTCGTCCAAGAGTCTCCTCCGCCTCCCCCCAACTCCGAGGTAATTCTCCGGGGCAATCTCCAGGAAGCTGGCCGCACTGGTCTTACTCCCAAGGAGCTCCTCAGCCAACCCCAGACGAAATCCCAGCCCTACTCTCAACTCGGGGATCTCCATCTCCACCACCCTCAAAATAGAACGCGGCGCAGGAGTCGGGCCTGCGCCGCGATTCATCATCGCTGCATCACTCTTCGTCAGCTCCGCAGTCCCCTTCCGCTCCGCAGTCTCCTTCCGCTCCGCAGTCCCCTTCCGCTCCGCAGTCCCCCTCGGATTCCTCTTCGGCCGCCCCGCAGTCCCCTTCCGCTCCGCACTCGGCCTCCGCCTCATGCTCCACCTCTTCCTCTACCTGCTGCTCCTGAACGGGCTCGTCATCAGCCACGTCCGGACCAGAAGAACAACCCATCATTGGGGTCGTCAGAAGAGCGACAGACGAGCCAAGACCCACCAGAAACTTGCTTCCCTTGTTCATATCCAGCTTCCTCGATTTTCAGGAACAAACAGCTCCCGTCACAACGACGACAGCCCAGAAGGCCACACACTCGCAGATCGAGACCGATTTTCCCAGCCTCAATTTCATCTGAGACCGGGATCGGTTTCCGTCGATCACTAGAGCCTTGGGTCTCAAGGCCTCAGTGCTTCGACTCGCTGTGGGCCAACCGATCAACCCACGTGGATCCCCTTACGTCCCCTGATGCTCTCCGGCCTTCACCGGTTTCCGAAAGTCCGGTCCCATTCTTTGACCACCTTGACACCAGGCTCCCGTGGGCTTACCCCCTTGCACCAGACGTCCGGGCCTCTCGGCCCCTGTGTATAGATCACATCATTTCTCGGACCCCCTGGAGCTGCCGATGACCTCCCCCATTCGTGTTGCCGTGACCGGTGCCGCCGGTTCGATCTCCTACTCCCTGCTCTTCCGCATCGCCTCCGGCGAGATGCTCGGCCCCGACACCCCGGTCATCCTTCACCTCTTGGAGATCCCACCCGCCATGAGCGCCCTGGAAGGGGTCGCCATGGAGATCCAGGACTGCGCCTTCCCTCTCCTCCAAGACATGGTCCTCACCGACGAGGCCAAGACCGGCTTCGACGGCGCCCACATCGCCATCCTCGTCGGCGGAAAGCCCCGGGGCCCCGGCATGCTCCGCGCCGACCTCGTGGAGGCCAACGGCCCTATCTTCACCGGCCAGGGCCGAGCCATCAACGACTTCGCCGACGACGATATCCGGGTCTGCGTGGTGGGCAACCCCTGCAACACCAACGCCCTCATCGCCATGCACAACGCTCCCGACGTCCCCAACGAGCGGTTCACCGCCATGACCCGCCTCGACGAGAACCGGGCCAAGAGCCAGCTCGCCGACAAGAGCGGCCGCCCCATCAGCGCCATCACCAACCTGGGCATCTGGGGCAACCACTCCAAGACTATGTACCCCGACTTCTTCAACACCCGGATCGACGGTAAGCCCGTCACCGACGTGATCGACGACACCGCCTGGCTCAAGGAAGAGTTCATCTCCACCGTCCAGGGCCGGGGCGCCGCCATCATCCAGGCCCGGGGCTCCTCGTCGGCCGCCAGCGCCGCCAACGCCGCCATCGACCATGTCCGGGACTGGTTCACCCCCACCCCGGAAGGCGACTGGCACGCCATGGCCGTCCCCTCCACCGGCGCCTACGGCATCGAAGAAGGCCTGATCTTCAGCTACCCCGTCCGCTGCGACGGCGAAGGCAACTACGAGATCGTCGAGGGCATCGAGCTCAACGACTTCGCCAAAGCCAAGATCGCCGAGACCAAAGAAGAGCTCCTCGGCGAGCGAGAGATCGTCAAGAATCTCCTCGGGTAAAGCCCCCGCGCTGCCTCACTGGCTGAGACTCGCTTCCCTCTCAGAGGCCCCCGACCCCGGGGGCCTCTGCGTTCCCCCTCTTGGGAGATCACCGATGCGACACTTTCTGACCACCGCCGACTGGGATCGGGCCGAGCTTCAAGCCCTCCTCGACGACGCCGTCGACTTGAAGAAGAGCCCCTTCCAGGACCGCCTCAACGGCAAGAGCATCGCTCTGGTCTTCTTCAACCCCTCCCTCCGCACCCGGTCCTCCTTTGACATCGGCGCCCACCAGCTCGGGGCCCACGCCGTCGTCCTGGAGCCCGGCAAGGGCTCCTGGCCCATCGAGTTCGAGATGGGCACCGTCATGGACGGCCACGCCGAGGAGCACGTCCGAGAGGCCGCCCGGGTCCTCTCCCGTTACTGCGATCTCATCGCCGTCCGGGCCTTCCCGGACTTCAAGGACTGGAGCGTCGACCGCCAGGACCGGGTGATCAAGTCCTTCGCCCGCCACGCCACGGTCCCCGTGATCAACATGGAGACCATCACCCACCCCTGCCAGGAGCTGGCCCTGATGCTCGCCATCCAGGAGCGCCTCGGCAAACCGGACGGGAAGAAGTTCCTCCTCACCTGGACCTACCACCCCAAGCCTTTGAACACGGCCGTCGCCAACTCCGGGCTCCTCATCGCCTCCAAGTTCGGCATGGACGTCACCCTCCTCTGCCCCAACGAGGACTACCTCCTCGACGAGCGCTACCTGAACCTCGCAAGAGAGTACACCTCGTCTCAGGGACAGAACCTCACCATCACCCACGACATCGACGAGGCCTACGACGGGGCCCACGTGGTCTACGCCAAGTCCTGGGGCGCCCTGCCCTACTTCGGCCGCTGGGAAGAGGAGAAGCCCATCCGAGACGCCCACAAGCACTTCATCGTCGACAGCGAGAAGATGGCCCGCACCGACGACGGCCTCTTCAGCCACTGCCTGCCCTGCCGCAGGAACGTCAAGGTCACCGACGAGGTGATCGACTCCGAGGCCTCCCTCGTCATCGAAGAGGCCGAGAACCGACTCCACGTCCAGAAGGCGCTGATGAGCGCTCTGGCTCCGTAACCACCACGAGATCACCATGTCCGACAACACCGTAGTACTCGCCTTCTCCGGCGGCCTCGACACCAGCTTCTGCGTCCCCTACCTCAAGGAGAAGGGCTTCGACGTGGTCACCCTCTTCGTCGACACCGGCGGCGTCGACGACGAGGAGCGGGCCTTCATCGAGAACCGCTCCAAAGAGCTCGGCGCCATCGACCACCGCACCGTCGACGGCGGCGAGGACATCTGGGACGAGGTGGTGATCCCCCTGATCCAGGGTGGCGAGGTCTACCAGAACCAGTACCCCCTCCTCTGCTCCGACCGATACATCATCGTCCGCAAGGGCCTCGAGCTCTGCGAAGAGCTGGGCACCCGCAAGTTCGCCCACGGCTGCACGGGCATGGGCAACGACCAGGTCCGGTTCGACCTCACCATCAAAGCCTACGGCGACTTCGAGATCATCGCCCCCATCCGCGACATCCAGCAGACCCACGACAACGTCCGTGAGTACGAGCAAGAGTACCTGGCCGAGCGGGGCTTTCAGACCCGCAAGAAGTTCACCCGGTACACCATCAACGAGAACCTCCTCGGCGTGACCACCTCGGGCTCCGAGGTCGACGAGTGGAAGGCCCCCGGCGACGAGACCTACCAGCTCACGGCCCACCCCTCGGCATGGCCCGCTGAGCCCCTGGAGGTCACCATCGGCTTCGAGAATGGCGAGCCCGTCACCCTCGACGGCGAAGAGCTCTCCGGCCCGGAGATGCTCTCCCGCCTCAACCGGTCCCTGGGCGCCTACGGCGTCGGCCGCGGCTACTACACCGGCGACACCACGGTGGGCCTCAAGGGCCGCATCGTCTTCGAAGCCCCCGGAATCGTCGCCCTCCTGAAGGCTCACCGGGCCCTCGAGGAGGCCGTCTCCACCCACCAGCAGAACCAGTTCAAGCCCCTGGTGGCCCAGAAGTGGGTAGAGCTCGTCTACAAGGGGTTCTTCTACGACCCCCTGAAGTTCGACCTCGAGGCGTACATCAAGAACTCCCAGCGCTTCGTCAACGGCTCGGTCACCCTCCAGACTCACGGCGGGAGCCTCCACGCCATCGCCGTGGACTCCGACCACATCCTGCAGCGCAAGGGCGCCGTCTACGCCCAGTCGGCGGACTGGAACGTCACCGAAGCCGAGGGCTTCATCAAGCTCCTGGGCCAGTCCTCGACCCTCCACAGCCTCGTCAACGGCGGGCCCAAGCGGTGAATCTATCGCGCACCCTGGAGCACCTGCGGGCCCTGGTGGCCTTCGAAACCACCAACCCGCCCCGGGAGATCCCCGCTGACGGCGGCGTGATCGCCTACGCCGCCGACCGCCTCGAGGCCACCGGGTTCGCCCTGGACATCCAGGACCTCGGCGACGGCTGCGTCACGCTCCTGGCCACCCGGGGAGATCCCACACACCTGATCAACGTGCACCTCGACACGGTCCCCGCCGACCCGGGGTACACCGGCGATCCCTGGACGCTCCGAGTCGACGACGAGAAGGCCACAGGCCTCGGCGCCTGCGACATCAAGGGCGCGGCCGCCTGCCTCCTCACGGCCGCCGAACACACCTCGGGCCCGGCGGCGATCCTCTTCACCACCGACGAGGAGGCCGGCTCCTCCCGGTGCGTCCGCGACTTCTGTGCCCGCATGCCCCTGGCACTCGACGCCGTCGTCGTCGCCGAACCCACGGGAGGCCGCGCCGTCACAGGCCACCGTGGAATCCGCACCTTCACGGGCCACTTCCACGGCGTCGCCGGCCACTCCTCGGGCCCTCGCGCCCTGGAGGACAACGCCCTCCACCGAGCATCCCGCTGGATCGCCGCCGCCCTTCAGCTCGCCGAGGGCCACCGCGAAGAGCTCCGCTTCGAGGAGCTCCACGGCTCGTGCTTCAACGTCGGCGTCGTCGAAGGCGGCCGAAAACCCAACGTCGTCGCCCCCTCGGCCCGCCTCCGCTTCGGCCTCCGCCCCCTCCCCGGCCAGGACGCCGACCAACTCGCCAGGCTCTATCTCGACCTCGCCGACTCCTCGGAGGTCACCTGGGAAGAGGGCTTCACCGGCCCTCCCCTGCCGGCCACAGGCGGCCCCGACGGACAGGCAGCCCTCCAAGCCGCCCGGGACTTCGCCGACCGCTACGGCCTCCCCCCGGCCAGCCCCGTCGACTTCTGGACCGAAGCGGCCCTCTTCTCCCAGGCCGGCCTCCCCACCCTGGTCCTCGGCCCCGGCCACATCTCCCAGGCCCACACCGCCGACGAATCAGTCCCCCTGGATGACCTCGAGCGAGTCGCCGCGCTCTACGCCGCCCTGCTGGCCTGATCCACACCGCGAACCCCAACGCCACACCGAAGCCCATGGCCTTCTCCCCACTTGTGGGGAGGTGCCCGAAGGGCGGAGGGGTCGTTCGCGCCGCCCGGACCTTCGCCACACCGCGAATTCGAGTACCAAAGATCCTTTTCGTAGCTCCTTCGTTAGTATTAGTGTCCAAGGTTTGAGCATCACCGACTCATCACCGAACAAGAGGTAGAAGCTGTGGAATCCCCAAGAACGCGAAACTCAGCCCTTACGATCACCTCGTTGATCTTCAGCGCCAGCGTCTGGGCTCTCCTCCCCGGCCTCGTCCTCTCATTCCTCGACACGGGATACTACCGACAGGATTGGGTGGGCTGGCTCTTGGCCATGACCGGGCTGGCCATCGTTGGACTTCTGACCATCCTCTTCGAAGGCAAACCGGTCAGGTCATGCGCCCGCCCTCAGCGAGCGACCCTCGCGAAACGAGCACGGCAAATCGCGAAGATTCAGGTGATCGCCCTGGTTCTCATCACCGCCGTCTTGGCCCTCTTCGGTGATTCGATCTACGGACTCTTCGTGGAGCCCTACGATTGCCATTACCTCCCCCTCCTGTAGCCACGGCTGATCCTCTTCGTCCTCATCATTGTCCTCTTTGCCCTCGACCCCTCACTCTTAGACAGTCTCATCGAACACCCCGAACCGTGCTGCTTTGCGCACATCTCCCCATGCACATGCGAAGAGCCACCACCGTTCCCCTTCAGTCTCTGGCAGAATTGACCGCGCAGAGACCGGTCTTGTCCGAAATCCTGTGCCAGCCCGAAAGGGATCTGTTACCATTGATGACGAAGTTCCCCCTCTGACAATACTGACGCCCTGTTCCCAACGATGCAGACCTCCACGAGACCATCATTGACCGCCTGCGCAGCGCTCTTCCTGAGCTGCTCGTTCTGGATCCTGTGGCCCTTCATCCTTCCTCAAGGGCCCGCGGGCGTGCGCCTGGACCTTGAGTTCCACATAATCTTGTTCCTCGCTCTATTCTCTCTGAACATCTCAGCCTTTCTCCTGGCATCCCACGAGCTCCGACGCATCGCCGAGGGTTCGTCGCCACCTTCGGGCGCTCCCATCGCACTATGGGCCCGAAGAATCGCTGCGGTACACGTAGCCATCTTTTTGGTCTTCGTTGTCGCGGCGGTAATCAGTGGCTACATCGCCATGCAGAACGAAGTGGGCGTGAACTTCTCTAGTCGTCTGGCTGATCCATTTTGATTGGTTGGCCCGCTGCGGATTGGCGACGACCCCACCGATGAAAACCGATCAAGACCCGACGATCGGGGTGTGATCCACGTAGATCGGTTGGCCCGCAGGCCACAGCGGGCCTTGGACACCGGGACGTCGGGGTTGGCGGCCAAGGACATCGGAACGTCGGGGGTTGACGGCCGAGGACATCGGAGCGTCGAGGTTCGCGGCCGATCATTTCCGGGCATAGTTCAGGGCTCCCACGGTCCTCCCCCGGTTAAAACCGGGGGCTGCGGTGGGCAGGGCTCCGCTGGGGTCATGACC
>SKON01000334.1 GCA_007120035.1 Myxococcales bacterium
ATCCGCGACGAGAGCTTCGACGCCGTCCGGGCCCTCCACGACCGCGGCATCGAGGTCGCCATGCTCACCGGCGACTCCCAGGCCGTCGCCGACGCCGTCGCCGAAGAGCTCGGGATCGACACGGTCTTCGCCGAGGTGCTCCCCGAGGACAAGGCCGAGAAGGTCAAGGAGATGCAGGCCCAGGGCAAGACCGTCGCTATGGTCGGCGACGGCGTCAACGACGCCCCGGCGCTCGCCACCTCCGACATCGGCATCGCCGTCGGCGCCGGCACAGACGTCGCCGTCGAGGCCGGCCACATCGTCCTGGTCCGCTCCGACCCCCGTGACATCCCCCGCATCGTCGGCCTCTCCCGCGCCACCCGCCGCAAGATGATCCAGAACCTCTGGTGGGCCGCCGGATACAACCTCATCGCCCTCCCCCTGGCCGCCGGCGTCGCTTACTCCTGGGGCCTCCTCCTCTCCCCGGCCGTCGGCGCCGTCTTGATGTCCGCCAGCACCGTGATCGTCGCCATCAACGCCCAGCTGCTGCGGCGGGTCGATCTCGACGCGTCATAGACCTCACCGGCCACGCCATACTCTCATCAGAGCCGACCTCTTCGCCGGGGCCGGGACACCGAACACCCATCCCTCCTGGGCGACGACCCGCCGCAACCCCTCGCCGACCTCGGCTTCGATCTCCAAGAGCGCCCGCCGCTCTCCCGAGGACAATCCCTGCATCCAGGCCGCGATCTTCACCGCGTCGAGATGGTCGCGACTCTCCGACTCGTCCCCTCCTGGCGTGGCCGGGAGGATCGACGGATAGCACTCAACAATCACGTGCTTTCGTTCCCGCCAGTCCTCTTCGAAGAGCCACATCCCAAAGTCGAGATCACCCCCTTCGTCCCTCTCCTCGAGGAGACTGTGCAGAGTCGCCAGGCAAGTGATCGTGTGCCCACCGACCATCGGGCCCGGGCCCATGTAGAAGACGCTGATGGCCTGGGGGATCAGGGTATCCACAAACCGGTAGTACGAGATACCTGTCTCGGTAAAGAACCCGTGGGAGTCGTGAGTCTCTCGCCACCACTCGCGGTCGATAATATCCGTCCGACGGGAGAAGAAGGGCACCCCCGGCAGCTCGGCATGGCGAGCGTTGATCCTGTCCACGGTCTCACGGGCCGTGCCCACAGCAGAGACCAACGCGGCGATCTCGGCGACCAAGCCTCGCCAGCCCCGAACACCGAAGACGGCCTCGTCGGCGCCGGCCGGATACCCCAGGGCGGCGTCGATCCCCACCAACGTCTTGTCGGCATCTGACCGCAACGCCTCCCGCAGAAACTCCCGAACCTCGGCCCGCTTCCAGTTCTTCGCCCGGGGATTGGTGGGCGGCGCCACCGCCCTGGGGGCGCGGCCATCGCGGGCCTCCACAACGCGCAGCCCGACCCGGTCGTCGTCGCCCCCGGCGCCGGACCAATCGATACCGATATAGCGTTGAAAGTCGATAACGGCCTTCGTTTCGAACGTGACGTTCCAGCAAGACTGCCCGGCTTCCCGGGCGTTGTGATAGTATCGCCTTTTCCACGGAGGTCCATGATGTCCCTTCCTACCCAGTTCGCTCAAGAAGCCGAGGCCTACTCGACCTTCGTGCAATCGACGACCGACCTTGGCCCCGGTGAGCTGATCGACCTGGCCTGCATCCTGGCCGGATTATGTGCAGGCGCATACCAACTGCCCGGCGACCCCATAGATGATGACGGCTCCCTCCCAACCTTGGACTCCTCCCTCCTCGCTCAGATCGCGTCTGAACTGGCCGCCAAATTGCCGCAGGACCACTACAGGAGCATTGACCCCCTGGATGTATACAGCGACTCAGCACCTACGACCGGACAACTTTCGGATGACCTGGCCGACATTTGGGCCGAGCTGGAGATCGGGCTTCGTTCCTGGCGTCGAGGGGGCCATGAAGTCGTCGGTCACGATCCTCTCGGTTTGGCCATCGCTTCAAGCCGCAGAGCATGAGGTGGCTCGATTATCCGACGTGAACGCAGGAGAGCCCCTCGTCTACGGCTGGGGGGTTCTTCTCGTCCGGCGACTTCGCGATCGAACTCGACTACGAATTGCTGCGGGAATTGGAAAGGCGGAGTGTAGGCATCGAGTTCGACGGATACGCAGGCCTCGGCGGAGCGGCCCCTCGGGGCCCGTAGGGGTCGTGCGCGCCGCCCGTTCGGTCGCCTCGTCGCGAACCCCATTAGAAACAGCGAAGCCCCGAGCCTTCTCCCCGCTTGCGGGGAGGTGCCCGTAGGGCGGAGGGGTCGTGCGCGCCGCCCGTAGGGTCGTCTCGTCGCGAACCCCGATGTTACGGTGATGATCGCGTCCCATCTAAAAGTGCAGGGTGCTCTGGACGTGGGGGGCAGCCCCGTTCCTTCGCGTCGAAACTCCGCGGGGAGTACACCTGGGCCAGAGGCCCAGGGCTCCGGGCCCAGGGCTCCGGGCTCCGCCCTACCGAATCGCCAACTCGTACCGCAACGTATCGTCGGACTCCACCGCGATGTAGTAAATCCCGGCGTCCACTCGCTGCGAAATCCGCCCGGCGCTGGACCCCGCCGTCGAGGCGGCGAGCTCGTCACCACGGGAGTCCGTAAGCGTTAGCTTCGCCTCGGCCCCTGAGGTCCGCACCGTCAACTGCAGGTCCAACGCGTGGGCCTCGCCAAGGCGAATCATCCGCCAGTCCGCGCGGTCCTCGGGCGGCGCCAGGCTACCGGCGTAGCTGTCTCCCACCTCTACGTTGCGTGCTTGCATCCGCGTCCCGTCGGGATCCCGGCCCTGGGCGAAGATCGGGCTCGACATCACCAGGAGACCCACCGACAACCCCAGCACCACTGCCCATCGCATCGCGGTCATGACTCTTCTCCTGGCAGGACGTGACTTCTCCTCTTTCGACGCGTCCGAGGAGAGGTCCATTCATTCTATTATAGCGACCTGCTCCGCCCGTGGCGAATCCACTCCGATCCACTCCGAGATATGCTCCACGCCTTCCTCGTCCATCCGCCGCAAGACCCCCCGGAGGATATCCCGCACCACCTGGGGCCCCTGGTACACAAACCCCGTCCAGATCTGCACCAGCGACGCCCCGGCCCGGATCATGGCTACCGCGTCGGCGGCGGTGAACACCCCTCCGACGCCCACGATGGGGATCTCCCCGCCCGTGGCGGCGTAGATCTTCCCCACGGTCTCCCGGCTCCGCACCGTGAGCGGTCGCCCCGAGATCCCGCCGGCGCCCAGGCTCTCCACGTCCTCCCGCAAGCCCTCCCGAGACACCGTCGTATTCGTGGCGATGATGCCGTCGATCTCCACGGCCAGCGCCACCTCGATCGCCTCCATCAACGCCTCGTCGGTCATGTCCGGGGAGAGCTTCACCAGGAGCGGCCGAGCTCCGAGCTCCCGGTTGAGCTCCTGGAGGCGGCCCAAAAGCTCCACCAGGTGGTCCTTCCCCTGGAGCTTCCGCAGCCCCGGAGTGTTCGGAGAGCTCACGTTCACCACCAGGTAGTCCGCGAACTCATGGACCCGCCGCAGGCTCAGGGCGTAGTCCTCCACGGCCTCCTCGTTGGGCACGACCTTGGACTTCCCGAAGTTGATCCCCAGCACGCACTCCGGCTCTTTCCCCAGGAGCCGCTCCCGCAGGGCCTCGCTGCCCCGGTTGTTGAACCCCATCCGGTTCAGCAACGCCTGGTCGTCGGGCAACCGAAAGAGCCGCGGCGTGGGGTTCCCCTCCTGGGGGTGCCCCGTCACGGTCCCGATCTCCACGTGGCCAAACCCCAGGGCGCTCAATGCGTTGAAGTACCGCCCGTCCTTGTCGAACCCCGCGGCCAACCCAAGGGGGTTCGGAAAGTCGATCCCCCAGATCTTCTGCCTCAGCCGCTCGTCCTCCACGGCCATCCGCCGCCGGGTCGCTCGCCGCACAGCCCCGCTCTTCATCGCCGCCGTGAG
>SKON01000306.1 GCA_007120035.1 Myxococcales bacterium
ACCTCGCGGTCGATGAGGCGGCGGCCGGCGAGGCTGGAGAGCTCCACCAGGCGCTTGACGGAGATGGGGTTCAGGTCCGAGGAGCCCAGGTGGTAGACGTCGTGGTGTTCGCCGCGGAGCAGGGCGGCGCCGATGGCGAGCATGGCGCCGGAGACGTGGTCTACGGGGATCACGTCGAGCTTGATGCCGTCCCGGGTGGGGATGAACCGGTGGCCCTTGTAGATCATGTAGCAGATGGGGGCCGTGGTGTTGATGCCCTCGTTCCAGCTGACCTCGGGGTACTCCTGGGCGGACTCAATGATCGCCGGGCGACACAAGGTCAGGTCGATCTCGCCGGCGGCGTCGGCCAGGAGGCGCTCGCCCATGGATTTCGTGTAGGTGTAGATATTGGGCCAGCCCCAGAACTCGGCTCGCTCCCGGCCCTCGGTGGAGAGCTGCTTCTTGACCCACCGCTTGCGGGCGGCCTCGCAGGCGTCCTCGAAGGCGGACTCGTCGTCGGGGTTGAGGTTGTTCTTTCGGAGGAACTCGCGGGCTTCCTGGACGAAGCGGGCCCGGTGCTCCTGGTCTTCGGAGATAGCCTCGAAGTGTTCGATGAGCTTGAGGCAGTCGTCGATCTCCCGGACGTGGTCGAAGTCCATGTCGAGGTCGTCGACCCGGGGGTAGACCCTGGGCCCCGGCAGGACTTCGGGGATCGTTGCGGACTGGCTGCCGGCCACGAAGGTGGTGGAGACCTGAAGGAGGCGAGCCGGGGTGTCGGCGAGTCGCAGGAAGTCCAGGAGGTGGAGGTTGGAGAGGGTGTTGATCTCCAGGGCGTTGCGCAGGTTGGGGTTGAAGTTGGTCAGCCCCGCGGAGTTGATGAAGAGGTCGAGCTCCGTCGAGATCGCTGTGGCCTCTTCTTCGTCGAGGCCCAGGAAAGGCTTGGTCAAGTCGCCGTCGACGACGGTGATCTTGTCTGCGAGGAAGGCCTGGTAGCCGGCGCCGTAGGCGTCCTGGAGGGGCTTGAGGGCGCCGCTGGGGGCGATGGTCTCGTCGAATCGCCGCTGGGAGCGGCCCGGTTTGCCGCCGCGGACCAGGAGATAGATCTGCTCCACGTCGGGGTGGAACCGCAGGAGCATGGAGAGGACGACCTTGCCGAGGAAGCCCGTGGTGCCCGTGAGGAGGATGGTCTTTCCACGGAGCTCGTCGGTGACGGAGAGCCAGTTTTGGTCCGAGGCCTCCGGGGGGAGGTCCACGGCGGAGGCGGGCAAGGCGAAGCCGGAGTTTCCGTTGGCGTGGCCGTTGCCGTTCATTCCATTCGTGTTGTGGTCGTTAGACATGGCTATTCCTGGTTCTCATTTTACGTCAGCGATGACGAACGGCGGGTGATGCATCACGGAGATCGAGGGGTCGGGGCCGTGGGTGTCACGGGACATCTCGATGGCTTCGTCGATGGAGTCGGCGGTCTCCCAGCCGAGTCGGGCGGGGACGTGCTCGTTCTCGGCGCCCACGACGATGACCCGGCCCACGTGGTGTTGTCCGTTCTCCGCCCAGTACCACATGTAGAAGGGGTGGACGCCGTGGTAGGCGTTGCCCCGTCGGAAGAGCTCGACGTAGTTGGGGTTGTGGGCGAACTCCTCTTCCCACTTGCCCAGGGTCTTGCTGCACCGGGTCTGGGGGAGGAGTCGGTTGAAGAACTCGATGTAGCTGGGGTGGTGCTCGGGATCGAAGTCGTCGTAGCAGGGGTGGGTGATGATCAGGGTGCCGCCTTTTTTGATGAGCGGCTTGCCGCGATACATGTTGAAGAAGTAGCCCAGCGCCATGACCCGAACCAGCAGGGGGTTCATGATGGAGTTGACGTTGTAAGGGCTCTCAAAGGGGATGCCGTAGACGACGACGTCGGACTGGCCGTCGATCTCGACGGCGTGCTGCTGCCAGCACTTCTCGAGGGTCTTTTCGTGGACCGCCTCGGTGGGGCCGGCGAAGACGCCGATGAGGCCGTAGTCGGCGGGGACCTTATGAAAGAGGGCCCGCTTGGCCGGCCGGGGCAGGGCGTCGAGGGTCCACTTCATGGACCGGAACTTGAGCTCGTCGGCGCCGGACCAGTCCTCCTCGGGGCGAGCGAGGAAGTTCAAGGTGTCGTCGTACATCTTGTTGTTCAGGGCGGTCTCGATGTGGAAGACGTCGAGCTTGTCGTTGATGAACCGACCCATGCGCTCGTTGGAGCTGTAGAGGGCGCTCTTCTCCGGGTCCATGTAGGAGTCGGAGGCCAGGATGGTCTTGGGGTTGTGGTGGTGGCGGATGCCCTGGTAGCCGGCCAACCCGGTGCCGATGGACTTAAAGCCCCCGTTCATGGGGACGTAGTTGACGTTCACGTAGATCAGGAGGTCGCTCTCGGCGGCCCGCCGCACGATCTGGACCTCCTCGCCATGGTCGGTCTCGCCGAGGATGACCATGTTCTCTTCGTCTTCGGCGTCCATGTTGTAGAGCCGGTCCGGGTGGTACTCCCGGAAGATGTCGGGGCCCACCATGCGGCGGATCTCGGCGTCGGTCATGCGGCGGTGCAGGGCCAGGGCGATGATCATCTCCACGTCTTCCACGCCGTGGTCGGTGAGCATCTGTAGGATGATCTCCAGGATCTCCTGCCGGATGTCCGGGGTCTTCATCGGGGGAAGAGGGACGGAGATATCGTCGATGGCGATGGTGACCTTCATACCCGGGCGGAGCCGGGCGAAGAGGGGCTTGGCGTCGCCTTCGGGGTGATTCAAGGCGTACCGGATGGCGGCCCCCCGGTTGTCGATGGGCTTCATCGGCGGGTTGGCGTAGATCACCCGGGTGCCGGCGGGGAACTTATGGGTGACGAAGTCTTCCCCGTGGTGGAGATAGAGGGCGGGGGAGTCCTCGTGGAGGATCCGGACCGGCTGGAAGCTCTTGGATGCGTCGGACATGAAGAAAACCCGGTGTTGCGTCGAAGGAACGTAGAAGGTCTCAGGCCAGCTCGAGGACGGGCCAATCGTAGGCGCGCGCTGTGGTGCGCATCTTGAAGTCGGGGTTCACGGCGCAGGGGTGGCCCACGACGGAGAGGAGCGGCACGTCGGAGCCGCTGTCGGCGTAGGCGAAGCTGCCGTCGAGGTCGTAGCCGTGCTCCTTGGCGTACCGGCGAACCCAGAGGGCCTTGGTGGGGCCGGCGATCATGGGCTTTTCCAGGAGCCCCGTGGCGACGCCGTCTTTCATCTGGAGGCGGTTGGCCACGAAGTCGTCGCAGCCCAGGTAGTCCGCCAGGGGCTTGGTGACCACGTCAAGAGCGCCGGTGACCAGGATCTGCTTGTGGCCCTGGCGCTTGGAGCGCTCCACGAGGCTGAAGGCCCCCTCGAAGATGTTGGGGCGGATCACCTTGTCGAAGACCTCTTCGCCGAGGAGGACCAGGCGGTCCTCGGAGTAGCCGGCGTAGTTCTTGTAGAAGGTCTCGTTGAAGAGGCGGCGGTCGAACTTGTCAGCCATCCAGTAGAAGGGGAGGCTCGCCAGGAGGCCCGCCGTCTTGGTGAGGCGGCGGGTGATCTCCGGGGTGTTCACCGCGTAGTACGCGTAGGCGTGGACGACGTTCGTGCGGATGAGGGTGCCGTCGACGTCATAAAAGGCCGCCGTGGGGCGGGAGTGGTCGCTTTCCATCACAAATCGCCTGTTCTGTCGATAGAGGGTCAACGAGCCCCGAGGGGTTCGTTAGACAGAGTTCCACCAAGGAGAAGAGGAAATAGTGGCGCGGGAAAACCCTTGTCAAGGAACGGGTTTTTCTGACTCGTGAGTCATGGTGGGTGTAATGGAGGGCGGGGCGGCGCGGGACGACCCCCGGTGCTGGCGCACGGGTGGTTTACGAGGGAGGGAGGAGCACCGGAGCCCTGCCGCCTCCGGCGCAGGTGTTCGCCGAGTGTGCAAGTGAGCGGTGGAGGTGGAGCCGACCTCGAGGGTGGCGGCTCTCGCCGTAAGAACCGACGGTGTGCGACCGCCGCATACCCAAGACGCCGAGGATGCCCCGTGGGCTGTCCAGGTGGCGTGGTCCCTGGTCGGTGTCGAGGTTTTTACTCAGGGATTCTGAACAAGGAGGGGGAGATGGGGTTGCGAAGACAGATCCTGGTGGTGATGGCCGGTGTTCTGGTGATGGGGGTTGCGCCACAGAGGCCGGCGGAGATGCCGGAGAAACTGGCGGTGAGCGTGGTGCACGCCAATCGGGTGGTGGCTCGGGTCGGGGAGGAGGAGACGGCGCGGGTGTTGCCCATGGCTCGTGGGGAGAACGCGTACATGGGGGAGCTGTCGCTGGTGGCCCGGGCCGAGGTGGGGCCTGTGGTGCGGGAGGCCGAGGAGTACCTGTACATCCTGCAGGGGAGCGCTCTTCTGGAGGTGGACGGGAAGAGCTACCTCGTGGGGCCCAGGATGGGGGTGTTCATCCCGGCCGGGTCGGAGGTGAAGTGGACCAACGGGCCGGACCGGTTGGTGGCGGTGCAGGCTTTTGCCGGGCCCGGGCCGGCGGCGGCCTATGAGCGGTGGAAGGTGGAGGACAGCACCGGCGATGCCCCCCAGTATCGGCGGGTGCGGCCGAGGCCGGGGCGGCTGACGTTGCGGTGAGGCGTCGAGGTTAGCAGCCGGTCAGTAGACGGTGTTGAATTGTTGGGTCGGCTGGTCGGTGCCGTCTTGATCGTCTTCGGTGGGTGCCGCTTCGCGGTCCTGATCGACGGGGAAGGGCTGGGCTCCGGCGGGCTGGGCTCCGGCGGGTGGCGGCGAGGACTCTTCATCGTTCACGTAGATCGTCGCGACGCGGGCTCCCATGGGGAGGTTCCTCGGGTACTCGGTCCCGTGGCTCTTCACCCAGCAGGAGTCGTTGATCCGGTCGTAGTCCTGGTCGATGTATCGGGGCAGGTGCTGGTAGCGATACCCCTGAGCCCGAAGGTTGTCGGACCGCGATTCGGTTCGGCTGACGTCACAGACGTAGCTCTTGTAGGTGGCAGTCTTGCCGAAGGAGCCCATGACTTGATCGAGCCCACCGCCGAAGAAGAGAACGAGCACGCCTCCGAAGAAAAACACGCCGATAACGGCGCCGATGGGGCCGCCGATCGTGTGTTGATTGGTGCCGGAGCGGCGACGGCGACGCTGGCCGAGCCCCTGGTTCTGTCCGAACCCCGATTGTGGGAGAGAGGACCGAAAGACGGGTTGTCCCGTGCTCCCACGGCTGGCGGCCTGCCGAGTGGGGTTGAGCGCGGCTCCACAGTGGGCGCAAGCGGAGAGAGAGCCGGGGTTTTTCTGGTTACAGGCGTCGCAGACGTTCATGGTGATCCCCAGAGCGGGAGGGAACTGGAGCGGGCAGTTTAGCAAATGGGCGACGGCATTTCATCAGCGGTTCAGACCAGCCCGAAGAGGCGTTCGGCGAGGGTGTCGGAGAGGTTCAGGCCCCGGTGCGAGCGCAGTGGGGTTGTCGTCGGCGACTTTGACGGCGAAGTCGCAGTACGGACTGAGTCGCTCGCAGAAGGGGGTAGAGGCGGCAGACTCTTCCCACTCCGTCCCTTCCTCCGAGCCAGTAGCCAACCCGCACAGGGTTCACTCGCCGTCGTTTTCACCCTCCTCCGGCTCTCTATCGTCCTCATACTCCCCCGGCTCTTCCGGCTCGGTCGACGGACAAATGGGATCGCCAAAGTAATACTCATGGATCTCTTCGTCGCTCCACTCGTCCAACGGAAACTGCGTCCCATACTCCGGGCAGTGTGTCTCGAAGTTATGCCAGGTCTCGGCGAGGTCGGAGATGAACGTCTCGTAGTCCGTCGTGGGGAAGCTCCAGACGTAGTCGAGCCCGACCGGAGGATCGACGGCGTCGAGCTCGTCTGCACCGAAAACCACAGGAACCACTCCGTGTAGAAAGCGGTGATCGTCAACGATGCGAACCTTCGCCACTACAAAATCCCCGACCTCCAACGGCCCACTGTAGTACTTCGTCGTCACGAAGACCTCCCCGAGATCGGGACCTGCCACGGCATCCAGCACCCGCAACTCTACGTACGAGAAGGGGCGCCGATGTGGTCGCTCCTCACAAGGCCCCTCGTAGGGATCGATGGAATCTACCCGCGCCACCGCCAGCGCGTGAGCGTGCCGCGCGACATCACAGTATCCGGCCTCAGAAACCTCCCCACTGTCCGCGTTGGAGTGCCCGTCTCCGCTCACCGCGAAGATGGAGTCCACAGACTCAGGCATCCCGTTGTCCTCTGGCGTCCCGTGGTCATCCGGCATCTCGTGGTCCTCAGGGTCCAACTCCACTCCCTCCGATGTACAACCTAGCACCATCGCCACAACAACCGCCCCTACTAGAACCGCTAGCCTTCTTGTGTTCGCATTCATGTATGCCTCCTTTAGTCCCTCAGCCTTCTCCAATTCTGCTCTTCTTCCCCCGACTTTGGCTCTACGGATCACAACAGGGCGCCTCGGTCCAAAGCTGTCGTGCTGTTGTCCCTGAAAGCTCCGGCTCGTACACGAAGCTCGGTGGGTCAACGACTCTTGGTCGAGACAGCCTATCTGGCGAGGTCCACGATGCGTAGGCCCCGGTGTTTCGGGTTGTCGCTATCCCGGCCACCCCTTGGCTGTTCCAGTCCTTCCAGCCAAGCCAGAACGAGTCATAGAAATACCCCGCCGAAACATGACTCGTTGTCCGACTCCCGCCCCGCGTCCAGGTGGTTGGATGAATCTCGATGGCTGCGTTCGGCTCGACTCGGAAGTAGGTGTAGTGAATACGCCCGTTTGGAACGACTCGATCCGACCAAGCTATGATACAGTTGTAGTCAAATTGCTCACGATCAGGGGCACATGCAACGCCTGGCAAGAAATCTGTCAGGAACGAGTAGGCAGGGAACGGACCGAATTGCCCCGAACTCCAATGGGTTGTTACGCTGGACGAAACTTCGTACCCGGGGTTCAACCGGCGTCGAGGAGCGGTAGGGTGGAAACCGGCGTGGATCTGGATTCGCCCTCCATCGATGTCGTTCGTGTCCAGAACTGTGACCATCACGTCTGTACTCGAATAAGGGTCGTATGCGTGCGCGATTGGGATTGACGAGTTCAGATGCACCCATCCACTGCAATCGTGAATACTTGGGAGGCACTCCTCGTAGCGACCCCATCCCGACGTGTTAAAGAGGTCATCAGAGCGCCGGTAACGAAGTTGAGGCGTTGGTGGATCTGAGCTGAACCGGTCCCAGGTAAAGTTGATTCGCTGGCCGTCGCCAGAGCCCGCTGATCTGCGTTGAAACATCACCGGAGTCGAGTCCAACGCGGCGAGCATCGAACTGTTCATGGAGCTAAAGGAAACCCAAAGGGACCACTCATCAAATGGGTTGAACGCCAGCAACAGGATGCTCGCGAGAGGACTGGGATCATGGCTCCCGTGCCACGACGGAAAATACTCGTGTTCGGTATAATAGTGGGGCACTCGCCTGTCCGGTCCGTCCTGCCAATAGCCATAGGCCGCTGCTCCTCGAAAGGTCGATAGAAAAGTAGCTGCGATGTGGCTAGCCCACCCTCCAGTTGAAGTACTCGACCTGAGGTACAGGTGCACCTTACTGCTCCCCGCGTTCAAAGGATCATCGACACAATCCTTGTCCCAAGTCCCTAGATGTCGTCGATTTCCACCCGGGGGCATGATTGCTGATTCGTCGTCTCCACTAATCAATCCCGGGGCGGGGTGCCCCAAACCGAGGGCATGGCCGAACTCATGCACAAGCACGTTGATAAGTTGACGGCCGTCGTCGTCCGTCATGTCAATATTCCAATTAATTGGGACACCGTCGCAACCGAACGCCGATTCGCGATCTCCTACAATTTCGATGAGTACCGCGTCGCTACAGACTTGGTCTAAAGAGTCCCGGATCAGACGAATGGACCCAACCGAACCGGCGCAGTCGGAATCGTCGCAAGGACAGCCGGTCGGATCTCCTGTCGGAGGGCATTGCTGCCAATTATCGCAACCATCTTTCAACCTACATCCCTCCCGGAATGTAACGATTATAGCCGGCTTGGCGATGCCTGCGGCATCACAGAAATCGAAGTGCGGATCGTGACTTGTAGGCCCTCGATAGACCAGCTTGGTTCCCCGAGCCTGTGTGTTCCAGATCTCCGCAGCTTGCCTGATCATCCACGACGCGTAGAACTGCGAGAACCCCGATATCCCCGTACAACTGCTAAAGGTGTCGCCAAACTCATCATGCACGTAAAAATTGATCGCAGAATTCTGATCATTCAACCACCCTGCCGGAGTGTTGTAGACACTGGTGCACTGGTTTTCATTGTAGACAGGTAGCCCATTAACTTCTGCTATCCACCCCGCCACTATTACACAGGTGAGAAGAAACGAAGAAACGAAGAAACGAAGAAACGAACATAATACCCTCCCGCAGAATACAAAAAACCTAGTGCTTTCTGAAGCTATCGGCTTCGTTCCTGCGTGTCAAACGCTTGCCGAAAATAAAAGTAACGCATTGTTTTCAGTTTTCGCCACCATGGCTCAGCGCCCGCGCTACCAGGACACCGGGACGTCGAACGTCGCCAAACCCGACGTTTGTCCTTCGCAGCAAGTGTCCCTCGCTGCCAGGCTTTTCTGGTTGTTTCGGGTGTCGCAGACGTTCATGGTGATCCCCGGAGCGGGAGGGAACTGGAGCGGGGTTCAGACCAGCCCGAAGAGGCGTTCGGCGAGTGTGTCGGAGAGGTTCAGGCCCCGGTCGGTGGGGTGAAAGCCGGCGGGCGGTGTGTGGTGAAGGAGCCCAAGGCTTACGAGGGAGTGGAGTTCGTCGTCGATGGCTCGCCATTCATCGGGGGTGAGGACGTCGGCGAACGCCTCCTGGAGCGCCCGCAAATCGAGGCCAACCGTGGAGCGTCCAGCCAGAAAGAGTCGCTCGCCGAGGTGTTGTCTGGCGGAGAGGTGCTCGGAGTGGGCAGGGCGGCCGGGGACGTCCATGTAGTCCGAGTAGCGGCGAGGGTTTTCGCGGCGTGTGGCGCCGCCGTCGGGGTGGATGGCGAGGCTGTGGGCGCCGACGCCGACGCCGACGTAGGGGATGCCCTTCCAGTAGGCGGTGTTGTGGCGGCTCTCGTGGCCCGGGGCAGCGAAGTTGGAGACCTCGTAGCGGCGGAGACCGACCTCGGCGGTGGCTTCCACGAGCCTCGAGAGGAAGCGATCGGACCGCTCCTCGGAAGGGAGGTTCAAGCGGCCCCGGCGGCGGTGGAGGGCGAAGGCCGTGCCGGGCTCGATGGTGAGCTGGTAGGCGCTGACGTGGCCGAGGCCGTGATCGGTGACCAGGCGTTGCATCGTGGCGAGGTCGGCTTCCCACTCCTGGTCGGTCTGGTCCGGGCCGGCGAAGATCAGGTCCAGGGAGACCCGGGGGAATGTGTCTGCAGCGAGCTCGACGGCCTGGAGGGCTCGTGCGGCGTCGTGGTTGCGGCGCAGGGCCTTCAGGTGGCGATCCTGGAAGCTCTGGCAGCCGATGGAGAGGCGGTTGAACCCCGCGGTTTGCCAGGCGTCGAGAGCTTCGGCGGTGACCTGATTGGGATTCGTCTCCAGAGTGATCTCGGCGTCGTCGCAGACATCGGTGAGGTCTCGGATTCGCTTTAAGAGCTCGTCGAGGTGGTGGCTCGAGAGCAGCGCCGGGGTGCCGCCGCCGAAGTAGATCGTTCTCAGTGGCGACGCGGCGATCTCGTCGGCTCGAAGGGCGAGCTCCTGCAGGACAGCGTCGGTGTATGCGCGGTGGGGGATGTCGACGGCGACCTTGACGGCGAAGTCGCAGTACGGACAGAGGCGCTCACAGAAGGGGATGTGAAGGTAGAGTCCGGCGCCTGATTCCCCAGGGGGGAGGGTCAAGGCTCCTCCAAGGTGACGTCGAGGCGGCCCTGTCGGGTGCGGACCTGAACGAAGGAGGGGACGTAGCTGGCGTCAGGGCGATACTCTGGCTTCGAGGCGTGGGTGAGCTCCTCCCAGGCCTCTCGTCCCCAGGGGCGGGGGACGTAGTACGCGTAGGTGAGGTTGTCGGAGTTGATCGTCAGGGTTTGGCCGCCTTCGACGCGGTCGGCGGTGAAGAGATACTTGCGGTCCAGGACGATCCGGACGTCGGTCCAGGCCCGGTTGCCGGAGTTCTGGACGGCCAGGTCGAAGCTGATAACCACGTCCCGAAGGAAGAGATCGGCGCCCAGCTCGTTGGAGTCGCCGGGGGTACTGAAGGCCCACACAAAACTGGCCATTGTGAGGATCGCGGCGCCGACGACGATGCCCATCCTCTCGGCGTAGTACCGGGATCCCCACTGGAATACGCCGGTGAAGATCTGTTGAAGTTCGCGGAGGAGATCGTTGGAGGCCACGGTGCGCTCTGGGTGGGGGCCATCGTCGAGGGTCAATGGTACTGCGGGGGAGTGGTGGTGGCAAGGTGGTCATCTGGAGGGCGTTCCACGCTGAGCTCTTACGTCGAGAGCCGCGACCTTCGAGATCGGCTTGACGTCCCCCGACGACTTGCGCAGTCGGCGAAAACCTGCGCCGGAGGCGGCAGGGCTCCGGTGCTGCTCACGCCGTTGACATGGGGGCGTAGACGATACTAGCCTTCGGGGACAGCCGGAGGTCGACGTCGTTCCAGCCATGATGCCGCGCGCGTTTCGCCGCGGTGGTCGAGTTGATCGGCATACTTCGCCCACCTAGCCCACACGCAACGGGCTAGCAGGAGCCCAGAGCTTCGAAGTGGTTCTTCCGTCGGCCTCCGGTTGTCCAATTCAATTCGAAGGCGGTGGCCGATGGTCTTTCGATGGCTGCAGAAGATGCTCGGTGGGGAGGGCGATCGGGGCGACCAGGGCAACCGTGAGCGAGGTGGGGAGCGGCGCCGGACGACCAGGGATGGGTGGGAGAGTCGGCGGGGAACGAAGAATCGGCGGGCGCGGTGTGATGACCCTCGGCTGGTGCCGAAGCCGCCGCGGCAGTGGCATGAGCCGGTGCCGAAGTACCTGGCGCCGGAGGTGGCGAAGCGGCTCTTTTCGCCGAGCATGGCGACGGGGCGGCCCGAGCTGCGGCGTCTGGGTACGGACGAGGCGCAGCTAGAAAGGTACGGCCTGCCCGTGGTGGACGATGAGGCGGAGCTGGCGAAGCTTCTGGGCGTCGGGGTGTCTCGGCTTCAGTACTTCGCGTGCCATCGCCTCGATGATGGCGTGGATCATTACGTGCGGTTTCGGATCCCGAAACGGAGCGGTGGTTCGCGGGTGATCATGGCGCCGAAGCGGGAGCTGAAGGCCCTGCAGCGGGAGGCGCTGGCGCGGATCGTGGGGAAGTTGCCGGTCAGTGAGTATGCCCACGGGTTCGTACGGGGTCGGTCGATCCGGACCAACGCCGAGCCCCATCGGGGAAAGAAGCTGGTCCTGCGGTTCGACCTGAGAGACTTCTTTCCGTCGGTGACCTTCTTTCGGGTCCGGGGGTTTTTGATCAGCCTGGGGTACTCCTACCCGGTGGCGACGAGCCTGGCGCTGCTGATGACGGCCTGCGAGCGCCACCCCGTGAACCTGGGAGGTGAGGTGTTCTACGGGCCCGTTGGCGAGCGGTACTGCGTGCAGGGAGCGCCGACGAGCCCGGCGCTGTGTAACGCCATCGCCCGAGGCATGGACCACCGGATGGCGGGGCTCGCCAGGGGCTACGGATACTCCTATACGCGGTACGCCGACGATATGACGTTTTCTGGAGATGACGATCGGGCCGTGGGGCCTCTCCTCTCGGTGGTGAGGCAGATCGCCGAGGACGAGGGGTTCTCGCTGAACGACGAGAAGACCAGGGTGATTCACCAGGGCGGTCACCAACGGGTGACGGGGGTGACCGTGAACGAGGTGGTGGGGTTGTCGCGGCGGGAGCGGCGGAAGATTCGGGCCATGATCCACCAGATGAAGCGGGAGCGAACGGAGGGGACCTTGTCGGCGGAGAAGGTGCGGAGCCTGGAAGGGAAGCTGGCCTACGTGGAGATGTTGAACCCCGAACAGGCGGTGCCACTTCGGCGACAGTGGGAGGAGTCATGACCCTGAGCCGTGAGGAGATCCTGGAGATCCAGAGCTGGAGCGAGGAGAAGGTCCAGCGAGAGCTGGAGCAGGCGATGGGCACTCTGGAAGGGCACGAGCTCTTGCGAGCCATGCAGCGACTCGCTCACTCGTGGCGGTTGGCCTCGACCGTGGGGGACTGGGGGCATTCGCTCTATCGGCGAGATCCGACGGTCTTTGGGCCGTTTTTGTCGGGTCTGTTGGCTCGGGCGGAGTGGGCGCTCGATGAGAGGGCCGAGCCCTGGCTTCGAGAAGCAGAGGCTCGAGGGGATGTGGCGATCGCTCGGGTCCTCGTCCGTCCCGTGCTGCTCTTCGGGCACGCCTGGAGAGACCGGCGCATGCAGTGGCAGGAGCTGCTGCGGAGCCGGTTCGTGGAGGCCGAGACGCCGACGGAGCGGTCGCGGGTGTTGTCGATCTACGGGGTGCAGGAACGGTGGATCCCCAACGATCCGGTCGCCACGTCGCTCTACCAACGAGATCGGGAGGTCTTTCTGCCCTGGTTCTTCGAGTTCATGAAGGACATGGGCGACGAGTGGTACCACGCATTGCGTTTCGGGGATCGAGATCCTTACCCGGAGCTCTTAGAGGCGATGCGAAACGCCGGAGATCCCCGGTTGATGGAGATGTATCGATGGACCGTCGGTCGAGAGGAGTGGGCTCAAGACGTGGGGCGAATCTGTGGCGAGTTCGCCGGGGAGCGGCTCTACGAGGAGCTTCGTGAGCATCACCCGGAACGCGTGAACCGCGTGAATCCCCAGGACGTGTATCGAGTGGTGGCGCAGGTGGGGACCCGGGAGACCCGACGGTATCTCGCAGAGGCCCTCGCCGAGGATGATCCTTTCGCCTACGGCGGGTGGGAGGAGTTGGCCGGGGATTTCGAGAAGCTGGGCTGGTGGGAGTGTTGGGGGAAGGTGGTGAAGACCCGCTTCAACGTCAATGAGTTCAATCGGGCTGTGGAGGCGCGGCTCGGGGACGAAGGGCGAGAGCGGGGGAGCCGGTTGTTGAGGATCGGCGGTGGCCGAACGGGGGGCGGGGTGCATCGGCTGAGCCCCGACGTGACGAGGCGGCTCTATGAAGCGGAGCCGGAGGTGACGAAGGCGGCGTTTCGGGCGGGTTTTCAGGTGTACCATCACGGGGACCTCCCGCCTGAGGAGCTCTACTCGGAGACGGCGAAGGCGGCGCTTCAGCGAGGGGATCGAGAGTTCTTTGACTTCCTGGCGAGTCGGCTCTTCGGGACTCACTTCCGATGGCTCTACAGGAGTGATCCCCAGTGCGACCCAAAAGGGTTCTACGTCCGTTACTACGAAGCGCTCCCGAGGCCCGAGCTCGCCCGGAGGGGGGCCCGGGTGTTGTCTCTTGTGGACTTTGAGGACGTGGACTGGCGGGGACATAAAAAGCGTAACGCTCTGACGGAGCTCCTGTTGGGGGATCCCAGGCTCTATCTGAACGCACTCGACGTGGTGGAGGATCTCCTGGAGAGCGTTCAGCCCCGGGTGAAGAGCCTTGGATTCGAGGTGCTGGCGGCGGCAGCGGAGAAGCCCGGTGGCGACCAGAAAGAGTTTCTGATGCAGCAGTTGCATCACCTTTTGGCTGCGCCGCTTATGGAACTGCCCGGCCGTGGGCATCGGGCGGCCTTCACGGTGATGGTTCGAATCGCTGCGGACTACCCGCCGATGGCGCCCGTGATTCATGGGAGGCTTCGAGAGGTGGGGCGGCTCCAGTACGCCGGGTTTACACGTGGTGAGTTGGTCTGGGCACTGGCGAGCCTGCTGAAGGCCCGTCCGGAGCTGCGTCAGGCCGGCGAAGAGCC
>SKON01000135.1 GCA_007120035.1 Myxococcales bacterium
GCCGCCTTCCACAACCCAAAGAGCACCAGCGCCGCCACGAAGATCCACAGCACCACCCGGGCCATCTCCGCCAGAATCTGACCGATCAGAGCCCAGTGCGCCCCGGGCTCCCAATGCTCCGGGTCCTCCACGATTCGCCGACGCCACACCTTCTCCGTGGTCTCTTCCCTCACCAGCGGCGGCTCGGCGAGCACCTCCGCCATGGTCACCTCGGGATCCACAGGGATCCGCGAGCGGTCCAGCGCCGGCGGCTCCGACCCCACAAGCTCCTGCTCCACCTCCACATCATGCGACCACTCCCCCTCAGCCGCCGCCTCCGGCGCCCCCACCATCCCCAACACCACCACGCTGAGCACCACCCCCACCCACATCGCCGCACCATCGAGCCCGGCGGCCAGGCGCCCTGAGAGCTTCTTGAACTTCAGCTCCAGATCCCACCCTTCCCGCACGATCCGCCGCTGGATGTACATCCCGAACCCACCGGCCATATGAAAGGGCTCCACCAGCGCCGACACCAGCGCCGTACTCCCCACCACCGCCCACATCAACGGCCAGGTCTGCCCGTAGAAGAGCTCATCGCTCACGAAGTAGTAGACATCTCCTACCAGCTCCTCGGGCAACACCATCATCAACAGGATCACAAGCCCCAGATAAAAGAGCCCCTTCACGAAGAGTAGAAAGAAGAGCCACCCCGTCACCGCCCCCTGCGTCGACCCATCAAAGAGCACCTTCAACCGCTGTCGAGTCACCCCTCCACGGCTCCCCTCGAGCACCCGGATCGGAATCGTCAACACCCGCAGCGTGCTGAACCGACCCACGGTCAGATCCCACAACGCCGCCCGGGTCGTCATCTGTCGCCCCACGGCCTTCACGGTCTCCATGGTGCCCGGCACAGCTCCAAAAAACCCACGGCTCAACACATAGAGGGGAATCCGATCGAAGAGGGGCTTCAACCACCACCCGAACAAAAGCGCCCACCAGATCGACCCGGTCACCGCAAACCCCACCACCTGCAACACCACCGTCAGGGGCACCACAAGGAGCAGCCAGGGCTTCAGGATCGCCCCGTAGAACCGCCGCCCCAACAACACACCCAGGTCGATGCCCTGCACCCCCTGCCGATCGCGCAACACCGCCGCCACGGAGTCGAGGTTCACCGCGCCCCCTTACCGGAGAACGCAAAGTAGGAGATCACAAAGAGCCACAACCCCCCGCCTACCACATATCGGATGATCGGCTCCGTCTGTCGCGGCGACCAGAACGCCTCGATGAACGCCGCGATCACCAGCATGGCGCTGAACCCCAGGATCAGCCCCAATGACTCCCGCGCGGCCTTCCGGATCGCCGCCAGACGGCTGTACCGCCCCGGCCAGATCGGCGCCGCCCCGATCTTCAGCCCCGCCCCACCGGCCAACACGATCGCCGTCAGCTCAAACGACCCGTGGCCGATCACAAAGGGCCAGAAGTTGTCCGAATACCCCATCCCCGTCACGTACCCCGAGGCCGCCCCCAACACGACCCCGTTGAAGAGGAGGATAAAGAGCGACCCGATCCCAAGAAAGAGCCCCGACCCGAAGGTCCGCAGGGCGATCCCCACGTTGTTGTAGATATAATACCCGAACATCATCACGTCCGAGTCGGCCTCCCGAGCCATATCCGCCGACGGCCCGTACATGCTGTCCAGGTTCATCAGCATGAAGAGCCCCAGGATCTCGCTGGCCCGGTCCGGGGCCATGGCCACCCACAGGGTCAGCGACACGAAGGGCACCCCGAAGCAAAGCAAGCTCACCAGCATGGGCTTCCAGTTCGCCCGCACATCCCGGGCGAACCCCCCGGCGGCGTACTCCCACACCTTGCGCCACGGATCGGGCCGAGCCCCATAGAACTTCCCGTGCCCCCGCTCGACCATCCGCTCCAGGCGAGTCTGGACCCCCAGGCTATACCCCCGGCTTCGGGCGATCGCCAGGTGCCGGCAGACCATCCGAAACTGTCGGGGGAACTCGTGCACCGGACGGTCCAGGTGCTTGCTCTCCATCCGCTCCAAAAGCTCCTCGAAGTCCGCCCACCCATCGGCGTATCGCCTGACAAATGCCTCCTGGCTCATCCCCATCGCACGATCCTCTGGGCCGCCCCGTGAAGAGTATTCGTCGCCTCCCGACGATTCGACACACCCAGCTCGGACATCACGATCGATGCCAGCTCGTCACTTCGATCTCGCCCTAGCGTCGCGTACCGCTCGGCAAAAGCCACCACGGCCTGCTGCTCCTCCCCGCTCAACACCAACGACAGCTGCACGGGCTCCACCGGCGGAAGTCGCCGCTGCTCGGCCATCGTCAACGCCGACCGCCGATACACCACCACCGTATCACCGGCGATATCCCCGAGCCGTTGAAATCGCCCCGACGTCACCATCGCCACCAGCCCGGCCACGTACCCCACGGGCATCATGTCCACCACCCGGATCAGATTCCGCACCACCGCCCCGTACCATCCCACGTGGGTGCCGTCTCGATTGACCGTCCGCAGCCCGAACACCCGCTTGCCCGGCGTCTGTCCCTCCCACAACACCTCAAACAGGGGGTAGTAGGCCCAGACGATCACAAAGGCCGCGATCAAAATCACCCCATCCCCGAACCCGCCAAAGGGGATCATCGCCATCCCGAAAGCCGTCAACACCCCCATCCGGAGCATCAAATCCACCACGTAGGCCGCCGCCCGCGGCAACACCCCCGCCAGATCCAGCTCAAACGCCACCCCCTCGGGGGTCTCCACTGCCAGCCGGTTGTCGACCTGCTCCATCCCTGATCGGCCCACTCTTTAGAAACCCAGCCCCGAGTAATCATCGGTGGGTCCCGTGACCTCATCCATATACCCGGTGTCCACGATCACATGAGTATCGGCGATGTAATCGTGTCCACATCGCTGATCGGCCCCGAAGATGATCAAGTAGTTGCCCAGCTGCGCCAATGACCCGATAAACGGAATCAACCCCGCCAGGTACACCGGCAAGAATCGCAGGAAGAAGAGCCGGAAGATATCCACCTTCGTCCGCAGATCTCCCCGGACGATCCGGATCCCCAACGCCTTCCGACCCAGGGTCTGCCCTCGATCGTAGAGCATGTAGATATTCACCCCCGCGACGCCGAGCCCCAGGATCCCCGACAGCCCCATCGCGATCCCCCCGATGGCCATCGTTTCATTGCTGTCCAACAGTAAGAGCCCCACGATAAAGGGAATCGCGATCACGAAGTAGATCAACCCGTCCAGCATCCGGGCTCCCAACCGGGTCCACCGCGACGCCAACATCGCCCCCGCCCCGTAGCCCTGAATCATTCCGCCGTGATCGGACTGCAGGGTCGCCTGCGGCGCCGCATAAAAATCTTGTTCCGTTTGCATCCTCTCCTCCTCTCCTCAACGGGCTCTTCAGTCCCGAGGCTCTCGCGGGAAATAACAGGGCTCTCCTTCACAGACGTCGATGATCTCGCCCGTATCAAAGAAGTGCACCATCTGTACATTATGATCCTCGTGGCGCCGCCGGGGCTGCCCGTGAGGATCGCCATACTCATCGTCGGGCGCCATGTTCCCCGGCTCCGGCCAGGGGTTGCTGAAGTCCCAGTTCACGATCCCCGAGCCCTCATGATCGTAGCTCGCCCAGTCCACCCCCCAGGGCTCTCGCTCCCGATCGTAGTTCTCCAACAGGGGAATCTCGATCCCGCTGCGGGCCGTGATCTCCTTGGTCACCACCGCCACCTGATAGTCCCCCTTGGCCGTGGCGAAGAGCCCGTACTTCGGACGCTCCGGATCAAAGGGCTCCGCCGTCAAACGTCGCAAATAGCTGATCGGGTCGATCTGATCCCAGAGCAACATGATCATCGGGATCACCATTGACTGATCCACACGATTCGGGAACCCCGCCGCCACGAACGGGTAGTACGTCGTGTAGTTGCTGGAACGCTCCATCAGCATCGCGTAGTTATGACCAGGCACCCCGAAATGACCGTGCGTGACCGTGGGATCCACCGCCAGATAAGTCACCCCGTAAATCCCCCCCTGGGAGATCCCCGAATAGTAGATCCGGTCCTCGTCCAGGGTGATCGTCACGTCGCTGGTATCCACGTCGTTGATCCCGTCCAACATCCCCGGAATGTCTTCGACCTGCTCTCTCATGGCCCGGGTGAGCAATACCCACTCCAGCACCCCCTGGTGCATCCGGTCCACCATCTCTTCGAAGTAGGTCGGCTGCTGCAACGCGAAGGTGGCCTGCGGGACATCCTCCGACGAGAACCCGATGAAGTCCGCCCCGAAGAAGATCAGGTGGTGATCGTTGGCGATCTGTCTGTTGAACCCGCCGAAGACCTGCTCCCCGCTGCCCAGCATCCCATGGCCATATTTCACCAGACCATGAGGCGTGCCATCCAGCGCCGAGTGGGGGATCAACATCCAGAACCGCGCCTGCCGGGTGTCGAAGATCGCCGGCCGGCCGTCCTCATCTCGGTGGAACCGGAACGCTAACGCTCCCGTCCGGTTGGACCTCTCCAAAAAGTGCGGCACCTCCAGAGTCCCGGCGATCCGGAACGCCATATTCGGGTCCTCCCCGGCCGAGGAATCAGTCCCCTCGTCATACCGGGTCACCGACGTGATCGTGATCGGAAGCCCATCGACGTCGGCCGCCGCAAGACCCTCTTCCACGATATGGAGGAGCTTCCCGTGCAACCCGTCACTGCTCCCGGTGTGAAAATCCCACGCCAGGGTCAGCTCGTCGCGCTCGATCCCCTCGGCCTCTAACCAGTCGAAGATCTCGTCGAAACGCTCCTGCCGAAAGGCCAACTCCGGATCTTCTGCGGCCTCCCCACTCAAGTACTTCTCAAACGCCTCGGACCTCTCAAAGGCATCGCCGTCGGTGTCCACCAGATTCCTGAACCCCACCACGTACCGGGTGTCCTCTTTCAGGATCACCGCCGGCCGCAGATAGAGGACCTGCTCGTCGGCCTCCTCGGTCCACAGATCCACCTCCGCCCAGAAGGGCACCAGCTCCAGACCGTCGTCGGTCACTTCGAAGTAGAAGGCACGTCGATCCGGATCTTCCACGGAGTCCTCGATGGACAGCTCTCCCGGCAGGAGATCGACGTCGACCCCCGGGAAGAGCACCGCCACGGGCGTCCCCAACCCGTACCCGTCCAACCGCCGAAACATCCCGGGCTGAATATGCCCCGCCAGCTCGCTCCGCGGCAGACTCTCCGATCCGAAGTCCAGGGTGTACCCCGTCGCCCGCTCCTCGTCGGCTTCCAGGTACAAACTCGACGGCCAGGGCATCGAACAATAGGCCTCCATCAGGGCATCGCAGTCCACGGTCCGCCCCGTCGGCATCGGTTCCGGATCCACGTCGGGCTCCGCGTCGGGCTCATCGACGTCCTCTCCCGGATCGACGTCTTCTTCCACATCGGGGCCGACGTCGGGCTCGTCTACGGGCTCTTCACCCGGACATCCCACCAGCGCTACCCCGCCGCAGAGCAGGACCATCAGAAGTACTTTCTTCGGTCGAACCATGAACTCTCCTCACCTGTGACGCCTTCGGCCACACTCTACCAACCGGATTAGGCCCAAGAGTATACCAGGATCGCCGCCGGTGAAAACCCTGAACCCCTGCCGTCCTCTCTGCCGTCCTTAGACCGTGCTTAGATTGCCCCTCAGGAGGTAGCCATGAGGATCTCGGCCGCAGTCGATCTCTCCCAGGAATCACTTCGGGCTCTACGATGGGCCCTGGATCTCCGCGATCGCCTTCGGGACCGCGATCAACCGGTCGACCTGCGCGTGATCTCCATCGCCTCTCCCACCTGGTACTCCACGGATCGCTCTCAGAAGGTCACCGACGATCTCTCGGTCCGATCCCGATGGACCCGAGAGATCCGCGACGCCATCGAGGACGTCGGCGACGTCGACGACGTCCCCATCGACCTCGACGAGGGCTCCCCGGCTCGCCTCCTGGCCAGGGCCTGCCCCCCCTCCCACACCGACTGGCTCGTCGCCGGCAGCTCTCGACACGGCTTCTTAAGCCGTCTCCTCCAGGGCTCCACGGCCCACCGCATTGCTCGCCAGGCCCCCTGCAACGTCGCCCTGGTCCACCCCGACCACCACCGCCTGCTCCCCGGACACTCCTTCGCCGTCGGCGTCGACTTCTACCCCGGATCCGAGGCCGCCATGATGGCCGCCGCCAGGCTCACAGACCTCACCGATGGCTCCCTTCACCTGATCCACGCACTCACCGACGAGCCCACCTCCAGCCTGAGCGCCGGCCTGATCAACTACCTCTCCCCCACAGACATCACCCACCTCAGCGCCTCCGCCCGGGCTTCCTTAGAAGCCCTGATCCACGAGGTCCGCCGCCGCTACGACCTCCCCATCTACACCACCGCCGTCCACACCGGCCTACCCTATGAGGTCCTCCGGGACTACTGCCACGCCGCCCACATCGACTCCATGGCCCTCGGCCGCGTCCCTCGGACCAAAGCCTCGGAGGTGATCCTGGGCAGCACCACCCGCGCCCTGGTCCGCTCCATGCCCACCACCCTCTTGCTCGCCGCCTTCCACGACCACTGACCCTGCAGGCTAGCGTGGCCGTGTTCTAGGGCGCCAGATCCCGCAGGTGCCCCCGCACCGACACCGGCCGCTCCCCATCCGGAGAGCTGGCCACGAAGTCGAAAAGCGCCGAGATCCCTCCATCGTCGAGCCTCATCACCGTCAGCGTCCCCTGCACCTCTTCGTCAAACCGCTGCTCCGGCCCCTCCAGGGGCGTCACCAACACGTAGGCCCCCACGGCCTCCCCCTCCACCCCGGGCGAACCGATCTCGTACTGCGCCGCCGGCGCATCCTTCGGGATCTCCAACGCCAACGCCACCGGGGGATGCATCAACATCACCCGCAAGAACCGCTCCGATGACGGCGTAACCCGGTACCCTTCGCAGGTCGCCTCGTACTCAAAGGCCCCCTCCATCTGAAAGTGGTAGCACGCCGACAGAAGCGCTTCGTCCACCTCTGGAGTATCGTCCTCCCGCTCGCACCCCCACAGCACTACCCCGACGCACAACCACACCCCCCACCATCGTCCAAGCTCCTTCATACCCAATTCTCCTGCCCTTCGTCGGTTCTCGCTCACGCCTCCTCCATAGTCCATGACACCTGGAACGGAAAGTGCATTCTCCTTTCTCCTGTGGCAGGATGCCATCCACGTTGAGTGTCCAGTATTTTCCATGAGGCTGATCATGTCCAAAACTCCCAAAACCCTCCTCTCCCTCGGTCTCCTCCTCGGCGGCGCCCTCCTCCTGGTCGCCGACTCCACAGAGCCCCTGCCGGACTGCCAGTCCGTCGCCCCCTACGAAGGCCACTTCTCCTATACCCTCATCTGCGACTCTCTCGATGACGAGATCTCCGGGGAGTTCACCCTCACCCTCGACCCCACGGAGTCGATCGACGGCACGACCCACCACTTCTCCTTTGACAGCACCTCCGATCAGGCCGTCACCGCCTTCGAGAGCAGCCTCTCCTGGGTGGCGCTGGATACCGACATCTACCACCGTGACGTCTCCTGCCCCGACAACGAAGAGGCTTACCTTCGAGGCTTCCCTCTCGTCATGACCGTCAGCGCCCCCGAGCCCTCCACCCCGGACCCGGACATGCCAGAGCCCGGTGGGCCCATCGATTACGAAGAGTCCCAAGAGCCTGGCGAGCCCCAGGAGCACGACGAAGCGACGGACGCCGACTACCCCTTCACCATCACCTGCCGCAGCGTCATCGTCGACGCTCCCACGGACATCGACTGTAATCAGGGACCGGGCACCACCGCCGCCTGCACCCTCAGCGTCGCGCCCCTCTGATCTCCCATGAGCTCCCCTGACTCCCCCGGCGAGCGACGGGCTCGTTACGTCCTCTACGGGGCGGCCTTCTCCGTCGGGGCCGCCACCATGGGCGCCGAGCTCGGCGCCGCTCGCCTGGTCGCCCCCTACTTTGGCACCAGCACCGTGGTCTGGGCCCTGGTGATCGGCGCCACACTCCTGAGCCTCTCCGTGGGCCAGCTCTTCGGCGGTTGGCTCACCAGCCGGGGCGTCCGCCATCGCGGAGCCCTGACCCTCCTCCTCCTGAGCGCCGGTCTCCTGGCTCTCCTCCCCTTCGTCGGCCGCCCCCTGATGGCCGAGACCCTCCAGCGGTTCTACAGCGAAGACTACGGCGCCATCGTCGCCAGCGCCCTCAGCGTCACCACCCTCACCGGCGTTCCCCTCCTCGCTATGGGCGCCCTGGGGCCGATCTTCCTCCAACTGATCATCCGCGACCCCGACCGAGCCGGCCAACTGGGCAGCTTCCTCTACGCCTGGGGCACCATCGGAAGTCTCCTCGGCACCTACGTTTCCGGCCTGATCCTCATCCCCCTCTGGGGCACCACCAAGACCCTCCTCTTCTTCGCCGCCATCCTCGCCATGACGGCCTGCCTCTTCCTCCCCACCCGCAAGGCCGCCGGCCTCGCCATCACCGGGGTAGCTGTCCTCCTCATCGCCTGGGCCCCGCCCATCCCCATCAAGAACGAGCCCGGGCAGCTCGTGGAAGCCGAGACCGCCCACAACTACGTGGCCGTCCTCCAGCAAGGCCAGGAGCGCCACCTCGTCTTCAACGACGGCTTCGCCGTACAGTCCGTGTATCGCGACGACCACCTCCCCCTCCACGGCGTCTGGGGCCACTACGCCGCCGCCCCGGCCTACGGCACCGCCCCCCCTGAGTCGGTCCTGATGCTCGGCCTCGGCGGCGGCACCGCCGCCCTCCAGTACCGAACCCTCTACCCCGAGGCCCGGGTCCTCGGCGTCGAGATCGACCGCCGCGTCGTCGAGCTCGGCCACGAATACATGGGCCTCCCCCGCGACGTCGACGTCGTGATCGAAGACGCCCGCACTTTCCTGGCCATCGACGACGGCCACTACGACGTGATCCTCGTCGACGCCTTCCAGTTCCCCTACATCCCCTTCCAGCTCACCACCCGAGAGTTCTTCGAGCTCCTCCACGACCGCCTCTCCCCGGGAGGCGTCGTCCTCCTCAACGTCGGCCGCGACGGCCACCGCCACGACGTCGTCCACGCCCTGGCCCGCACCTCCTCCGAGATCTTCACCCACGTCGTCGGCACCGACGTCCGCGGCACCTACAACTCCGTGCTCTTCCTCACCGATCACCCCCCGGAGCAGGCCCTTGGTCTTCGCCCCCTGAACCTCCCCGCCGACGACCACCGCCGCCTCCTCAACCTCGATCCCGTCTCCCCCTGGCAGATCCCCCCCGACACCCCGTTGATGACCGACGACCACGCGCCCATCGAATGGCTCACGGACCTCATCGTCCTCCGCCACGTCCTCGGCCACCTCCGAGGCGACGCCCCATGACCGACCGGGAGCCCCCCATCCCCGGGACCCTCCTCCTCCACCCCGTGGTCTTCCTCTCCGTAGCGGTGATCCTCTTCAACAATGAGTTCCTCAAGGTCCACCACCCCGGCTTCTGGTCCGGCAAGCTCTCCGACTTCGGCCTCTGCGTCTTCCTCCCCGTGTGGCTCTTCAGCTGCGTCGAATGGGCCACCTGGGCCACCGACGCCCTCCGAGGCCGGACCTTCCAGAAGGCCCCCGGCGGCCGCGCCACCGCCGCTGCCTCATGCCTCATCGCCGGCGCCTACTTCACGGCCCTCCAGGTCTCCCCGGCCTTCGCCGCCTTCCACGTCCACTGGCTCTCCTACATCGTCCCCCACTGGAGCTTCGCCGTCACCCCGGACCTCTCGGACCTGATCGCCCTACCCCTTCTCTTCGTCGCCTACGCTCTGATGGTCCGACGGCTTCGCCACACCTCCTCGCCGCTCTAGCTAGAGCCCCGCCTCGCTGAGAAGCTTGAACACGGCGATGGCCCCGATGGCCGATCCCGTGGCGTCACCCCAACTCGCCATGGACTCCCACGCCTGCTGGTCACTGCTGACGAGACCGCCGGTATTCATCGTCAAGCCAGAGATGTCCTCCTCCTGATAGAAGAAGTACTCCCCCGTCTCAAAGCCGTTCGTCCAGTCAGCCACACCGCCGTCTCCACGGGTCATCTGCGTGACCACCACCAGCGATGGACTATCACTCGCCACGTCGGTCACCCCCGTGGTTACAGTGTTCACAGAGGTATTCGGGCTGGTCGCAGCGCTGACGGTGTCCAGACTCCACTGGCCCTCCACCTCGAAGACCTGCACCAGATGCGCTCGATCTCCGTCGGTGAGGTCCCCCCTGTCTCGCCAGGTGATGGTGACCTCGTCGGGCTCGTCGTCCTCAATGATCCGATACCACATGGCCAGACCGCGACGGTGACTGTTGTTGCCAGGCGTGGAGACCAACTCCAGAGCCTCATTCCAGCCGGAGTTGACCATCTCCGCCTCATCCCAGCTCATGCGATGGGCCGAGATGGCGATCAGGGTGTTCCCGACCTGGGGCGTCCATCCCAACGCCACCGTGGCCGTGTATCCCGAGCCACTACCGTGGTCGCTCACCCCGTCTTCGTACTCTTCGACGGGCCAGTCTTGCGCCGGTGGTTGGGTTGCGTCGGGAAGATCCGCGTCTGAGCCGGCGTCTTCGTCGCTGTCGGGCAGATCCGCGTCTGAGCCGGCGTCTTCGTCGCTGTCGGGCAGATCCGTATCTGAGCCGGCGTCTTCGTCGCTGAAAGCAGGAACGTCCCGGTGCAGGGGTTCGCAGGCAATCGTACACGTCAACACTGCTGCCAGAAGGGCTGGGAGGAGCAGACGGGAGGGGGGGTACATCGTCGTTCACCACCTCGAAGCAGTGCCCAGAGGAAGAATCATTACTCTCACCCTAACCGGAGAGGCCCGCCCTCGTCGAGGGTCCACGTTTTCCCGGGTGTGATCGGTTTCCGTCGGTGGGTTGTCTCCATTCCGCAGCCGGCCTTGGCCCGCGAGGACGTTCGGGCCGCTGGTTCACCCATCTGGTGACGAATCATGCCGGGTAGTGTACTCCAGCGTCGGACGCGGCGCCGTCACCGTCGGACCCGACATCTCCTCCACCCCCGTCCTCGCCGGCTCACTCACCAGATCCTTGCCGTAGCGCTCCCACCACCTCAGCGCCTCCTCCTCCCCCCACTGGCTCACCGCCCGACACCGGCGCAGCCGCTCCTTCACCACCCTCACCGTCGACGGCCGATTCACCGGTGACTTCTCCAAACACGCCATCAAGAGGCTCTCCAGGTCGGGAGACACGGACCGCCCCAACACCACCGACGGCGACTCCGGCGTATGATTGACCTGAGCCAGCATCACCTTCATCGCGTTCTCCCCATGAAACGGCGGCCGCCCCGTCAGAAGCTGATACCCCACCGCCCCCAGCGCGAAGATATCCACCGACAAGGTCTGCTTCGTGCCCAGGATCACCTCCGGCGCCATGAACCCTGGCGACCCCTGCATCGCATGCTCATCGGTCAGCTGCATCTCATCCGGGGCATGAATATCCTTCACCAATCCGAAGTCCAGCACCGTGATAAAGTCCGCCTCCCCCCCTCGGCGCCCCACCATGATGTTGCCCGGCTTGACGTCCCGGTGCACCAGCCCCACCTCATGGGCCTCCTGAAGCGCCCCGGCGATCTGCCGCAACAGATAGATCACCCTCCCCTCCGGAAGGGGTCCCGTAAAGTCCACCAGCTCCTGCAACGTCACCCCGGGGATCAACTCCATCGCATAGTAAAACACCCCGTCGTCGGTCTTCCCATAATCGAAGATCGTCACCGTGTTGGGGTGAGTGAGCTGACAGGTCATCTGCACCTCTCGCTCAAACCGCTGCAACGCCTCCTCGTCGGCGATGTCGGGGTGGATGAACTTCACCGCTGTCGGCCGCTGCAAGAGCGCGTGCTCCGCCCGATAGACCTCTCCCATCCCCCCGGCGCCGATCTTCTCCTGCAGCCGGTACGGGCCCACCTCTTCGGCCTCCCGCACGATCTCCTCGATCCTTTGATTCACCCGTCGAGACGTCCTCAACCCCAGCCCCAGGGCCACGATGATCGCGAGCAGGCTCAACCCGAACGTCAGATCCCGCTGCCGATCCACGGCCCCTGCCAGATCTTTCCAGGGCAACACGGTCACCATCGTCAACGCCTGCTCCCCCAGCGGGAAGGTCTGATACCCCGCTCGATACGCCCCCAACTCGTCATCACTCCCCGAAAAGAACGCCTTTCCCCCGCCCCGATCCCGGGCCAACTGCAGGCCCCGTCCCGCCACAGGCAGGCCCAACTCATCCCAGGGTAAGAGCACCCGCTCTCGCAGCTCCGACCGCGCCGGGTTTTCCTGGCCCGTGGCCGGAAGCCCTACCACCCGCCCCGTGGTGGTGAGCACCGTCACGCTCCCGTTCTCCGTCGGGCGAAGCCCGGCGGTGAACGTCGACACGTCCATCAACAAAATGTCCAACGCCACCACGCACCGCCGCCCCGTGGTGGGCTCTTCGAAGCTCGTCGACACCGTGATCCCCGGATCCCCGGTCGTAAAAAACGTGTACGGCGCCGTCCAATACTGCTCCCCCGCCCCGGCCGACATCGCCCCCCGAAACCATGGGCGCTCACCAGTTCGATAGTCCGTCTCCTCCTGCCGCCGCTCCACCGCCTCCCCCGCGGCGTCCCGCTCCACCCATCGCGCCATCCCCGGCAGGGCCTCCTGGTCCACCACCCGGTTCACCCACCCCTCGTCGCCTTGCTGCAGGAGCAGCACCTCCCGGCCGCCGGAGTCCGCGACCAACACCGACGTGGCCTGCGGAACGTTCCGCAGCACCGGCATCAACCGCCGGTTCATCCTCTCCAGATCGTCATACTCCAGCGAGTACTCCCCGGCCTCCCCCAGCTCCCGGAGGATCTTCACGTGGGCCTCGATGGGCTCGAAGAACCCCGCGAGCTCCGCCCCCGTGGTGTCAATCGCCTGCTCGATGGCCCGATCCGAGAGGGCATCCACCGCCCGATAGGCCCCCAGCAAGAGCACAGTCCCCACCATCCCCGCCGTCAACAGCGTCACAGCCAGCATATTGCTCAGCAGCCCTCGCCGCAGGGCAAAACTCTCGCGAGGACTCTTCACAACGACCACCTCCGCTTGACCTACACTCGGGCCAGCCCCTCTCTCCACAGCCCCAGATGCTCCTGACGCTCATCCTCGGACATCGACGGCCCGAACCGACGCTCTTCTCGCCAGGTATCCCGGATCTCCTCCAGGCTCTTGAAGAGCCCCGCCCCCAGGCCAGCCATCATCGCTGCCCCCAGGGCCGTCGTATCCAACATCTCCGGCCGGTGGATCTCCCGATCCAAAAAGTCCGCCTGCATCTGCATCAACAGGTCGTTCGCGCTCGCCCCCCCGTCAACCCGCAGCGCCTTCAGCGGCTCCCCCAGATCCTGCTCCATCGCCGACAGGATATCCACGTTCTGCAAGGCGATCCCCTCCAGAATCGCCCGGGCGATATGGGCGCTCGTCGTCCCCCGCGTCACCCCCCAGAGCACCCCACGGGCCCCCGGATTCCAATGAGGCGCCCCCAGGCCCGACAGGCTCGGCACGGCCACCACTCCGTCGCTGCTCGGCACCGACGCCGCCAGCCCCTCGATCTCCTCGGCGGCCCCGATCAGCCCCAGCCCGTCCCGCAACCACTGCACCATCGCCCCGGCGATAAACGCGCTGCCCTCCAGGGCGTACACCATCTCCCCGTCCAGCTTCCACGCCGCCGTCGACAAGAGCCGATGCCGACTCACCACCGGCGTCGTCCCCGTGTTCATCAACAGAAACGCTCCCGTGCCGTAGGTGCACTTCGCCTCCCCCGGATTGAAACACACCTGCCCGAAGAGGGCCGCCTGTTGATCCCCGGCCATCCCGCAGATCGGCGTCCCATCTTTCAGCCCCTCCACACCCCGGACCTCCCCGTAGACCTCGGCGTTCCCCACGATCGACGGCAATACCTCCGGAGGCACCCGGAAGGTCTTCAGCAGGCCCTCGTCCCACTCCCCCCGACGCAGATCCATCAGGAGGGTCCGCGACGCGTTCGACACATCCGTCACGTGGACCTCCCCACCGGTCAACCGCCACACCAGATAGGAGTCGATCGTCCCGAACGCCAGCTCTCCCTTCCCGGCCCGGGCCCGGGCCCCCGGCACGTGATCCAAGATCCACTCGATCTTGGTCCCCGAAAAATAGGGATCCAATAAGAGCCCCGTCTTCTGACGAATCAGCTCTTCTTTCCCGTCGTCCACGAGCTGCTGAATCCTCCCCCGAGTCCGTCGATCCTGCCACACGATCGCGTGGTGCACGGGCTCGTCGGTCTGCCGATCCCACAAAGCCGTCGTCTCCCGCTGGTTCGTGATCCCCACGGCCACGATCTCCTCCGGGCTCACCCCGGCCTCCTTCTGGGCCCGAGCGATCGTCGACCGCGTCGACCTCCAGATCGCCTCCAGATCGTGCTCCACCCACGACGGCTTGGGGAAGATCTGCGGGAACTCCTCGTTGACCCGCGCTCGCACATGCAGCTCCTCGTCGAGGATCAACACCGTCGTCCCCGTCGTGCCCTGGTCAATGGCGCAAATGAAACGGCCCATGTCGCTCCTCCGAAGCTACCTTCGTTGCCTTACCTGATTGTGTCAGCCTAGCCCAACCTACCGGGCGTCGGCCAGATCGAAAAACTCGATATGCTTGCCCCGCTGGCCCCGGAGATTGATCTTCTTGTGGAAGACCTGCTCCAGCTCTTGAACCGTGGTCCGCTCCACGTTCAGCAGGAAGCTGATCACCTCCGGATGGGCATCGACGTACACCGCGTTGCCCTCCATCGCCGGTGCCTGCCGCCGGATCTCCCGCACGATCTCGGCAGCTACCGTCTCCTTCGCCTTCACCTGGCCCCGGCCCTTGCAATGCGGACAGGGATCGCACATGTACTGCACCAACGACTCCCGCACCCGCTTTCGGGTCATCTCCACCAACCCGAACTCCGAGATCGCCAGCGAGTTCGTCGTCACCCGATCCTTTCTAAGCGCCGCTTCCAGGGTCCGATACACCCGCTCCCGGTTCCGGGCGTCTTCCATGTCGATGAAGTCGATGATGATGATCCCACCGATATTTCGCAGCCGGAGCTGGTACACCACCTCCTCGGCGGCCTCCAGGTTCGTCCGCAGGATCGTCTCCTCCAGGTCGCTGCCGGACCCCACGAACTTGCCCGTGTTCACGTCTACCGCCGTCAGGGCCTCCGTCCGATCAAAGACCAGGCTCCCCCCGCTCCGAAGCGGCACCTCCCGGGCCAGGGCCCGCTCGATCTCCACCTCGATCCCGAAGGCGTCGAAGATCGGATCCGGCGCCTTGTACATCTTGATGTTCTCGCTGAACCCCGGCATGTAGTGGCCCGTGAACTCGCTGACCCGCTTGTAGGCCTCCTTATCATCCACGATCAGCTCCCCGATGTCCGTGGTAAAGAGGTCCCGGGCCGCCCGCAGCAAGAGATCGGGCTCCTCGTTCAACAGATACGGGGCCTTCACCTCGTTGGCCTTGTCCAGAATATCCGTCCACAGCTTCACCAGCAGCTCCATATCCCGGAGCAGCTTCTCGTCGCTGATCTCCTCGCTCACGGTCCGGACGATGAACCCCGTCCCCGGCGGCCGGTTCTCCTCCACCAGCTTCCGCAGCCGCTTGCGCTCCTTCTCCGACCCGATCCGCCGAGAGATCCCGATATGGGACACCGTCGGCATGAACACCACGTACCGCCCCGGCAACGAGATATGCCCCGTCAAACGGGCCCCCTTCGTCCCCATCGGCTCCTTGGCCACCTGCACCAGGATCTCGTCGCCCTGCTTCATGCAGTCCGAGATATTCATCCGCCGGCTCACCTTCCCCCTCGACGGCGGCGGCACGGCATCGTCGTCCTCATCGACCCCGTCGATCAGGTTGATGTCCTTCTCGAAATTATAGAAGTCGCTGACGTGGAGAAATCCGGCCTTCTCCAAAGAGATATCCACGAACGCCGCCTGCATCCCCGGCAGCACCCGCAACACCTTCCCTTTGTAGATATTGCCCGCCACCCCTCGATCCCGGCGGCGCTCCATGTAGATTTCGCTTAACAGACCATCTTCGATCAGCGCGACGCGCGTCTCGGCTCGGGTCGAATTGACCACCAATACGTTGGACATGATTCCTCAGTGGAAGACAGCTGGAGAGCCGGCTCCCGATTCTCATCTTTTCCCCGTGTTCGTTGGGCGCCTATGGAGACATCGAGAACTGACAATACTCGTGACTTTGCAATGGGTTAAAAGGGCTTTCGCGGGGCGGCTTCACCCCTGGCGAGCCCCAGGACTCGTCTGATCCTCTCTATACCACAGCCCCGCGCACCACCCCAAGCGCGGACTTCCCTCTGGAGCATCCTTACTCCAGATGTGGAAGAAACCCTCCCCGACCCCCCCTCCATTTCCCCCAATTTTCCCTCCCCTTGACCTGGCACACCTCCTGCATACCCACCTTCCCACACCGTTAGGAGCGGCGACTGTTCCCCCAACACTCCAGAACGCTCCAACCGGAACACCCGGCGCCCTCGACCCAAAAATCGAGGGCGCCTTTTTTCGCCCACCCCCGGGGCCAACCCCCCAATTCCCCCACCATTTCCACCACCTGCCCACCAAGAAGGGGGGCTTCTTGCCCCGGGACCCCCCATTTTTTTGGGGGTCTCTCCTTGCCCCCCCTCGTCGATGTGGCTACCTCTCTCTCGACTCTCGCGGAGGTATGCTGTGGACGGTGCAAAAAAAGAACTCGAAGGCGGCGACGGTGTCTTCTTTGACGGAATCGCCCATCGTTACGACGGGCTCAACCGCATCATCTCCCTCGGGATGGACAGCCGGTGGCGACGCAAAGCCGTCGACGCACTGGACCTCTCCCCCAACGCCGAGATCCTCGACGTGGCCACCGGCACCGGCGACCTCGCCATAGCGATCGCCCGACGGGACCCCACGGTCTCCGTGGTCGGCATCGACCCCAGCGTCGGCATGCTCGACGTGGGCCGCGACAAGATCGCCGCCGCCGACCTCACGGATCGGATCGAAATGATCGAGGGCGACGGACAGGACATGCCCTTCGACGACGATCGCTTCGACGGCGCCGTCGTCTCCTTCGGGATCCGAAACTTCCCCGACCGCCTTCAGGGCCTGCACGAGATGACCCGGGTCGTCAAACCCGGCGGAACCGTCGTGATCCTCGAGCTCCGAGAACCCGACGACGGCCTGATCGGCACCATGAGCCGGTGGTACGTCCACGGCGTCGTCCCCCGCATCGGCGGGCTCCTCTCGGGCCGCAAAGAGTACGAGTACCTTCAGGAGTCCATCGCCGCCTTCCCACCCCCGGAGAAGTTCCGGGCCTTGATGACCGAGGTCGGACTCCAGGACGTCGAGTCGCGCCCCTTGACCATGGGGGCCGTGGAGATCTTCGTCGGCCGCAAACCCTCCTGAGCGCCCCACTTCATCGTCGCCCTTCTGATCCGACGGTCCGGTTGCTATATTAGTAGAAGACGCAACCCGGCGAGCCGATGACTCTTCTCCCGAACAACCTGAGCTTCACCCTCTTCGGGACCGCCGGCGCCCTCCCCTTGGAGCTCGGCGTCGCCATCGCCGTTCCCCTCCTGCTCTCCCTCTCGGCCTGGTGGGCCTGGGCGGCCCGAAAGAAGCGAGCCGCCTCTCTGATCGACGACCCCCACCAACCTCCGGTCCCCATGGACCCTCCCTTCATCGACAGACCGGAGCGAGGACACCACAGCACCATGGACAGCGGCCTTCGCCACATCGAGGCCGGCCCCACCAAGATGCCGGAGCAGATGGTCTTCTCCGGGTTCGGCGACCTCCCCGGAAAGCGCTGCCCCCAATGCGACCGAAACTTCCCCGGCGTCTTCGAGATCTGCCCCTTCGACATGACTCGCCTCGACACCCTCCAGACCGGCCCCCGACGCCGCCGGGGCCGCTCCATTCCTCGTCGATTCTGCCCCGAGTGCGATCGCCGGTTCGCCCCCACCGCTCGCTTCTGCTACCACGACGGCACCCCCCTCGCCACGGACACCCTCGAGGCCGCCTCCGACGCTCCCGCCCTCTCGGTCTGCCGCGAGTGCGGACAAGAATCCTTCGACCAGCCCCGATGCTCCTGCGACGGCTCCTCCTACGAGACCATCGACCCCGGAGAGCGGGGCTTCGTCGCCCCCACCATCCCCTTCCACCGATGCCGGCAATGCGGCCACCTCGGGACCCCGGACCAGACCATCTGCCCCATCGACGGCTCCATGATGCTCCCCGAGATCAGCGCCCGCCTCACCGAACTCCCCCCCACCGCCTACGGACCCCGCCGCAAGATCTGCAAGAAATGTGGCTCCCTCTTCGGCCCTCACACCACCCACTGCGCCTACGACGGCGACGAGCTCCAACCCCTGAACTAAAGCCCCTCAGGCAGGAACCTCCACCCGATTCACCCGATACCCCATCACCGCGGCGACGATCATCAGAAGCCCCGGTAGGATCCAGAAGAGGGTCACCGCGAAGAACCCGCCAACCCCGCCGACCGCCAGGAGCACCACCGCCAGGTTGGGCCGACTGGTCATCACCACCCCACCCACCACACCGATCAACCCGCAGGCCACGGCAAAGAACCCCATCCCCACTACCTGGGCTCCTCCGACGGGCTCGATGAGCATCCCGAACCCACCGAAGAACATCGCCAGAAATCCCGTGACGATACCGAACACCCCGCCGATGAACCCCAGGGTCACCGCCGTGCTCGTCGTGATCTTCTCTTCCGTTGCCATACCTGCCTCCGCCTGGCGTGTCCAAAGTTTTCCCGAATATAAACAGGCATATAGAACCACCAAGCCGCTTTCCCTTCCCCCACCCAAAGCCTCGCCGAATCACTCCCTCCTTCGCATCCTCCTCACCACGATGTAACACGAAGGGGCCACGGACGTCGCTGTTTCGGCTGGGGTTCCCGGCGACATGCCCCAATGTGACCAGATCGCCCCCCCGCGAACCCCGAAGGAAACAGCGAAGCCCGAGACCCCCTCCCCGTCTGCGGGGAGGTGCCCGAAGGGCGGAGGGGTCGTGTGCGCCGCCCGGACGCTCAGCCCACCGTGAACCCCGGGGAGAGCACCCAGGAGATCTGATGACCGACGACATCTTACCCCACGTGACCATCGACGGACTCGACGGCCAGCTCCGGGGCATCCACGCTCATCCCCACGAGGGAGACATCCTCGTCCCCGGCGCCGCCCCCGGCGACCAGGTCACCTTGAGGATCACCGCCCGCAGCCAACACCACCGCCGGGCTTTCGCCGACGTCACCGAGGTCCACCGACGAGGACCAGGCTTTCGGGAACCGCCCTGCCGCCACGCCGCCCCCCTCCGCGGTCGCTGCGGCGGCTGCCCCGGCCTCCACCTCCTCGCCACCACTCGCCAGGCGGCCCTCGCGCACTCCGTCTCGTCGGCCCTACAAGACCTCGGCCTGTCCCCGACCTTCCACGCCGCCCCCGCCGAGCTCGGCTACCGAAACCGCTCCAACTTCGTCGCCGCTCGCCAGGGCGGACGAATCCTCCTGGGCTCCTTCGCCCCGGGCACCCGTGAGGTCGCAGCCATGACCGGGTGCCTCGTCGTCGATCCCGCCATCGCCACGACCCATCAGGCCATCGAAGCCCTCCTCAACGACCTCGACATCCCCATCGGCCTCGACGAACTCGGCCTGCGATGGGTCAGCCTTCGAGCCGCCTCCGGCCACGTCGTCATCGACCTCATCACCGCCGTCGACGCGCCAGCCTGGCTCTCACCACTGGCCGGCCAGCTCTTCGCCCTCGACGCAGTCCAAGGGGTCTCCCACAGCCACAACCCCCGACCCGGCAACGCCATCCGCGTCGCCCCCTCCACTCCGCTCCTGGGCGACACCACCCTCACCGAGAACTACGGTCGGACTCTCCTGGAGATCCCCGCCGGAGCCTTCGCCCAGCTCAACGTCGCCGCCGCCTCCCAGATCTACGAAGACGCCGCTCGCCATGCTGCCGACGCCCGAATCCTCTGGGATCTCTACTGCGGCATCGGCGGCCTCGGCCTCAACGCCGCCCTCACCTCTTCCGGCTCTCCCCGAGGCGCCCTCCTCTGGGGCGTCGAGTCCATCGACGCCGCCCTCGACGCCGCCCGTAGAAACGCCGCCCGAGCCGGCGTCGACGCCCACTTCACCGCCGCCGACCTCACCTGCGCTGACACCCTCTCCTCCCTTCGACCTCCACCGGACCGCGCCACCCCCGACGCCATCCTCGTCAACCCCCCTCGCAAGGGCCTCAGCCCCGCGATTCGCCACTGGCTTACCGACCTCCCCGGGGACTTCCCCCTGATCTATATGAGCTGCAACCCCAGCACCTTTGCCCGGGACGCCCAGCTCCTCCTCCAGTCCGACCGATGGCACCTCCGAGACGTCACAGCCTACGAGATGCTCCCCCAGACCCACCACGTCGAACTCCTGGGCCTCTTCGCCCCCACCTGACATTCGCCCCCACCCGAATTGCGCCACCGCCTCGACTATGCCAACCTCACTCCCACTCGCCATCACTCCACACCGAAGAGGTCCCCATGTCTCCCAAATCCCTGGCCCGCGCGCTGCCCCTCACCACCGCCCTCCTCCTCGTCCTCACCGCCTGCCAACCCTCGGCCACCCCGGACGCACCCGTCGCGACCACCCCTGATCCCACGGTCACCCCCGACGACGACGAAGACCCCGGCCTCCCCCCCGAGGTCGACCACGACCTCCTCGACGACCGCGCCCGCCAGGCCTGGATCGACATCGCCAACGTCCCTCACCGCTGCGGCGCCTTCGACTACTTACCCAACGGCGGTATGTACACCATGTACTGCCGCCTCAAAAACTTCGGCTCCTTCGCCGAGCTCGAAGACGCCCTGGGCATCTCCATCTTCGTCAGCGGTCCCCACACCGGTGGCCAACTCGACGTCCACAACCCCAACGCCTTCGGCCACTACAACCCCGACTTCGTCCTCGGCCTGACCTCCTGGGCCCTCCCAGGCCTCAAGGACTCCGCGTTTCAACAGCGCACCCAGTCCATCTACGACCACTACTTCCGCCCCCTGGCCCGCACCTACTGGGCCACCTACCGAAAACTCTCCACCCACGACGACTTCTGGGACCAGGAGCAGGTCGCCTTCTCCCAGGCCGTCGCCACCGGCAACACCCTTCACTACCACGAGCAATTCTTCTACTTCATGAACCCCCGATTCCTCGACAACCCCCGCGGCGGCTTCGAGTACTTCGTCGATCGGGGCTTCGACGGCGGCGTCTTCGACGGCAACGTCGTCAAGACCGCCGTCGGCTTCTGGATCCGTCGCGGCATCGACGAGACCGCCCACCTCTTCGGCGACGCCCTCCAGGTCCTCATGGAGACCTACGACCACCAATTCGTGGAGCAAACCCTCTGATCCCTCTCCCGTTTCCAGTTGACGCCCCTCTTTCTCCGGGAGTAACGACAACTACCAGAACTGACGCTCTCCGAGCCGGACATCACCATGGCCTCCCCCGTCAAGATCGCCTTTCAGGACATCCGCCGCCTCCGCACCATCACCAGCGTCCTGACTCGCCACGGCTTCTCCGCCGTCGCCCGCCGCGCCGGCCTCGGCAAGTACACCCCAGAGATCGAAGACTCCTTCAGCGACGACGACGATGACACAGGCTCCCTGATCGGCGACGATCGCTCCGAGGCCGCCGTCCGCTTCCGCCGGGTCCTGGAAGACCTGGGCCCCACCTTCGTCAAGCTCGGCCAGATCCTCTCCACTCGACCCGACCTCGTCCCCCGGGAGTTCATGGAGGAGCTCAAACAGCTCCAGGACCGCGTCCAACCCATGGCCCTCGACGACGTCAAGGCCCAGATCCACGAGAGCCTCGGCAAACCCGTCGAAGAATGCTTCGAACACTTCGACGAAAAACCCCTGGCCGCCGCCAGCATCGGACAGGTCCACCGAGCCCGCACCACCGACGGCCGCGAGTGCGTCGTCAAGGTCCAACGGGCCGGCATCAAAGAGCAGATCCAGAGCGACCTCGACATCCTCCAGACCCTGGCCGCCCTCTTAGAAGCCACCATCGAAGAGGTCGAGCTCTACTCCCCCAAAGACATCGTCCGCGAGTTCGAGGGCGCCATCCTCTCCGAGCTCGACTTCCGCAAAGAGGCCCGCAACGTCCAGGAGTTCGGCCGCAACTTCGAAGACGTCGCCGAGGTCTCGGTCCCCGAGATCTTCGACGACCTCACCACCTCCGAGATCCTCACCATGGAGTTCATCGACGCCGGCAAACTCGCCAGCGTCGACCCCGACAGCGAGCTCGCCGACGTCGTCCTCAAGAACCTCCTCGACGCCATGGTCAAGATGGTCCTCTACGACGGCTTCTTCCACGGCGACCCCCACCCCGGCAACATCCTCATCCGCGAAGACGGCTCCCTGGTCTTCATCGACTTCGGCCTCGTCGGACGCCTCTCCGCCGCCCAACAAGACGACCTCATCTCCCTGATCCTCAACATCCTCGCCGGCGACGTCGACGCCATCGCCCGGGTCCTCTTGCGCATGGGCCGCCCCGTCGGACGCGTCAACCTCCGGGAGTTCCGCGCCGACGTCGAACGCATCCGCAACGAATACATCGACGCTACCGTCGAAGAGGTCGACGTCAGCCAGTTCATCACCGAGGTCATGGACGCCGCCCAGTACCACAAGATCCGCCTCAACCCCAACTACGCCATCCTCACCAAGACCGCCGCCACCATCGAAGGGATCATGCGCACCCTGAGCCCCGACATGGACGTCATGGAGATCGGCATGCCCTACGCCCGGGAGCTGGCCCTGCGCCGGTTCTCGGCCCGCAAGATCGCCCAGAGCGCCATCAGCACCGCCGTCGGCTTCTCCAGCTTCGTCACCAAGGTCCCCCAACAGCTCGACCAGGTCCTGATGGACGTCGAGAGCGGCAACCTCACCATCACCATCCGCAACGAATCCCTGGACCAGATGGGCGAGAGCCTGAACACCCAGGGCACCCGGATGTTCCTCGGCGTCATCGCCGCCGGGCTCGCCATCGTCGCCGCCCTCCTCCTGCAGCCCTTCGACACCGAGATCTACGGTATCCCCCTGATGCTCATCCTCGGCATCGCCGCCGCCATCGGCGCCACCGCCCTCTTCTGGTGGGCCCTCGGATGGCACGTCGCCGCCAGCCGCAAAGGCAAAAAGCTCCGCCTCGAACCCCTCCTCAAGCTCTTCCGCCGCCGCTGACCCCCCTTGCGAACACCCTAGAGCGCGCAATACCTCAAAAACACCTCCTCCAACTCCCCCGGATCCCCCATCAACCGCAGGGCCCCCTCCGGACACACCCTCGTCGGCCCCGCGAAGAAGTAGTCCTCCCCGAACACCAGATCCCGATCGTCATTGGCGTCGATCCCCACCACCTCCAAAAACTCCTGGGCCACGATCAACTCCGGACAGAGCGTCACCCCATCGCCGTGAACCACCCCCTCGAAGACTTCTCCCAGAAGCCCCGAAAAATCCTCCACGCAGGCGTTCATGAACACCCCCTGCTCTCCCAACAACCGCGTCGCCTCATAGAGCCGCGGCGCCGGAAACACCGGGCCCAAACCACTCTCACAGGCCGGCTCCAGCTCCTCCCCGACCGCCGGGTCCTGAGACGTCGGCGGCCCCCCGATCACCACCAACGAGAACCCCTCCGGCGCCCCCGCCGTCTCCTGCAGGCTCTCCACGGCCCGCTCCACGTTCAACAACGTGTCCCGCTGCCAGGAACAGAGGTCCCGAAACGTATTCGTCCCGTCGTCCTCAAAGTCCGGCCCCGAGCAGTCGTCTTCCGGCGTCACCACCAACACCACCTGCCGGGCATCGCCGCGCACCAGATCTAACCCGTCCTCCACGTACCCCGACCCCAGACTGTCCAACACCCGCTGCCGCCGAGCCCCCCGCGACCCCTGCATCACCGTACACTCCAAAAGCGCTCGCCAGTCCTCCACCCCCGTGTCGATCACCGCCGGCGAATCCTCAAACCCCTCGCACCCCCGTACCTCCTGGTTCGCCACGGCCAGGCCGGTTCGCGGCCCCCCGGGGCTCACCACTCCCACCTGCAGGTCCAGATCTCGCGACGCCTCCTCCACCTGATCCAACAACTCCGGCAAGAGCGCCTCCTGAAACGCCATCGTCTGCTCCCCCGGCGCGTCGGGCACCACCACCAACAGGTCCACCTTCTGGGGCAGCTCAAACCCGGCGAAGGTCTCCGACGTCTCCGCCCCCACCCGACATTCCCCGGGCAGGACCGGCCCCGGCTGATACGCCGGGTTCGCCTCCGTACAGCCCGACAGCGCCATCACCACCGCCACGAGCACGCTCCCACCTCGAACCACCGCCATAGCCTCTCCTTCCACGCACCACTTAACTCAAGAGCTCTTCCATGTCCTCGATCTCCCGCCGCCCCTCCAGGATCCCGAGCATCATATCGAAGACCTCCTCGTACCGACGCTGCAGGCGAAACGCGAAGACCTCCCATCCTTCGAAGTCCCACATCACGGGCACCACCTCCGGGGCCTGCTTCAACGACGCCAGAAATCCCCGGGCGAACACGTCGGCCTCGTCATCGTCCTCCATCAACGCGCAGCACAGATAGCCCAGCATGCCTCGCACCACCTCCCAGGTCGGATCGGCGATCTTCACGGTGTCCAGAAACTCCTGGGTGGCCCTCGCCCCCCGGGTCCGCAACAACTCCTCGGCGAAGGCCGACACCCACAGGGGCTCCACGTCTACGGTCTGACGTTGCGCTGCGTCGATATGTTCAAAGGCCTCCTCGTCCCTCCCGCTCATCATCTCCGACACCGCCAGCGCCCCCAGGATCCGCGGCTTCTCATCGACGGGCACCATCTGAAGCAACGGCAAGAGCGCCCGCCGGGCGTCCTCGCCACGACGGAGCGTCAAAAAGATCACCCCCCGGTTAAACAGGGTCTCCCCGTCCTCCGGATCCAGGGCCATCGCCCGATCCGACCACCCCCGGGCCGCCTCCACGTCCCCGATCTCGTAGGCCGCCCGCGCCGCGCTGTTCAACAGATCCACCTCTTCATCGCCCCCGTGCTCAATGGCCTCCAAAAACGCCTGCAGGGCCTCCTCCCCGTGCCCCGACGAGAGCAACACATGCCCCAACTGCTCCCAGGCCGTGCTGTTATGGGGGTTCACCGCCACCACCTCCTGGAAGGCATCCGCCGCCGCCGCCAGATTCCCCAGTTGGATCTGAGACACCCCCATCAGCAACCACCCCCGCTCGTCGTGCTCCTTCTCCTGCAGCATCCGCTTCAGCGCGTACGTGGCCTCCTCAAATCCCCCACTCTCCATGTGGGTCTCCGCCGTCACCCGCCACAGCTCCGGGTCCGTCACCGCCCACCGGGCCGCTCGCCCGAAAAAGGTCGCCGCCTCGGCGAAGTCTTCCCGATCGGCGAAGATCTCACCCACCCGACTCGCCACGTCGATGCTCTCCAGACCCCGATCCAGAGCCGCCTGATAACAGGCCAACGCCTCGTCGTCATGGCCCATATCCAGGTACATATCCCCCATGAAACTCCAATGCTTCGGCGTGCTCGACGTCACCGACTGCAACGCCTCCAACAACCCCTCGGCGGCCTCAAACTCCCCCTTCATGATCAACGCCTCGGCCTGGGCGAGCTGCAACCCCACATCCTGGGCGTGCTCCTGCAGGGAGCGCCGCAACACCCCCAACGCCTCATCACAGAGCTGCCGGTTTACCAGGAGCACCGCATAAGCCAGCGCCGCGTCCCGATCCCCGGGCCCCTGCTTGGCGTAATGCTGGTTCGCCTCGGACAGGGCCCCGCTGTAGTCATCGCTCTCCAGCGCCATCCGCAGACGCCGCGGCAGGGAGTCCAGCCCCTCCGTCAACAGCGACTCCAGCGTCAACAGCGCCGGCACCACCTCCCCGATCTCTTCCAGCGAAAACTTCATGACTCACTCGCTGCTTCGGAATCTCTCTTCGATCAACCCTTGAGGCCACCGAATTCATTCAGGAGAAGTCCAGGATCGTCAGGTCGTAGATCGTCGCTCGATTCGACCGCACCTCCACCGTATACGTCTCTCCCGGCTCGGGCTCCACCGTGAAATCCACGGAGTTGTCCGTCGGCGTCCCCGTGGCCACCTCCTGACCCGCCGAGTTGTACACCCTCACCTCCAGGGACGACACGCTCCCGAACACCGGCCAGACCTCTCCCAACCAGATCCCCTGACTGCTCCCCGTATGGCTCAGCGAGTAAAAGTCGGACTGGTTCTCGCAGAGCTTCAACCCCCTGTAGTCTGTAAAGTCGATCGCCGCCGCCGACCCCTGGCTGTGATTCCCCGCAAAAGCATCGTCCACCACACAGGTCCGCTCCACCAACAGCTCGTACGTATTCGGCGTCGACGTCGTCACCACCGATAGGTAGTGAAACCCCGACTCCTCGGCGTCATAGAAGATCGACTCGTCGTCCGACGTCGACCACCCCTGGGCCACCCCGAACCCTCCCTCCACCACCTCGCTGACCTGAGACGGCGCAAAGAGCGTCATATCCAGATCCCCGTCGGCATGGGTGAAGCTCATCAGCGCCGCGAACTCATCGCCACGCACGAGCTCGATGGCGAACACGTCGATGTCGTCCTCCGTACAGATCGCCATATCGCCAAAGGACGCAAAATCACTGGCGATCAGCGTCGCCTGCCCGGGACTGTTATTCGGCTCGTACTCGCTCCCGGGACACTCCGGCGACTCCCCGTAGGCCCCCACGTGATAGGCGAAGCTCTCCTCCTCCACCCGCAAGAGCACCTCCCCGGGCCCCTCCAAGATCTGCGCCGCCCACCCCAGGCAGGGATAAAACTCCATCGGGTACTCAGCGCCATCCACGGTCAACTCCAGGTCCGGCTCGGTCCCCGCCGGGTAGAGCACGTCGATCTGCACAAACTCCCCGGCCCCCAGATCCATCCGATGATACTTCGGCGCTCCTTCGCAGGTTCGGAACCACTCCCACCCGTCAAAGGACACCGCCGACGCCGATCCGGCGCTGCTCAGATCCACCCCGTCGTCCTGACACTTATCGGAGTCCGGCGAGTAGGCGATGAACTGGTAGACGTAGTCGTCGGGCCCGCAGGCGATGGTGTCCGTGCCCAACGAGAACGCGCAGATCGTGTACGAAAACACCGCCGACGCCGATCCGCTCAACAGAGGATTCGGGATCTCCCCGGAGAACTCGTCCCCCACGACCTGCAGGTTCGCCGCACTCCACTGCGCCGAGCTGCTCATCGGATCCTCCGTGGTGTAATACACCGCCGCCTCATCCCAGGTCCCACCGGCGTTGATCCGCCCCTCGATCCGGAAGTTCCCCGTCGTGCTCTGCGCCCCCGGCGCCACATGATCGATCACGTCGTCCGTGCAGATCCCCTCCGGCAACGGCTCCCCCGGACCCGGACCCGGCCCGGGACCCGGCCCCTGCGAGGGCTGCTGGATCACGATCGTCACCTGGTGCTCCACCGGCGGATTGTCATCGTCATCGGCCGTAAACGTCACCGAATGGGTCCGCTGCTCCATCTGCACCGGGCTCGGCATCCACTCAAACCGCCCCGTAAAATCTCCCGTCTGCTCAAAGGTCGCCCCCTCCGGCGCCCGGGCCGACGGCATCCCCAGGAGCACCTGCGGTGAGTCGTCGTCCCGAACCCGCACCTCAAACTCCATCGGCGCGTTGCTCCGCGGGTTGTACAACTCGCTGTTGCTGTTCAAGAACCGGGGCTCCGTGTTCCCCGCCTGAATCGTCACCAGCACGGACCGCTCCGTGGACACCCCACGCTCGTTGGTCACCACGAACACCAACTGCCGCGGCCCGTCGACGGTCACATCGCTCGTGATCGGATCCCACTGGAACACCGCCGAGTTCGAGAACGCCTGAAAGGTCGCCCGCTCCGGCGGATCCACCACGGAGAACTCCAGATCCAACCCCTGGGGATCCTGGGCGGTCACCTCGATCCGGATCACGTCCTCCCCCACCCGGTAGGACTCCTCAGAGCGCACGTCCAGGGTGACCTCCGGCGCCTGGATCGGCTCCCCCTCCCCGGCACACCCCGACACCACCACCGCTATCGTCACGACCCACCACAGCCACTTCGCTGATCTCACCATCGCCTCATCACTCTCATCGCGGGAGAACTTTCGCTTTCCTCGACCCTATCAGAACCGCCAACGCAATAGAATCTTCTCGCACCCTCACGACACAAAGAGCGAAGCCCCGCTTACGGGGAGGTGCCCGGAGGGCAGAGGGGCCGCTCGCGCCCCCCCGGCGCGATGTCCACACCTTAGAGCGGGCAGCCCAGGTTATTCGCCTCGTCCAGGAGGTCCTTGGCCCACTCATACTCCCCGGCCGTCGTGGACTCCCCACAGACATCGACGCTCGCTTCCCCGGACACCATCCCCAGCGTCCGCTCTCCCTGCTCTTCCTCCTCCATGCCTCCACAACCTGCGGCGATCATCACCGACGCCGCCACACCCACCCCGTACCTTCTTCATCGCGACATTCATAGCCTACTCCTGCCCTGGGCCTATAGGACACCCCTCACAGAGGACCCAGAATCTCTGCGCGAGGAAACCTCTTTTTTTGGGATCTTCCACCGGGTGGCCTGGCCACCGGACCGGCAGGACGCCGACCTATTCCCCTGTGCTCCAGAGTCAATACATAATATAAAATTATTTTCGCTCACCACCGCCTTCGCCCCGACCTCATCGCCGAAAGGCATCCTGCAAGGATCGCAGAAACCGTTGCCCCGCCGGCCCCAGCGCTCGATCCGTACGGTGTACCGCCGCCGGCTGAAACTCGTACCGCGACCCCTCCAGGTACGGTACCTCCACCAGCTCCCCTCTCCCCAGCTCGCCGGACACCATATCCATGGGCATCCACCCGAACCCCAGCCCCGCCAGGAGCGCCGCCTTCTTCGCGTGAAAATCGCTCAAGAAGAACACACGGGGCCCCCCGAAGATCCTCGCGTCGTATCGAGCCCCGGGGCTCGAGTCCTGGATCGTCAGCTCCACGAACTCCTGCAACCCCGGGCGATCCACGGGATCCCCCGGATCCACCGACGCCAGCGGATGATCCGCCCCACACAAAAGCACCACCTCCACCGACCCCAGCGCCGTCGCCCGCAGGTGGGCCGCCGGCTCATAGTCCTTCACCACCATCAGGTCCGCCCCGTCGGCGTCGAACCGGTACTGCACGCCCCCCAGAAACTCCATCTTCACCTGCACCCGGGTGGGCACCGTCTCCGCGGCGAACTCTCGCAACACCCCCAGGATCGGGTCCATCGGCAGGATCCCATCGATGATCACCTCCAGCCGGGCCTCCCACCCCTGCTCGAGCTGACTCACCAGGCTCTGCAGCCTCCGGCCCCGATGCAACAACGCTCTCCCCTCGTCGAGCACTACCCGGCCCGTGGTCGTCAACCGGGCCCGATGGCCCCTTCGATCGAACACCGCCACCCCCAGCCCCTCCTCCAGTTTCGCCACCGAGTAGCTCACCGCCGACTGCGTTCGATGCAGGCGGCGAGCCGCCCCCGCGAAGGTCCCCTCCTCCACGATCGCCTCCAGCACCTCCAACGAGTCCAGATCGAACTTCATCGCTCCTCCTCACACCTCACTCCACTCGTCGGCGACACTCTATCAAGTTTTTCGATAGACTTCCCCGGAAAAACATTCTTTCTACTGATGTATCTCGTCGCTACTCTTCTCCCCAGTCCAACCAACCTCGACCCATCGGAGGAACACATGACAGAGCAAACCATTGAAAACCCGCTCGGAATCCGCGGCATCGACTTCGTGGAGTTCACCGGCGACGACCCCAACCTCTTTCATGAGCTATTCACCGCCCTGGGCTTCTCCAAAATCGGCATCCAGCGCGGCGCCCCCGTGGACTACTACAACCAGAACGACATCCACTTCCTGGTCAACCGCAAGGACGCCGGCTTCGCCGCCGACTTCCGCGCCGCTCACGGCCCCTCTATCTGCGCCATGGGCCTCCGCGTTGACGACGCCTCGGCGGCCCTGAACGAGGCCGTCAACCGCGGCGCCAAGGCCGCCACCGGCGGCGACCTCGACCTCCCCGCCATCTACGGCATCGGCGAAAGCCTGATCTACTTCGTCGACCAGTTCGGCGAAAAAGGCAGTCTCTTCCAGAGCTTCTTCGACAAGCTCGACGAGCCCCAGCTCGTCGATCACAAGGGCTTCCTCTACATCGACCACCTCACCAACAACGTCCGCAAGGGCCGCAAAGAGCACTGGGCCGACTTCTACAAAGACATCTTCGGCTTCCGCGAAGTGCGGTTCTTCGACATCAAAGGGGAGAAGACGGGCCTGACCTCCTACGCCCTCCAGTCCCCCTGCCAGACCTTCTCCCTGCCCATCAACGAGGGCGACGACGAGAAGTCCCAGATCGAAGAGTACCTCCGAGACTACAATGGCGAGGGCATCCAGCACCTGGCACTCCTCTCCCGGGACCTCCTCTCCAGCCTCGACCAGATGGAAGGCGGCCCCATCGAGACCCTCGACATCGACGACGAGTACTACGAGGAGGTCTTCGAGCGGGTCCCCAACGTCACCGAAGATCACGACCACATCCAACGCCACGACGTCCTCGTCGACGGCGACGAAGAGGGCTACCTCCTCCAGATCTTCACCAAGAACATCATCGGCCCCATCTTCTTCGAGCTGATCCAGCGCAAGAATCACCACTCCTTCGGCGAGGGCAACTTCACCGCCCTCTTCAAATCCATCGAGCGCGATCAGCAGCGCCGCGGCGTCCTCGACTGACCCGCCACCGCACCCCAAAAACCGCCCCCCGGGAGCCCCTCCCGGGGGGCATTTTTTTGCCCCCCAACCCAATTCCTACCCCCGGGGTAGGAATTCCCTTACCCCCTGATTCCGCGCCCCTCCCCGCCACAGAAGCCCCCCTTCCCCCTCCCCCTCCGCCACATTTCGCACACCACAAAAACCACCACCGCAGACCACCGCAGACCATCTCCGACCGGGTCAGCACCGACAATCGTAAAAGGTACTCTCCACCTCACCCAAGATCTCGTAGCCGCCCCGCGAGTCGACGGTGAGCATTCGCGGCCAGCCGTCGACGGGTTCGATACCGACGATGGAGGGCAGGTCCCCTCCGGAATCGATCAACGTCACGGGGCTTGCCGGGATTGACTCCACCACAGGAGTCCAGCCGTCCTCGTCTCGAACGAAGACCGCGCTCAGATGAGCGAAGAAGGAGCTACACACCTCCCCGGCATAGGCCGTGACCACAGCGACAGTCCCGTCCCCCCCCGCATAGGCCTCGATTCGCAGATGACCCTCATGGGAGATCCATAGCTCCCCTGAGCGGCCCGCCGGCGTCGACGCGAACTCCGCCTGGGCCTCTTGAAAGGTGGGCAACGCCTGAAACGCCGCGACAAGCTCCCCTTCTTCGGCTTCCGTGAGTTCCACCTCGCCAATGGGTACTGCGCTCCCTGCCGACGGGCGTCCCCACACGGGACGAGAGATCTCACACTCCTCGGAGATCTTCAGCCTCACCGTCATCGATGACCCATAGGCCATCTCCTGCAAACTGGCAGCAAAAGAGGTCTGCGCTTCGGCCAGGGCGGTCCCTTCCAGCCCGCCTTTTTCATGAACCCAGTGGTCGAGAGTCCCGAAGTGGGGAGTCACCAGAGACAACGCATAGGCCCCACCAGTCTCCGCCTCGCAGGACTCGCCATGAGCATCGAACACCGTCACTCCCCGCCCCTGCCACCCACGGACCTCAGAGGAGGGATCCGCGATCGGGCTCCGCACCGAGAAGGTTCCGATGAACTCCGCGTCCAACAGAGGCTCCTCGCCAACCTCCAGGGGTAGCACCAGATACGACGCCGCCGGATCCCCCGTGGTGACCACCAGACGAATCTCGTCGGGAAGCTCCGAGCCCTCCTCCGCCTCATCGGCATCGAACTCGCCACTATCGTAACCCTCAGCATCGGCCACACCTGCGTCGGCCACACCTGCGTCGGCCACACCCCCATCTTCGGTGTTCTGGATCACCACCGTCACCGACCGCTCCGGCACCAGCGCCTGAGCGATCAGGTCCTCCGCGGACAGGCCGCAGCCGGTCAGGATGGTTAGGACAAGGAAGAATAGAATTGCGCTGGCAAGGGCTCTCATCGGGAGGTCTCCAAAGTCGTCGGGTATCCATCGGCCATTCACTACGACGACCAGAGTGCCCACGACCTATGACCCCCTGATGACCCACTTGTGGAGAGTCCTGGTCAAAGTTGTGACGAAAATGTGTCGACTGCCTTCCTCCGCCTTATGTTTAGCCCACCCCCAACCCACAGGAGGCCCTGATGCCACAACACACCGAGGTCATCGAACCCGCCGGCCCCCACATCCGATCCGGAGATCTGGGCCGCGCCCCGCTGCCACTGCGGGGGTATGCCGCCCTCGTCGGCATCTACAACCTCGGCGGCCTGATCCTCCTCGGCTCAGCCCTCCGCAAAGGCCGGCTGCTAAGATCCGTCCCCTTCGCAGACCTCACCATCCTCGCCATCGGCAGCCACCAGCTCGGCCGCATGGTCAGCAAGGACCGAGTCACCACGGTCTTCCGCCGCCCCTTTACCCACTACCGTGGCACCGACGGAGCCCTCTTCGGCGAAGACCGCGAGTCCGCCCGCCGCGATCGCGGCCAGCTCCGCACCGCCATCGGTGAGCTCGTCACCTGCCCCTACTGCTCCTCGGCCTGGACCACGGGCGCCCTCTTCTCCCTCTACCTGACCCACCGCCCCCTTGGCCGCACCGTCGGCGCCCTCCTCTCCACGGTCACCTTCACCAACCTCGCTCACCGCGCCTACCACGCCCTGCTCCGCCCTCGCTGACGCCAGGTTGCCATCCCCCAACCCGCCTACTATCCTCCCGGCGAGCACGCAGACGACCCGCTTTTGGAGCCCCGATGTACCGCCTCGCCATCACCGTTGCCCTCGCCGCCCTCACCGCCTGCGCCCCCACCATGTCCATGACCCCCGAGAGCCGCATGGAGGTCTCCGACGTCGACGAAGCTCGCCAGGCCGTCGACGCCTCCCCCGGCGACCTCGACGCCACCCTGAACCTCGTCAGCGCCGCCATCCGAGCCTTCGAGGGGATCTCCATCGCCGAAGGCGCCATCGACGGCCCCGAGCTCCTCCGCGAGACCTCCGCCGCCCTCGACACCGCCGAGCATCACCACCCCGACGACCGCCCTCGCCTCCGCCGCGCTCGCGGCGTCCTCCTCCTGGCCGCCGACGACTACGACGCCGCCCTCCCCCACCTCCACGAGTCCTTCGCCTCCCTCCACAGCCCCGAAGCCGTCGAGGTCGCCACCACCCTCTACTTCCGCGCCGACCGCGGCGACGACGCCCGGGCCCTCTGCCGCACCGCCGTCGACGCCACGGACCACACCGACGACACCCGCGCCATCCTCCGCTCCTGCTTCAACGCCGCCCACGCCGCCGGCCTCTGCGACCCCGCCTGCGATCCCCACATGGGCTTCACCGACGAAGAGCTCGCTCTTCACTACGGCTACTCGGCCTCAAGCGACCCCAAGGACAGCCACCACCACGCACACCACCACCCCCGCCAGTAGTGCCCACGCCAGACTCGACGGATAGATCCCCTCCGGCTCCTCCGGGACCGTGAACGCCTCCAGATCGCTCTCCCGATCGATCCGACGGGACAAACGGACAACCGCCAGCCAGACTCCCAAGGGAAACACAGCTGCCATGATCCAGAAGTACACCCACAAACCCTCCGGCCGCCCCCCCAGCACGAGTATCCCCGCGCCTACTGAAAACACAAAGAGCCCGAAAAAATGCAACAGCTTTTCCCATTTACTCCGGGTGATACTGGCCTCCACCCATGCTGCCCGTGTCGCCTTCCGATAGACCTTGAACAGCTTCTTTCGATCGTATACGTGATCTCTTCCTAAGAGGTCTATCTCTCGCTTGACTCGTGCCAGCAGCTCCACCATCCCGTCGAGATGGAGCCCAAAACTAATCGTGGGCTTCCCCTCACTCTTGATCTTCAACGAGCCCCACCCAAAATGGATCCTCGAGATCTCCGAATAGGGCACCATGATATCCTTTCGGAAGTCCCGATATCGAATCCCCTCGGAATCTACTATGATCCTTGTCGTCGCCATCGATCTGAGCATGTAGATCCACAGCATCGGCAATGAAGCGCCGGCCAGCGTCGCCATGACCCACTCCCACGTATCGGGACTCCCTGCTTGCCAGGCCATCACCGTGACGACCCCGGAGGGGATCACCACAACAAGCGCGTAGAGCCGAAACAGAGAAACAGCACCCACCGCAAGTGTTGCGTGTACCGATATGTCCGTGATTCCATGACTCCTCCTTCTCTATCCCTAACGTGAACTTAGTCTCCCAAAACCACCGGTGTTCCGCAATGATCTCTCAGCTGCCTTTTCTTGAAGTAGACCATCCGATGAAACTCTTGGTCCTCCTCTCCCTCCTCATCGCCTTCAGCTGTGACTCGCAGGGGGCCTCCGAGAAGCCTCCAGCCACCGAGCCCGCTCCCAACGAGCCCACTCCCCCCGACCAGATCGCCCCCCCGGACCCCATCGAGCTACCCCGACTCCGGGAGACCCACGAGGGATCCTTCGCCACCTCCCTGGCCTGCTCCGTCTGCCACAGCAACAGCCCCGACGCCCGGGCCATGCGCGGCCCCGACGGCGAACCCATCGCCCCCTTCGACCTCTGGCAGGCCTCCATGAAGGCCAACTCCACCCGGGACCCCCTCTTCCGGGCCGTCCTCGCCGCCGAACGCGCCGCCACCCCGACCCGGGCCGAAGAGATCGAGCAGAAGTGCCTCACCTGCCACGCCCCCATGGCCACCGACCACCTCCGTCAGCGGGGAGAACCGATCCGCCTCGAGACCCTCTACGAGGACAGCCGCGTCTCTCAGCTCGCCATCGACGGCGTCTCCTGCACCACCTGCCACCAACTGGATCCTGCCACCACGGGCACTCCCGAGACCTTCTCCGGCCAGTTTCGCTTCTCTCCCGAAAAGGTCGCCTACGGCCCTCATGAAGGGCCCTTTGAACGCCCCATGGTCAACCGCTCCGGCTTTCGCCCCGTGGCCTCCGACCACATCACCGAGGCTCGCCTCTGCGCGAGCTGCCACACCCTCTTCACCGACGCTCACCTCCCCGACGGCACCCTCTTGGACGCCCAGCTCCCCGAGCAGTCCCCCTATCTGGAGTGGCAGAACTCCGCCTTCAACGACGAGATCGACACCCCCGGCCCCGACGCCGCCTCCTGCCAGGACTGCCACATGCCCACCCGCATCGGCGACCAGGCCGTCCGCACCGCCATCGCCCGCCGCCCCGATGGCTCCGACTTCCCCCCCATCGGCCCCCGACAACCCTACGGCCAGCACCTCTTCGTCGGCGGAAACACCCTGATCCCGGCCATCCTCCGGGACCACGCCGACGATCTCAACCCCCTGGCCCCTCCGGAGGCCTTCGACGCCATCATCGCCCTCGCCACCGAGCAGCTCCAAGAGCGCACCGCCACTGTCTCCCTCTCAGACCTCACCTCCACCGAGGACCACCTGGCGTTCACCGTCACCGTCTCCAACCTCACGGGCCATAAGATCCCCACCGCCTACCCGAGCCGCCGCATCTGGCTTCGCCTCACCGTCCGCGACGCCACCTCAGCCGTCGTCTTCCAGTCCGGCCACTTCGACACCGCCGGCCGCCTCCTCGACCCCCAGGGCTCCCCCCTCCCCTCGGAGTTCTTCGGCGGCCCCATCCACCCCCACCGCGCCGAGATCACCTCCCCCGACCACGTCCAGATCTACGAATCCATCATGGGCGACGCCGACGGTCGCCCCACCATGCGCCTGATGCACGGCGCCACCTACCTCAAGGACAACCGCATCCTCCCCCGAGGCTGGCACCCCGACCACCCCCAGGCCGCCCACACCACCCCCCAGGGCGTCGACGACGACTCCTTCCGCGACGGCTCCGACACCATCACCGTCCGCATCCCCCTCACCGGCCCCAGCCCCCACACTGTCGAAGCGGCCCTCTTCTACCAGACCCTCAGCCCCCGCTACGCCGACGCCCTCTTCCAGTGGGACCTCCCCGAGGTCAACATCTTCCGTCACTACTACGAAAACGCCGACCGCACCCCCGTCCCGGTGGCCTCCACCACCCCCACCACCCCCTTACCCCCCCCCC
>SKON01000202.1 GCA_007120035.1 Myxococcales bacterium
CTCCGGCGGGCCAAGGCCTCGCCTCCGCGAGATCACCGACCACCGGGGGCGGCCCGGCCCGCAACGACCGACCACACCGGTGCCCACACCGGCCACACCGCCCCCTGCGATCGCCATTGCTTGAGAAGCCTCGGGGCTTATGCTACCGTTTGTCCACCTGACCCATGGAATAAAGCAGCCGCCATGAGGGGTTCTCATACGGTTGTGGGTCAGTGTGGGTGTCGGATATTAGCGACTCAACAAAAGGAGGTCTGCGATTAGCAGGAGAAGCCACAACAGCCGTAGCAGCAACGATTCGTCTCACCGGGTCAACCACAACATTCGTGCCCGTGAAGTGCGCGTGATCTCGCCGGACGGTGAACAGCTCGGGATCATGACTCCAGAAGAGGCACGGGAGCAAGCCGAAGAGTACGGCCTCGACCTCGTCGAGGTGGCTCCCAAGGCTCGCCCGCCGGTATGCCGGATCATGGACTACGGTAAGTATCAGTACGAACAGTCCAAGAAACAATCGGCGTCGCGCTCCACCCGGGTTCAGCTGAAGACCATCCAGCTTCGGCCGAACACCGATGAGCACGACTTGGAAGTGAAGCTCCGAAAGGCAGCCAAATTCCTCAACTCCGGCAACCAGGTCAAGTTCGTGATGCGGATGCGAGGGCGAGAGCGCGCCTACACGGATCGATGGATCGAGCAGCTCGGAGAGCTGATCCAGAGCTTCAAAGAGGATTACGACACCGACGTCAACGTGGTCTCCCATCCACGTGGAGAGGGCTGGCGAGTTCACGCCATCGTTGAGCCCGCCTCTTCGTCGTCGTCATCGACGTGAGCACGTGAGCCAGGTTCGGAGTTCGGGGCTCTCTATCACTGATGGAGAGCCCCAAGCTCAGAGTTCACACAGAGGTTACTTCGAAAGCAGGGGGAGGAGATCGGGCTCCTGATCGGCGGCGGCCTCTCGTAGGCGGCGCAGAAAATCGGGATCTCGGAGCCGTTCTTGGATCGGCGGCGGGATAGCGTTGTCCCGGGCATACCCATACCGCTCGGTGGCGAGCTCCTGCTCCACCCAGAGCACGAGCTCAAAGAGGCGGTCCGTCTGGTCGTCGGTGAGATCGAAGGTCCTGGCCAGGAGGTCCAGAGGGTCGCCGCCCTGCAGAAGCTCCAGCTCCTCGTAGACCTGCTTGTCCTCTACTTCGCAGAGCTCCCGGAACCGGGCGTAGGCCTCGGGGTCGACCTCGTCGTTGCGTTGCTCCAACCAGGCTTCACGGCTCTCCCATCGGGAGATGGCGATCACCTCCAAGGGTTCGACCACTTGCTCGTCGTCGATCAGGAGGGTGCTCTCCAGGGAGGCATGACCAGCCCGGCCGTGGGCGAAGACCACCTGTCGGTAGGCGAGCCGGAAGGCCTCGAGGTCAGCGTGGTGGACCCGGAACCGATAGATCACGCGGACAGTCATCCCCGATCAGCTCCCAGAAACGAGGTCCCCACGGACCACTCCACGCCGAAGAACTCCGCCACCGACGCCCCGATGTCGGCGAAGGTCGCCCGGGTGCCCAGGGACACCCCGGGGCGATCGGAGCCGATCTCCTTGACCAGGAGCGGGACGTACTCACGGGTGTGATCCGTGCCCTTGAAGGTGGGGTCGTTGCCGTGATCGGCGGTGATAATCAGGAGATCGCCACCGTCCATGGCCTGCATCAGCCGCGGCAGTTGGGCGTCGAACCGCATCAGGGCGTCGCCGTATCCCTGGGGGTTTCGGCGGTGCCCGTACAGGGCGTCGAAGTCCACCAGGTTCGTAAAGATCAGCCCACCCCGGTCGCCGAGGCACTCGATCGTGACCTCCACGCCGTGATCGTTATCCCGGGTCTTGATCTCGTCAGTGAGCCCCTGGGAGGCGTAGATATTGCCGATCTTACCCACCCCGGTGGTCCGCACCCCCGCCTCTTTCAGGGCGTCGAGCACGGTCCGCTCCGGCGGCGGAAAGGTGAAGTCCTTGCGGTTTGCCGTCCGGGTGTACTCCGGCCACTCCCCGACGAAGGGGCGAGCGATCACCCGGGAGAGGCCGGCCTCGATGGCGATCGGGTAGGCCGCCTCGCACCACTCGTAGAGCTTGGAGACGGGGATCACCTCCTCGTGGGCGGCGATCTGCAACACCGGATCCGCCGAGGTGTACACGATGGGTCGTCGGGTCTCCACGTGCTCCCGGCCGAGCTCCTCGATGATCACCGTCCCGCTGGCCGCTTTATTGCCCAGCACCCCGTCGACGCCGGTGGCCTCACAGAAGGCCTCGATGATCTCCGGGTCGAAGCCGTCCGGGAAGGTCCGAAACGGCTCCTCGAGGATGATCCCCACGAACTCCCAATGTCCCGTGGCCGTATCCTTGCCCATAGCTTGTTCCGCCATCCGGCCGTAGTCGGCCCGGGGGGCCTCCACGGCGTCGAGCTGTGGCACCCCCTCGATATTTCCCAGACCCAGGGCCCGGAGGTTCGGGAGGTCAAACCCCTCCACCACGTCGGCGATATGCCCCAGAGTGTGGGAGCCCTCGTCGCCGTACTCGGCGGCGTCCGGGAGCTCTCCCACGCCCACGCTGTCCAACACCAAAAGGACCACCCGCTTGTCCGACTCCACACCGCTCATCGCTACTCCTTTTGCGCCGATATCGCCGAATCCTCGATCCACGGGCAGGCTATCGTGGGGTGCGGTATGGCACAAGGTGCAGGCCGCTACCTCCCGAAGAGGATCGACTCCAACTCCTGGATCGACCGGGCAAAGTCGTTGTCCCCGGTCGCCACGAGATCCTCGAGTTTCTTGCAGGCCGCCAACACCGTGGTGTGGTCCTTGCCGCCAAACCTTCGGCCCAGCTCGGGATAAGAGTGATTGGTGTGCTTTCTCGATAGGTACATCGCGATCTGACGGGGCTCGCTGATCGCCCGGGTGCGGCGAGGACCCTTGATGTCGGAGACCGTGATGTCGAAGTGGGACGCCGTGGCGCGGAGGATCTCCTGCACCCCCACCTGGCGGCGGGTGTCGAGGTTCATCCGCTTCAGCATGGTCCGGGCAAAATCCAGAGTCAGGCGGGTGCCCATCAGCTTCGCCTGAGCTCCCAGGCGGATCAAAGTCCCCTCGAGCTCGCGGACGTTGCTGCGGACCGTGCTGGCGATGAGCATCGCCACGTCCTGGGTCATCGACAGGCCGTCGGCCTCTGCCTTCTTCTCCAGGATCGCCACCCGGGTCTCGATCTCCGGCGGTTGGATGTCGGCGATCAGGCCCCAGGAGAACCGACTCGCAAGCCGCTCCTCGATACCGGGCAGCTCCTTTGGCGACTTGTCGGAGGTCACCACGATCTGCTTGCCGCTCTGATAGAGGGCGTTGAAGGTGTGGAAGAACTCCTCCTGGGTGGAGTCCTTGCCGCCGATAAACTGAATATCGTCGACCAATAAGAGATCGCAGTCGTTTCGGAACTGGTTGCGGAAGGTGTTCATGTCCTTCTTCCGCAGGCTCGTGATGAGCTGGTTCATGAACTCTTCCGACGAGAGATACATCACCCGGGTGTGGGGATCTCGCTTCAGGATCTCCACGCCGATCGCCTGCAAGAGGTGGGTCTTGCCCAGCCCCACGCCGCCGAAGATGAACAGGGGGTTGTAGGTCTGGGCCGGCGTGGTCGCCACGGCCTGACAGGCCGCATAGGTGAACTGGTTCGACGATCCCACCACGAACTCATCGAAGGTGTACCGAGGGTTCATCCCCGCCTCGGTCACCAGCTCCTGCAGATCCTTGACCGGGGGCGCCGTGAACTCAAAGAGGGCCGTCTGGCCGTCGATGCGGGCCGACCGGGCCGCCGCTCGGGTCTCCTCCACCTCCAGGAGCTCTTCGTCGTCGCCGTCGAAGGACCCCTCGATGTCGATCACCACCTCCATGGACTCTCCCGTGGCGCCTCGGAGGGCGTCCTCGATCAGATCCATGTAGTTGTCTTCGATCCAGGCTTTGAAGAAGTCGTCGTCGACCTCCAAGAAGGCTCGGCGCTCCTCACAATGATGAAGCCGGATCTTCTTAAACCAGGTCTCAAAGTTATGGGCGCTGACTTTGGTCTGAAGGTCCCGCAAGGCGGCGTTCCAAATCTCTTGCATATGCGGATCGACAGGGGCAGGGGTGGAGGTTCATTTACAAATTCATACAATTCGACGGTCGTCGGGGGCGCAAAAGTCCTCACAGGGCCCACGAAAAGTTCGGGACGTTCCCAGGAGGACACCGCCGTCGGTTCCTCTTCAGTTTATGGGGGAAACTGACCGCGAAGTGAAGGCCGGTTCCAGCGTTTTACCCCCTTTTCACAGCGATCAAGTCCGGGAAAGCAGTTGCGATTTTGGAGGGTTAGGAGGGGTCGAGAAAGTTTGAGAAAACTTTTTCACACCCTGTGGAAAACTTGTTGGTTCCTCGCTGAATTTGGCCTTGAACCGGGCCTTCGCAGAGGGAAGTCGTTGCTCTCCTTTGGCTTCCCGGCGATCCTGGCGAGGCGATCGCCGGGGCGATCCGATCGGCGATCAGGCCGGCGATCCCGGCGACGCGGTGATCGAAGGCGAACCTTGACTTTCCGCCATCACTGGTGTCTTATTGCGGCGCTTCGGGACGGGCCTGGAATGTTTTGGCCTGGTCCCGACGTTCAGAGGGCGCTGAAGAGAACCTGATTCATAAAGAGGTAGAGCCATGCCGAAAAGAACTTATCAGCCAAGCACGACCAAGCGTCGTCGCCGTCACGGATTCCGCAAGCGGATGAAGGATCGGGGCGGCCGTCTGGTCCTCAAGCGACGTCGCCGGAAAGGGCGCAAGAGCTTGTCGGTGAAAAAGTACCGCAAGTGATCCCGGGCGACCCCGGTACGATTGAGGCCGCCGATGAACGCTTTCCCTCTGCGGAGCGCCTTCGTAAGCGGCCTCAATTTTTGTATGCCCGGCGGCGGGGAGGCCGCGGGGAGGGCAAATGGGTCGTGGTTTACGCCGTGGACAACGAGGTCGATGTGGGCCGCCTGGGAGTCACGGTCAGCAAGCGGGTCGGAAACGCGGCGGTGCGCAACCGGTACAAGCGACGGCTCCGCGAGATCTTTCGCCGCAACAAGGCCCGATTTCAAGGTCATGACGTGGTGATCATCGTCAAGCCTCCCCAGACCTCGCCAACCTTTGAGGACCTCCAAGAGGACGTCTTCAGAGCCTTGAAGAAGGCATTGAAGAAGGCCTCTCGAACGAGATGTTCATGAGTGACGAGAATCACAACCCGCCGATCACTCGGCCGATCAGCCTGCCAGCCCGCTGCGGCGCCAAGATGATCCGATTTTACCAACGCGGGATCTCGCCGCTCCTACCCCCCTCCTGTCGCTACACCCCGACATGCTCGGAGTACACCCTGATCGCCGTGAAGCGATACGGGTTGATCCGAGGCTCCTGGTTGGGGTTTAAGCGGATCATGAGGTGTCATCCCTTTTGCTCCGGTGGTCATGATCCCGTCCCGTGACGAGATGCCCGCCGGCCCAGCCCGACGACGCGATTCATGAAGGACCAACAACGCTTCCTCAAAGCCATGATCCTCAGCGGCATGGTGCTCGTGATCTGGACGATCTTCTTCGCTCCCGATCCACCGGATCCGACCCTCGAAGATGAGGTGGTCGCCGAGGAGACCGACGACGCCGTCGATCAGACCGTAGACGGCTCCGAGCCCGATCGGGAGGTCGCCGAAGCCGATGTCCTGGAGCCCGACGAGTCGATCCCATCCCTGGAGCCCGACGACGAGCCTGTGGAGGCACCGGAGATCGAGACCCGGATCGATCGGATCTCCACGCCCTTCATGGACGTGGTCCTCGACAACCGAGGCGCCGTCGTCCGCGACATTCAGGTCACCTCTCCCCGGCAGTTCGCCGGCGTCGGCGGCGAGCTGATGCGGGCCTTCGAAGACGACGCGCCGGCCTGGCCCTTCGAGGTGGTCTTTTTGGACCAGACCGTGGAGATCGATCAGGGCCAGCCCTTCCAGGTGATCGAGGAAGAGAGCCGCCGGGCCGCCGATGGCGAGTCCTACGAGATGATCACCTATCGCCATGAAGATCCCCGGGGGCGGTTCTCCCTGGACAAGACCTTCACCATGGACGAGCGCCGCTACGTGCTGCGCCTGGACATCACCCTGACGAACCACCTGGAAGAGCTCCGGTTGGTGGACACGCCGGCCCTGGACATGATCGGCCGCGACGATCCCGACAAGGAGACCTTCTTCCTCGACTTCCGCCCCGACGTGTTGGGGGCGATCTGCCGCACCGTGGACGACACGGAGCGGATCAACTTCGAGCGCATCGAAGCTCCGATCACCCACAGCCAGCACCAGGTGATGTGGGCCGGGACAGACACCCGGTACTTCATCATGGCGACCATCCCCGACAACGGCGCCGAGGCCTGTGTCTTTGAACAGGCCGGCTCCGACTACCTCCGCACCCGGATGATCTTCGAGCGGTTCTCCGTAGAGCCCAAGGGCACCTGGTCAACGAGCCACTCCATCTTCATGGGTCCCAAGGATTTCGGGGTGTTGCGCGATACGGGCAGCCGCCTGGAAGAGGCCGTGGACTACGGGTTCTTCACCGTCCTGGCTCGGCCACTTCGGGCAGCCCTGGCCTTCTTCTACGGATTCGTGGGCAACTGGGGCCTGGCGATCATCTTGCTGACCCTGGTGATCAAGCTCTTCACCTGGCCGTTGACCCAGAAAGCCTACGTCAACGCCGAGCGGATGAAGAAGCTTCAGCCCCGGATCAAGGAGATCCGCGAGAAGTACGAGAACGATCAGCAGCGCATGAGCGAAGAGACCATGAAGCTGATGCGAGAGGAGAAGGTCAACCCCCTGGGTTGCCTGCCCCTCTTGATTCAGATGCCCATCCTCTACGGGCTCTTCATCATGATCTACAACTCCGTGGAGCTCTACCACGCCGAGTTCTTATGGTACGCCGACCTCTCGGCCCCGGATCCGATCTTCTTGTTGCCCCTGTTGATGGGTGGCGTGATGTTCGTCCAACAACGGCTGACCATGCAGGCGTCGGCGGCGACCATGAACCCCCAGATGATGACCGTGATGAAGATCATGCCCGTGATGTTCACGGCCTTTATGATCTTCCTTCCCGCCGGCCTGGTGCTCTACTACTTGCTGAACCTGGTCCTGGGTGTCTTGCAGCAGTTCCTGATCCGACGCAAATTCCAGAAGGCCGAAGAAGCTGGCGAGCCAACCCCTTGATGAAGAATAGGTGCCTGTGATGAGTGATGAGAACGAAGGACGACGGTCCGCCCGCGGTCAAAAAGCGACCGCTCGAGACGAAGCGCCTCCGGCCGCCGAGCCCGTGGAGGCCGCTGAGCCCGTGGAGGCCGAGATCGCCGGTGCGCCCCCGGAGGCTGCTCCAGAGCCCGAACTGAAGGCCGAAGAACCGGCGGCAGAGCCCGCAGAAGAGAAGCCCGAGGAGCCCGCAGAGCCCGCAGAGCCCAGCGGCCTCTCCGATGACGAGGCGATCGCCCTCGGTCAGAGCTGGCTCGGGGAGCTCTTCGAGCGGATGCGGTTGAACCTGAAGGCCACCGGTCAGGTCGACGGCGACGATATGATCTTCAACGTCGCCGGCCCCGACGCCGACACCCTGATCGGTCGATCTCGTCGGTCGCCCCGGGTCGTCATGGCCATGCAGACCCTCCTGGCCGAGAAGGTCGGACGGGACTCGAAGAAGCGAATCCTCGTGGACATCGGCGGGTACAAGCAGCAGCGCCAGGACCACCTGGCCAAGGTCGCCCAGAAGCTCGGGGAGACCGCTCGGGACGTGGGTCGCACCGTGACCGTCGCCGGCCTGAACAACTACGAGCGCCGGGTGATCCACAACGCCCTGGGCGATGAGAAAGGCCTGAAGACGGAGAGCACGGACCACGGGATCTTTCGTAAGCTCCGCGTGATCCCCGACTGAGATGGGGCCCTCCCAGACCATCGCCGCCATCGCCACGCCTCCGGGACAGGGGGGCGTGGGAATCCTCCGCGTCAGCGGCGACGGCGCTCTCTCTGTGCTTCGCCGCCTGGTGCCCGACTGGCCCGACGAGACCCCTTCCCACCTCTTGCGCCTCTCCCGGATCGTCGATCCCCACGGGGATCTGATCGACGAGGCCCTGGCGGTCATCATGAAGGGACCCCGGTCGTTCACCGGGGAAGACGTGGTAGAGCTCCAATGCCACGGGGGCCCCATCATCCTTCGCCGGGTCTTGGACGCCGCCCTGGCCGCCGGCGCCCGGGTCGCCGAGCCCGGGGAGTTCACCCGCCGGGCCTTCTTGAACGGACGCCTCGATCTGACCCAGGCCGAGGCCGTGGCCGATCTTATCAACGCCACCAGCGAGTCCGCTCATAAGCTGGCCCTCGAGCACCTCCAGGGGACCCTGGGCGATAAGGTCGCCCATCTCGTCGAGGAGCTGACCACGGCCCTGGTCCTGGTGGAGGCGGCCATCGACTTCAGCCACGAAGAGCACGTCTACCAGATCGAGGCCGCCGAGGTGGGCCGACGGGTCGACGAGGTCACGGCGGCGCTGAGAGACCTGAAGGCCAAGTTCGATCAGGGCCGACGTCAGCGCGAAGGCGTGCGAGTCGTGATCCTGGGACCTACCAACGCCGGCAAGTCCACCCTCTTCAACGCCCTCCACGGCACGGATCGGGCGATCGTCACCGACGTGGCCGGCACCACCCGGGACTTCCTCGAGGAGGAGCTCCTGATCGGCGGCGCCGCTCTGCGTCTCGTGGACACCGCCGGGCTGCGCCGGACCACGGACACCGTGGAGTCCATCGGCATCGCCAGGAGCCGAGAGCTCGCCGGCCTGGCTGACCTGATCCTCTGGGTCGTCGATGGCAGCCAACCCCTGGACGACGAGACTCGCCGGGAGCTCTCAGCCCTCTCCGAGTCTGGCCAGAGCCGAACCGAAGACGTGGTGGTCCTGCTCAACAAGGCCGATCTCCCCGCAGGCATCACCGACGCCGATCGAGAGCTCCTGGAGAACTTTTCAAAAGTCCATCGCACAGCTCTGGGAGCTACCCCGCCGGTGGGGCTCGACAGCCTGATCCAACGACTGGTCACCGAGGCCGAGCGGCTGACCTCCGGTGAAGGGGTGCTCTTGAGCCGGGCCCGGCATCTCCAGGGCGTGACCCAGGGGCTGGAGGCCCTCGCGCGGGTGAGGGAAGCCCTGGATCTGGAGATGGAACACGAGCTCCTCGCCATCGATCTCAGGGAAGCCCTGGACGCCCTGGGAGCGATCACGGGGCGAGTGAGCACCGACGACGTGTTGGCTCGGATCTTCTCCGAGTTCTGCGTGGGGAAGTAGTGGGCGGCTACCGACGTGCGTTGCTGATCGCCGCGATCTCTCTGCTCTCTCCGCTCCTCTCTCCGTTGATCTACCCGCAAGTCTGCCTCGCAGGCGACGCTCTCAGCGCCGTAGAGCTCCTCAACCCCGAAGCTTTTTCGGACGAGGACCGTCGATCCCTGCTGCGGGGCGTCGAAGATCTCCCGAGCGCCCTCTTCGAGCTCGTCGACGAGCCGCTGCGGATCGCCTACGTGGACCGGCCCTGCCTCTACGGAATGGGACGGTACAACGAGACCTGCCCGACCTTCGGAGAGGATGGCGAGTTCTTCCTCTATCAGAGCCCTCCCCTGCCGCCCGAGGCTCGTCAGGTGTCCCGGGATCTCCAGGTCCGGCGAGCCTTGGTCCATCTCGTGATGTTTCACGTGGAACAGTCGACCCGGTGGTCTCAGGAAGCGGCGTTCCGGTCGATCAACGGGTGGCCCCGTCCGAGGCCCATCGCCGCCGACGACCGGCCGGCAAACCTCGACACCTACGGCTACAGCCGACCCCTGGGGATGCGGTCGGCCACGCTGGATCTGATCACCTTCGCCGAGGAGTACTTCGCGCGCCCCGACGGCGGCGATCCCGACATGGCCGCCGAGTGCCAGCACTTCTCCAAGACCCGGTTCTTCGACGATCGGTTGCCCGAGCTCCTCCCGGGCTTTGAGCCGTCGCCCCGGGGAGAGTGCCCGGCCTTTCAGGCCTGGGCTCGACCCGACGTGCTGGCCGGGGTGGATCTCCTCCTGGCGGCCCCGACGGCCCGACGACCGGAGTCGCTCTACGGCCACCTCCTGCTCCACGTGCGGTACGAGGGGTCAGGCCCGGGCTTTGAGCCGGTCTACCAGTTTGGCGCCGTCACAGACACGGATATCTCGCCGATGACCTTCTTCGGTCGGGGCCTCACCGGTGGGTTCCCGACGATCTTAGAGCTCGCCACCTTCCGGGCCATCGACCGCCACTTCCTGCAGCACCAGCAACGGAGCCTGGAGCGCTACCACCTGCGACTCGACGACGAGGAGGGGCTGCGGGTCCTGGAGCGGATCTGGGAGACCGAGCGCCGTGTCCGGTACTCCTATGCCTTCCTCACCCGGAACTGCGCGTCCTTCCTGGTCGATCTTCTGGCCCCCATCGTGGATCCCGCCCTGGTGGACAGGCCCACCTCCATCGCCCTGCCCACGGATGTGCTCGATCTCCTGGCTCGGTACGAGACCATAGATGGGGAGAGCCTGATCCGGCGCCGATCACCGCTGCCCAGCAATCGCGAGGTCGCCGCCGAAGCTCTGGACCGCCGCCAGGAGACCTTCGACGACCTCATGGACGAGCTCCCGGACCACACCGATGCCTTCCAGGAGATCCGCCGATCTCTCCAGAGTCGGGATCCCGACGATCGTCGAGACGCCCTGATCGCCCTATCAGACCTCATGAATGTCGCACTCCGGGACCGACAAGATCTAGGCCCCACGGCGTTCTCCGCCCTCTACGACTCGGTCCTGATCGAGCGCTACTTCATGGAGCTCGCCTTCTTCGCCCGCCGCACGGTGTACGTGCTGGCCAGCGGGGCCAGCCAGGACTTCACCGCCGAGGAGTTGTTGGAGATGCGACGGGAGCTCTACCGAGACGAGGACCTGGAGCGGCGCGTGGCGGCGTTGAACGCGATGGCCTTTCGTCTGGAGGAGGAGCTCGAGGAGGGGGCCATGCGGGAGTTCACCTCCCGGGAGCAGGAGATCCTCGACGAGGAAGCCCGGGTTCGGGCCGCTTATATGGCGGCCCTTCAGGCCCAGGGACGGCTGATCGAGGAGTTTCTGCCCGGCTTCGACGCCCGGGGGTTCCTGGCCGACCGGGAAGAGGCTCGGGATCTCCGGGCCGCGGAGATCGACGCCCGGTCCACGGCCCGCTCCGGCCGCCATCGGGTCGGCCTGGGCGCCCGCTACGCCGGCGCTGGCGGACCAGCCCTGGAGGTGTACTACGCCGCCGTCGACGACCGCCTCGGAGAGCTGCGGTCTCGGGGGTATGGGCCCTTGTTGGAGAGCCGGATCATGGCCCTGGAGCTGAGCGTCCCGCTGAACCCACGGGGTTTGAGCAACCTCCAAGCCGACGGGACGCTCTTTCGGTACGCCAGCCTGCGGACCTTTCGCCCTCCCCTCTCCCGAGGTCTCCGGGACCGCTTCGGGTGGAGCCTCGATCTGAGCGCCCACCACGACGGCCGACGAGATCTCCTGGCCGACGTGACCGTGACGCCGTCCCTCCTTCTGCCCCTGTGGATCGGCGACCCCGGCGCCTCTCATCTGATCCTGGAGGCCGGCCCGACCCTCTCCCATCACATCCATCGGCAGCACGCCCCCTACGCCGGCGGCAGAGCAGGACTGCAGGCCCGGATCCATCTCGGCGGCGGCTACGTCAACGCCCTGGGGCTCTCCGCGGAGACCCTGCAGCTCCTCTCCCCGGATCTCCAGTGGCATTTCGACGCGAGAGCTCGCCAGAGTGTCGCACTCCGGGTGCGACAAACTCCGCATAGAGACTGGGTGGTCCACCTCTTCTCCGATCTCCTGATCACCACCCGGAGCTACCGGCGGCAGAGCTTTCAAGAGTGGTCGGTGGGCTTGAGGCTGGAGCTTTAAGTGCCGACGTCGGCGGTGTCTAAGACGATCGTAACGGGCCCGTCATTGGCGAGCTCCACGTCCATCATGGCGCCGAAGACGCCGGTCTCGACGGTCTCCACTCGCTTTCGGGCCTCTTCGACGAACCGCTCGTAGAGAGCCTCGGCGGGTTCGGGCTTCATGGCGTTCACGAAGCTCGGTCGGCGTCCCTTTCGGGTGTCTCCGTAGAGGGTGAACTGGCTGACCACAAGGAGCTCCCCGCCCACGTCAAGGAGGGAGTCGTTCATACGCCCCTCATCGTCGGTGAAGATCCGCAGGTTTACCGTCTTATCGAGGATGTACCGCAGCTCCTCGTCGCCGTCGTCTCGACCACACCCGAGGAGGACCAGAAGGCCCGGGCCGATCTCCCCGACGGTTTCGCCGTCGACCACCACCTTTGCGTACCGAACTCGCTGCAAGACAGCCCGCATCAGAGCTCCTCCTGGGCGTCGAGCCGCTCCTCGCCAAAGTCGGTCAGGAAGGGTCGTAAGAGCCCCACCACCCGGCGGCGATCGAGCTTCACGGCCCCCTGAAACTGCTTTACCTGGGCCAGGATCACGTAGGATCCGAAGAAGAGCCACGCCGTATCCACGGCGTCGAGATCGGGGTCGACGTAGCCCGCTTCCTGCCAGGCCGTGATATGTCGGGTAAGGGTCGCCACGACCTGCTTCTGGTACGGCCGATAGACCTTTCGGATATCCTCTTCGCCGAGCTCGGCCAGGACCAGGAAGATCATCCGGGCCAGGTCGGGGTTTCCGTCCAGGATGGCCACGAAGTAGTCCACGCAGGAGAGGATCGCCTTCAGAGGATGCTCATGATTCTGCTCCAGAAGAGCTTCCAAACCCTTCGTCAGCCGGCTCGCCGTATGGGCGATCCCCTCGGTGAAGATCTCCCGTTTGTTGTCGAAATAGCGGTAGAGGAGCGCCTCGGTGACCCCGGCCTCCTCGGCGATCGCCCGGGTCGTGGCCCCGTGATAGGTCGATCGGGCAAAGACCCGGATCGCGCTCAAGAGGATCTGTTTTTTCCGCTCCGCTGCGGGCATCCGTCGCGTCGACACGGCACTACTCCGTTGGATTTCACCACACTCGCGAGGCTACCTTACCCCTAAACAGATCTTGTGAAAAACCCTGTGTGAAAGCTTGTGCGATCTCTGTGGTGGAGGCCGTGGAGAACCTCTGGGGTATGGGTCGGAGCAGGAGACCACAGAGATCACCCGGGGGTTGCCACAGCCGCCTGTGGATGAGTTTCCTTTATAGTTCAAAATGTTAGGTAGCTTGTCCACAGATTCACAGGCCCTACTAGTACTACTCGAAGAGAGAACACAGATAATAATTTCTTAGTCTCTGTAGTACTTTCGCGCGTGTTCGATTGGCCCGCAGTCCGCAGCGGGCCTTGGCCCGCGAGGACCCTCGGGCGTAGCCCGACTCGCCAAGCCTCGTGGCCTTGGCCCGAGGAGAGGTTCCGCGCCGCCCTTTATCCACGGTACACAAACCGGTTATCCACGGTACACAAACCGGTTATCCACGGTACACAAACCGGTTATCCACGGTACACAAACCGGTTATCCACGGTACACAAACCGGTTATCCACGGTACACAAACCGATCCTCATCGGCGGTTCGTCCACCAGCGACCCCAGGAGGCGAATCTGGCACCTCTCCTCGGGCCAAGGCCACGAGGCTCGGCGAGTCGGGCCTGAAACAGCGGCCCGAACGTCCTCGCGGGCCAAGGC
>SKON01000260.1 GCA_007120035.1 Myxococcales bacterium
CATGACCCCGCTCCGCCTGAGATGTTCTGCACATAGTCGACAACTCGAGAACCAATCCGGTGCGGAGTTCGACGGTGCCGGAATGAATCCGGGCCTGGTTCGGAACGACTCCGTTCTCCGAAACATCTCAGGCGGAGCGGGGTCATGACCCCAGCGGAGCCCAGCCCACCGCAGCCCCCGGTTTCAACCGGGGGTGGACCGTGGGAGTCCTGTACTATGCTCGGAAACGACCCGCGGCGAACCCCGACGCCACGATCCATGCCGCGGCGAACCCCGACGCCACGATCCATGCCGCCGCGAACCCCGACGCCACGATCCATGCCGCGGCGAACCCCGACGCCACGATCCATGCCGCCGCGAACCCCGACGCCGCGACGGAGATCGTCGCACCGCCCGAACTGGACGCCATCACTCCGTATCCCCACGAATCGGGTCGAGTAGTGCGCCGGCACCGGGTGGCGTCCCGGGCCGCCCAACCCGTTATCGAACCTCCCCTCCGCACCATTTCGGCGTTGGGCCTCAAACAGGCATGTCCGTGGCGGCGACGATGGACTGGAGGACGGCTTCGGCGGCGGCGGGGTCCTGGGAGCCGGACTGGAGGCTGAGGCGGTGGGAGAGGCAGGGGACGAAGAGCTCCCGGGCGTCGTCGGGGATGGCGAAGTCCCGGCCTTCCAGGAGGGCAAGAGCCCGGATCATGCGGAGCATGGCGAGGCCGCCGCGGGGGCTGATGCCGATGCGGACCCGGCCGTCCTCGCGGGTGGCGGTGACGACGGAGAGCACGTAGTCGACGATGCTCTCGTCGACGGCGACGGTGGCGGCGGTCTTCTGGATCTCCTCGAGGCGGTCGCCGTCGATCACGGGGCGCAGGGTCTCCACGGGTTCTGTGAGGCGGCGTTCGGCGAGGAGGGCGCGTTCGATGCTGGGATCGGGGTAGCCGATGGAGGTGCGGAGCATGAAGCGGTCGAGCTGGCTCTCGGGCAGGGGGTAGGTCCCGTGGTGGTCCAGTGGGTTCTGGGTGGCGACTACGAGGAAAGGGGAGGGCAGATCCAGGGTGTTATCGTCGACGCTGACCTTGCCCTCGCTCATGGCCTCTAAAAGCGCTGATTGGGTCCGGGGGGTGGTGCGGTTGATCTCGTCGGCCAGGACCAGGCCGGCGAAGATGGGCCCCTTGCGGAAGGCGAAGGTGGAGGTCTCGGCGGAGTAGACCGAGACGCCCAGGATATCCCCGGGGAGGAGGTCGCTGGTGAACTGGATGCGTTTGAAGGTCAGTCCGAGGCTGCGGGCCAGGGCCAGGGCCAGGGTGGTCTTGCCCACGCCGGGGACGTCTTCCAAGAGGACGTGGCCCTGGGCGACGGCGCTGGCCAGGACCCATCGGGTGATCTGGGGCTTGCCGCGAAAGACGGTCTCGATGTTGTCTTTGATGGCCAGGAGATCCCGGTGGGCCTCGTCGATGGTGAGGGCCGGTTCGGAATCGGTGGTGGCGAGGTCGAGGGTCATGGGGTACTCCAAGAAAGACAAGGCCCGCAAGAGTATAGACAGATGATGAGGGTTTGCCATGTGGAAACGGCGCGGTGGGTTGAGCCTGGCTGAGACCTTTGGGGTCACCGACCCGGATCGGCGGCTTGCGGAGGTGCGGATGGCCCTGGTGGGGGACCCCTACACGCCGGCGTCGAGGTGGGGGCTGTCTTCGTTGAAGATCTTTAAGCCCCGGTTGAGCGTGAAGACCTGGATGGGGTGGCGGCCGAAGGATCGGCTGGTGCCGGTGACGAACCTCTTCAATCGAACGCCGACCCCGATCGAGGAGGGGTGGTCTGTGCGGAAGACCCAGGTGACGGACTTCCGCGGTCAGTCATTAACCTACGACAGCCACAACGGCACGGACTTCGCGATCCCTCCGGGGACCCAGGTCACGGCGCCGGCGCCGGGGGTGGTGTGTCGGGTGAGCGATGAGTTTCATCGAGGGGGCTTGAAGGTGGTGATCGACCACGGCCGTGGGCTGATCACCATGTCGAACCACCTGGGTCGGGCACTCGTGGAGGTCGGCGATGAGGTGGAGCGCGGGCATGTGGTGGCCCTGGCGGCGTACTCCGGGATCGACGGGGTGGTGGCCTTTCCGTGGAGCGTGCCTCATGTGCACTTCAACACCTGGCTCAACGGTGTGCCTGTGGACCCGTTCGCGAGAGATGGGGAGGTGTCGCTCTGGCGAGTTAGGAACGACCCGAAGCCCTTTCGAGGGGGGCGGGGGGGCGATGGGGAGATCGCCGAGGAGATTACGGACGAGGATGGAGGGCCGACGGTCTTTGACGAGGAGGCGCTGTGGCGAGTGATCCGGGGGTGCCGGGATGGGGAGCTTCGGCGGGCCCTGGAGGAGACAGAGCCGGTGTATCGGCGGGGGGTAGATACGGTGTTCATGATGAACTACTTCCCGACGCGATTCGAGGTGCGGGAGGTGGTGTACGGAGAGCGGTTTGAGCGGGAGGGGCGGTTGGATTTGCCCTTTCGGGTAGTCGATTACGATGGGGTGCGGTTGTTGTAGGTCCCAGAGGACCAGGGTCACGGGGGACCCCCGTCGGAGCGCTCTGGGGTCTGTACTATCTGCTGGAACTGGTGCAGCGTCAGGACGCGCGGATCAAGGCGCTGGAAGCAGATCCGGTCGATGTCCTCGCCGGGATATGCCTCGTGGTATTTCCTTCGGGCGCGGCTTCGAGCCCACTCCCTCAACTGAGTAGAGCCGATCCGGTCACGCGGTGGGACACGCTTGGTGGCGCATGAAACGAAAGCGTGGCTGAAGTCCCGTGCGCGGCAGTCAGCCTTCATCGCCGAGCTCGGTCCCGGCGCGCAAACGGTCGAGGTACGCCTGGTACGCGTAGACACGGTCGCGCTTCTTGCCGGTGGTCTCCACCAGGACGCCGGCGGCCTCGAGCGCGTCGATGGCACGCCCCGCGGTGGGCTTCGTCGTCGACAGCGCCTCGACGACCCAGGGCGCGGTGACGATGGGCCGGCTCGGCAGGCGCTCGAAGAGCTGCACGGCCAGGAGGTTGACGCCGGTGTGGTGGATGACGCGCCCCCGGTCGGTGGTCACCAGGGCAGCGCGTTCGGAGGCGGGGGCACGTAGGCCGCGTTGCCGGGGCGGCTGCCTCCGATCCAGTTCTGGCTACGGCGCATCTCACCGGGCTGCTTGTTCTCGCCGCGGACCCCTCGGAGCAAGAGCCGATGGGTCTCGTTGAGCAGGCGTATCGAGAGCGGCAGCCCCGACGGGTCGGAGAGCTGCTCGCGGGCGAAGGTCAGCGCGTCGAGGTAGTTGCAGACCTCCTCGACGTCCGCGTTCGGCGGGGGCGCGTCATTCTTGGCCTCGTAGTTGAGCAGGTCCATGAGCGTGGCCTGCGTGCCCTCAATCTGGGACGAGAGCACCGCCTCCTTGCGCACGAACGCGTAGATGAACCAGTCGAGCGAGGGCACCATCTCGCCGGCTAGCTCGAGTCGCACGAGCGCCTGCTCCGCCGCTCGCACCCGCTCTGCGAGCTCACCCTCGATGACGATGGGCGGGCCGGCAGGAGGCAATGCGTGGGGCACGAAGGCTCGGACCTGCTCGCCGCCCGCCGAGGTGCTCTCGTATCGTCCCGTCTCTCGCTTCGACAATATCCGCTCGCTGGTAAAGGTCGCGTGCCCAACGGCAACGCCTAGAAACGAATCCTTTACCAGCGATCGTCGCAAGTCAAGTATACGTTACTAGCGGTCGACGGAGATGAGAGACTCGGCGCTCTGTGGCGCGTCTCGCCTCGCGGTAGAGTATTGCGCTCTCCGCTCTTCCCCCTTGGTTCACGCAAGCACTGCCCAAAGGCCCCGACCGCCGCAAAGCCTTGATTTGAATTGCCACTCTTCCAATGAAAGCGGCCATTCG
>SKON01000087.1 GCA_007120035.1 Myxococcales bacterium
ATCACATCGACGGGGCGCAGAGCATAGGTCGCCTCGTTGTGCTCGACCCAGGGCTAGATGGGCTCATCGAGGAGGCAGTGGGCGACCGTCACGTACCGGCCCGTGAGATAGGACTGATCCACCTCGAAGAGCGCGCCCTCGTGGGAGAGCGTGGAGTCGGCGCGTACACGTCGCCGCTTGCGGACCGTGAAGCCCTCCTTGAGGCGGTCCTCGTCGAGGTGGGAGGGATGGGCTCGCAGGTAGCTGTCAAAGACCGCCTTCGGCGTCTTGCCCATCAGCCCGGAGGCGCACACACGAAACCACGGAGGAGCAGATGACAGAACTACCCGAGAGGCCACCGATCACAACAGATGCTCTCACATTGGATGAGACCTACGAAAAATGGCGAGACCAATGGTTCGCATACCATCGCCTGGCGGTGGACCAGATCCTTTCGACCCTCAACGAGAGTCGTCGGGCCGAGGACCTCGCCGCGGGTCTCGATGCGTTGAAGGAGCGCTTCGGCCAGGACACTGAGAAGAGCTTAGACTACTTCGAGGTCCGGTGGTGGGCCACGGAGGCGGGAGAACTGAAGTGGCGTTCCACACGCTCGAACTACCAGACATACACGGTGTTCTGGCGAGAGGACACAGAGCAGTGGGCAGTGAAGCGGTCTGCGAGTCAGTCGAACGAGGAGGTCGCCTATGCCCTGGTGAGGGAGTGTTTGAAATGGGGAGACCTGCAGCATGTGGGCCTCGCGAAGTCGCTGCTCAGCGAGGGGTTCGTGCCGCCCGATGGTTCGGAGTGAGGGCCAACTGGAGCGATGGCCCCCGGTGTTGTCGGTGGAGGGCGGTGTGCCTACAATAGGTGCAGGCATTCTCATCAGGAGGTGAAGGCATGCAGTATACAATTCGAAATGTGCCCGGGCGTTTGGACAAGGAGCTGCGGGAGGCGGCGCGGAAGGAAGGTAAGAGCCTGAATCAGACGGTTCTTGAGCGTTTGATGGTGGCCTGCGGGTTGACCGGTGAGGAGTTGAAGCGTCGCGACCTGGGAGAGGTTGCTGGGAATTGGGTGGAGGATGAGGCCGTCGAGGAGGCCCTCGAAGCGCAGCGACAGGTCGACCCGGAGATGTGGGAATGAGGGTCGCTGTCGATACGAATCGCTATGTCGATTTCGCGCGAGGGGACGAGGACGCGCGGGCGACACTGGAGCTTGCTGAGCAGGTGCTCGTGCCCGTGGTGGTGATCGGCGAGCTGCGGGCCGGATTTGCCCTGGGAACCAAGGGAAAGGCGAATGAGAGCGGATTGGTGAAGTTTCTGGCAGCACCTGGTGTGGAGGTCGTAGCGATTACGGAAGCGACGACCCATCACTACGGGCGGCTCTTTCGGCAACTCAGGGAGCAGGGGACACCGATTCCTGCGAACGACTTGTGGATCGCTGCTCTGGTAATGGAACACGACGCCCAGCTTTACACCCGAGACAAGCACTTTTCGTCGTTGCCACAGCTCTCGTTGGTGTCGCAGACTAGCTGATGAGCATCGGACCCCGCAGGGATCTGTTGTTATTAGCCATAAACGAAGTCAACGCTTTATCGTGGACGGTCAGCAGCGACTGACGACGCTGACGCTGCTCCTGATCTACTTGAATCACCTGCAGGATGGGCGAGACGACGCGGTCGACATGTGGGTTATCACTATCCTGGTGCAAAGAGACCTGCAAACGTCGTAGGCTCCTGGAACGGATCATTGCCAGCCCGCGCCAGGAAGGAAAGGAATGAAAGAGACTGCGCCATCATCCCTCGAGTCGATACTCTCTGGCGACCAGGCCGCGGTGGCTCTGCTCAACGACAGAGATGTCCCGAGCTGGCAGGTGCTTCTGGAGCATCTCGTGCTCGCGAGCCGAGCCAACAGACTGGAGCCCCCGTCGGCCGAGCTGGTCGAGGCTCTCCTTGGCGTGGACCCCGATCTGGCGGGTTGGAGAGAGCGAGCATTCCGCGTCATGGGGCACCTCCGCTCCGAGCACATCACGGCGGCCCAAAAGGTGCTCGTGATTCTTCGCCCCTGGCTCGGCGAGGCGATCCTGAGGTTTCGCAGCCCAGAGTCCAGGGAGGGGCTCGCTGCCCGGTATGAGCTCGCCCTCTTCGACGCCGACGCCCTCGAGGTGGCCCGCGCCTACTTTCGCCTCCGCATGGAGCTCTTCCCCTACGTCTTCCACTATCTCTTGCGGGCCTCCGAGACGGGCCGCCCCATGGTCAGGAGCCTCTGGATGGCCTACCCCGACGACCGCCAGACCCGAGACCACGAGCGGGACTTCCTCTTCGGCCCCGACCTCCTCGTCGCCCCGGTCTACATCGAGGGCGCCACAGACCGTGAGCTCTACCTCCCCGCCGGCGACTGGGTGGACTTCTGGACCGCCCAGCGCATCGACGGCTCCCCCGCCCAGGGGCAGGTCCACCTCCGCGACACCCCCATCGACGTGATCCCCCTCTACGTCCGCGACGGCGCCCTGATCCCCATGGCGGACCCCACCATCGACACCCTCGTCGACGCCACCGAGGAGGGCGTCGTCTCCTACCAGGACGTCCCCCACCTCCGGCTCCTGGCCGTACCCTCCTCCTCGCCAGCGGAGCTCGCGCTCTTCAACGGCGTCACCGCCACCAGCGCCCTCGTCGGCGACGACGTCCACCTCTCGATCTCCGTCGGCGATCCTCCGGCGGATGTCGACGAACGAGTGGCCTTCCCACCAGAGGACTTCACCCTCCACCTCCTCCTCGACGGCCTCTTCGACGGCCCCCCGTCAGCGGTCACCATCGACGGCGCACCGGTCCCCGCCGGCGACGACTGCCGCCCCTGCTACACCTTCGACGACGACCGCCGCACCCTCGACATCACCCTCGACGGCCCCGGCGACATCGAAGTCTCACCCTAACGGCGCCTTCGTACACTCCAGGCCATCATCACGACCGCCAAGAGCACCAACACACCCCCACCACTCCCGCTCACCGAGACCTGGGCGCAACCTCCCTCCGACGAATCCAGGCTCTCCTCCCAACCATCGCAGACGTCGGAGGTATCGGTAAAGACGTTGCTCGTACGCAGGGTCCCGGACTCCTCTCCCATCTCCCAGGCGAAGGTCTGCTCCGAAACCTCCCCCTGGGGCGCACTCGCCAGTTGCAGTTCGAACTCCTCATCGGGCGCGATCACCTGGTCTTCATGGCACTCGTCGCAGTCCACCTCGACGAACTCCACGGAGTCTTCACACTCGCTCCTAAAGGGAACCACGGGAGCCCATCCGTGGAATGACGTGGGCTGCCCGAACTCCATCAGCTCCAGACACTCAGGGAGGTCCGACTCCAGAAGTTCCATCCAATAGGGCGGCGCCGGGTCGCAGGCCGACGCCACAGAAGGGAGCGCCAGCGAGGAGCCCAGAGCCCCCGCGACGAAGAGCACGACAATAGCAGACTTCTTCATACGGACCCTCTTCACTGCTCAAGAACATCTTCGCTGATTCTTCTTCAGCCCCTTTTCGGACTCCCAGCGATATCGTCAGAGCTCCTCAGCGCTTTCGACGACGCGGTCCACGAAGCTCGTCTGCATGGCGAGGAGCCGAATGAAAGCGGGCCGCTCGACGTAGATAGTGATCTGATGGCCCAATGTGTGCGGCGATCCATCGATCTCAAGTGCCGAAATGTCGATGAACTGCGTCGGCTCGCTCGAGTCATCACCGTTCGCAAACGCCGTCGAAGAGGTCAACGCGATCGAAATGGCGGCGAGGAGGGCAAGCATGATCGTCAGGCGTCGCATGGGGTACTCCTTGGAAAGAGAATGAAGCCCCGACAAGGGGCGAAGAGACCAGCCTACCAGGCTCGACGCACCGCGTCATATTTC
>SKON01000273.1 GCA_007120035.1 Myxococcales bacterium
GCCACTTTCTTGGTCGTGGGACGCGGCAACCGGCCTTCCTTGAGCGCCTCGGCAACGCGCCGGATGTAGGTTTCGTCCTCATCGGTGTAGCCGGGGTAGCGCCGGATCTCGGGCGTCTTGAGGCGGCGGCTGATATAGGCATCGTTGGCAGCCCCCTTGCGGACGGTGCTGTCATCCTCCGCCGGGTTGGTGTCGTGGGTGAAGGCGGCCTTGTTGCGTTCGAGCTGGCTGTAGAATTCCGGGGGGATCGATCCGCGTTTTTCCGCCGGATCGGCGGGTTTGAGCACCTTGACGGCCGACAGGAAATCGAGCTCCTCGGGCTCTTCGGCAACCTGCATCACGCGGTAGAATTTATCGAGGCGGCCCTGACGGAAGTAGGTCAGCAGTCCGGCCCCGGCCTGTCCTGCGGGCCATTGCCGCGTGGAACGCGCTTTGCGGGGCAGCTTCTTGATGCGACTGAAAAGGTCGGGTTGCGTGTCGCGGATATGGCGGATCTCGGTCAGGTACTCGAGCTCGCTTTCCTCGTCCTCATCCTCGCCGGTAAGGGTCTTGCGGCTGTTGAGCCGGGCAAACAGGTCGAAGGATTTGACTTCCTCGCCCTCGGTCAGCAGGCGGGCATCGGCCCCGAGCATCTCGATAAAGGCCTGGATCTTGGATTCGGCGGCCTCGCGCAGCTTGATGGCGTCGTTGCCTTCTTCGGACGGGAAGAAGTTGTAGGTGTGGATTTCCGTAAATGGGGTGTCTACCCGGTTGACGCGGCCGACGCGCTGGATCAGACGAGTGGGATTCCAGGGGAGGTCGTAGTTGATGACGACATTCGAGCGGTGCAGGTTTACGCCTTCGGCCAATACATCGGTGCAGATGAGGATGCGGTAGTCATCGGATGGTGTATACGCATTGGCATCGAAATTGGCGGTTACGTCGCGATATCCGGCAGCCCCCGCACCACCCGCGAAAAGCAGGGTGCGCGGCTCGACCTCCGCGCGGATCCTGCCAGCCAGGTATTCGGCGGTTTCAACGGATTCGGTAAACACGATCAGTTTGCCGTTACGCAACTCGGCCTGCTCCTGGAGCACGCTGCGGAAGGTCTCCCACTTGGGGTCACGGTCGATCCGGGTCCAAAGTTCATGAATGCGCGTAAGCGTGGTCGCATCGGCTTCCAGTCCGGCCAGAAATTCGGGTGTGAAGTCGGCAGCGGCAAGCCGTTCGGCCTTGTCGGCCTCCAGCAGGCTCTCAATGCCTTCGATATCGCCGGTCTCCAGCAATTCGAAGATCTTGTTGCCGTGTTTCTTGCTGATGTAGACGTTGCCATTGCGGAATTCCTGGATCATGCGGCCATAGGAGGTAATGAAACGATCCAGCGTCTGGCGGAAGGCGAAGAAACTGCTTTCAAGGCGCTTTACCATCAGGATTTTCATGAAGGTGGCCAGGTTGCGCTGCCCTTGCCGTTCGCGTTGATCAAGCTTGCCCCGGTAATACAGCAACGGGGTATAGCGGGCATACGTCAATTCCGTGGCAAGCAGACGCAAGGTCTCCGAAAAGACTTCGTTCTCGCTGCGGTTCAGACGGTAGAAAAGCGGAGCGGGATCTTGAACCGTCGGGAAGGCCATGCCTTGCTGGCGCATGTCCGCGCCGTAGTAGCGTTCAATCTCGGAGCGGGTGCGGCGCACCATCAGGTATTTGAGCAGCCGTTCGCGCGTTTCCCGGGCATTGGTCGCCGTGGCCTGCAGGTAGACATCGGCATCGGCCTTGCGATCCAGCCCCTTGAGACGGGCTTCCAGCCCGGCGAAGAAGGCCTCGAGATTCCGGAGGTTCGGGATGTTCGAGGCTTTGCCCGCCTGAAAAAGCTTTGTTTGGCTGAGGATATCCTTCGGGCTGTTATTCAGCGGCGTCGCCGACACGAGAATCACACGCTTGCCGCGACAGATCTCGGCCAACATCTCGTAACTGCGGGTATCTTCGGTACGGAAGCGGTGTGATTCATCGATAAAGACGTTTTCAAACCGGTCCAGGTTGGTTTGCAGCAGTTCCTCCAATTTGCCGATCGACTGGAATTTCGCCTGCCGCACCTGGAAGTCGCCGAAAACACTGGGCCAGGATCCGCGTTTTCCATCGCTGAGCAAATGCGGGGGTGCAATCACCAGATGCCGCCCCGGAAGCTGCTGGGCCAGTAGTGCGGCCATATAGGTCTTTCCAAGGCCTACGACATCCGCCAGAAACACGCCCCCGTATTCCTCGAGTACCTTGCGGGCATTGAGGACAGCCTCTTCCTGGTACTTGAGCCGCTTGAACCCCTGCGGCACGTAGAGATCGTCGGAAATTGCCGTCTGGCTGAGTTCGGTCTTGAAGTATTCGTACAGGAATTTCAAATACAGCTCATACGGGGTGAACATGGCATAGGGGGAACGGTTGACAACTGTATCCTCGTAGGGTGCCGATACATCAACAGCCGCTTCCCACAGCGCATTGAATTTTTCCTGCGCAAATCCGTAATCGCTGGGATTTTTGAGTTCGACATTAAACTCAAGGTTATCCTGCAATCCCGAGCGGGAAAAATTGCTGGACCCCGTGATGACACGGCCCTTGTCGCGGTCATCCGGGTGGAAGGTCATGATATAGACTTTCGCGTGCAAATGCCCGCCCGCCACGGCCCGGATCTCCAGTTTCCCGGAACGCAGCCATTCCACGAACCGCAAGACACCCTGCTCAACATCCAGCCGGTCATCGGCAGCTTCCAACTCTCCCTGAACGAGGGTTGTGACGGGTTCGCGCACGGCGGCATGGGAAATCAATTCCAATTCGCCTTCCGCGCGTGCCTGCTGGATACGGGCAAAGACGTCGGCATCGGTTTTCAGTCCCACCAGAATGCGTACGCGCTCAACCGCTTCCAATGCCGGATACAACCGGTAAAATCCGCTAATGAAAAAATAACCGACCAAACAATCAAACCAACGCGTATTCTTGCCGAGCAGCACAGAAAACCGCTCATAAAGTGAGCAGCCACTCTCGTTGGTTATGAAAGAAGTATCGGTATGCAGCCTATTTTCAGTGTCATGCATGGACAAATTCCTACGCTTGTTCCTAAGACCTCTATAAACGACAGTTTATAAAGGAACAATCGCCTATCTACCAGAGAAAACAGGCAGGGGTAGGAGGGGGCGCACGCGGCATGCGAAGGATGGGGACCGAGGTATGGGGACCGCCAAATTACGAATCAGAACGGGGACACACTATCAAAGACGCAGTGTTGGCAAGCGAATGTGAGGTAGGGTTAGACCCCATCGCGTCGGAGCGTCCCTTGCACCATGATAGTGGTGGCTAAGAAGGAGGACGAGGCCAACAGCGTCATGCATGGCGGGTGTTTTGTGTGGAAACCATAGGCAACAACAGGAGGCATCTCATGGGCGACAAGAAGGGTAAGAAAGACAAGGCCAAGGAAAAGCGGCAGGCGGAAGTCAAGGGTGCCAAGGCAGAAACACAGAGGCACGACCGGCAGCAGGCACGTGTGCCCGGCGCGGCATGATCCGCATCAGCCCGCGACTTCTGTAATGTCACCGCCATGCTCGCTCATCAGGTACGCATGAAATCGGCCCGGCAGGTCACGACAGAGCTCGATGGCCTTTACGCCCAGGGCTGGCGCGGGCAATGCCTCCGATGGAGTGAGACTTTTCAAGGCCTGACACCGGCGCTGGGCCTGACACCCGCGGCCTTGTTGGCTTGCGGTAGGGTATTACCCCATATGGTTCGCGGGGTGGTTGCGGTTACCTTTGTCGGCAGGGGAGTAAGGATAAAGGGAAAACATGCAAAGGGTATGGTCACGTCGCAAACGTCGGCA
>SKON01000076.1 GCA_007120035.1 Myxococcales bacterium
CCCCCCAGGATTCTCCTCCTCCTCGCCGCAGACATCCTCCTCCTCCTCGCCATCGCCTTCCTGGTCATCTCCCTCGCTCGCCCCCAGACCGTGCAGGTCCTCGACGAAGACGTCGAGGGCATCGACATCTTCGTCGCCTTCGACATGTCCGGCTCCATGCGGGCCATCGACTATCCCATGAGCGAAGTCCGCGCCATGGAGGCCCGCGGCGAGCTTCCCAAGAACCGTTTTGAGGAAGCCAAGGAGACCCTGGTCGACTTCATCGCCTCCCGCCCCCACGACCGCATCGGCGTCGTCCTCTTCGCGCAGGACGCCTTCCTGATGTTCCCGCTGACCCTGGACCACGGCCTCTTGCTCGAGAACGTCGCCACTCTCGAGCTCGGCGACATCGAACCCGCCGGCACGGCCATCGGCAACGCCGTGGGCCGCGCCCTCGCCGGGCTCACCCACAGCGACGCCGACACCCGGTTGCTCATCCTGATCACCGACGGCGACCGCCGGGGCGGCAACATCTCCCCCATGCAGGCCACCGAGATGGCCGCCGAGATGGGCGTGAAGATCTACCCGATCCTCGTCGGCCGCGATGGCGAGGCCCTGATCGCCGCCGGCCGCCACCCCTTCTCCCGGGAGACCGTCTACCGCCAGGTGGAGTTCCCCATCGACCCCGACCTCCTACAAGCCATGGCCGACGCCACGGGAGGCCGCTACTTCCGAGCCCTCGACGCCGTCAGCATGCGCGACGACCTCCACGCGATCCTCGACGAATACGACCGCACCGAGCTCGAAGATCAGGGCCGCGAGATCCGCCACGAACACTATCACCCGTTTCTGCTCATCGCCGTGCTCCTGTTGGCCCTGCACTTCTTCACCAAACACACCCTCTGCCGGACCTTTCCGTGAGACCCCGCTGACGTCATGAACTTCGCCGCGCCCCAATACTTCCTGCTCTTCCTCCTCCTGGTCCCCCTGGGAGGAGCCTGGATCTTCTACGAGGTCTGGTACAGCAGGGTCCGGGCTCGCCTCGGCGATCACACCCTGATCGAGGCCATGACCGCCTCGGTCAGCCGCCGCCGCCAGCGGTTCAGTCGGCTCGCCTTTCTCCTCGGCCTGGTCCTCCTCATCACCGCCCTGGCCCAGCCCCAGTGGGGCACCATCGAACGAGAGGTCGAGACCCGATCCATGGATCTCGTCTTCGCCGTCGACCTCTCTCGAAGCATGCTCGCCGAAGACATCTCCCCCAACCGCCTCATCGCTTCACAGCAGGAGATCAAGGAGATCATGACCCACCTGCGAGGCGACCGGGTGGGCCTGGTGATCTTCACCTCCATCAGCTTCGTGCAGTCCCCGCTCACCCGAGACTACGCCGCCATCGACTTCTTCATGCGCCGCCTCCACCCGGACCAGATCCCCGTGGGCGGCACCTCCCTGGGCGCCGCCATGGCCGACTCCCTGGAGGTCCTCACCGGTCGCCGCTCGGGCCGCGAAGACCGGGACATGCACCGGGGCTCCAGCCAGGTCATCGTCCTCTTCACCGACGGCGAGGACCACGAGTCCTCCCCGGAGGTCGCCGGCCAACGGGCCCGGGACATGGGCGTCCGGGTCGTCACCGTCGGCGTCGGCAGCCCCGACGGCGCCCGCATCCCGACCTTCGATGCCCAGGGCCGCCGCACCGGCTACGTCCGCGACGCCGCCGGCGAGACCGTGGTCACCCGCCTCGACGAAGAGGCGCTCCAGACCATGGCGGACCTCTCCGGCGGCATCTACATCCCCTTCGAGCAGCCCGGCCAGGTCACCCGCAACCTCACAGCCTACCTGGATCAACTCGAACGAGAGACCCTGGAGGAGATGATGGTCCAACGCCACGTCGACCGATTCCTCTACTTCTTGATCCCCGGGGCCCTCCTGATCCTCCTGAGCCTCTTCATCGGCGGCCGGCGAGCCTCCGGGCGGCCCCTGCGTCGCCTCCTGCCCTTCGCGCTCGTCGCCGCCGTAGCATCCCTATCCATGGCCTGCGACCAGGGCTTCTCCCCGGAGCGCACCGCCGAAGGGGTCCTGGAAGCCATCGACGAGTCCAGGTACCAGGAAGCCCTCGACCTCCTCGACGAGCTCCCCCCGGAGCTTCGCGACGAACCGGAGGCCCTCTTCAACCGCGGACGAGCCCTCCTGGGCTTGGAGCGCCACGCCGAAGCCCGCGAAGCCTTCGCCGGCGCCCTGGTCTCCGACGACCCCCACCTTCGGGCCGACGCCCACCTCCACATCGGCCTCAGCCTCTCCGCCGAGGAGGAGTGGAGCGCCGCCCTGGCGAGCTTCCACGACGGCCTCGACCTCTTCACTCGCTATGAAGACATTGACGATCAGGACCTGCGCCGACGCCTCCAGCGCGGAGTCGAGATCGCCCTCAGAGAGCTCTTCCCCCCTTGCTCCACCCTGGAAGACCCCCTCGAACCGAACACCACAGCGGAACAAGCGGCTCCCCTCCAGGAGCACGAGCTCGACGACCTGACCCTCTGCGGCGGCACCGACGACTACTTCTCCCTGGACGCCATCGCCGGCTCCACCCTCTCGGTCACCACTTCGCTCCGCGAGCTCCGCGACGAGAGCGACCCGGAGCACCTCTTCTTGCCCCGCGCCCCGGGCGTCCAGCTCCTCCTCTACCACTCCGACGGGTCCACGATCCTCACCCTCGACCAGGGCCTCGACGACACCGACGAGGATCTGGAGCGCCAGAACCAGACCCGCCGCGTCACTCGCCAGATCGACGCCTTCACCATCGAACGAGAGCACCTCGGCGGCCGCGATCAGGGCCCCGTCTACATCGCCCTTCGCGCCGACGACGGCCTGGAGTTCGCCTACGATCTCGAGATCGACTACACCCCGCCCTGCGAGGCCCTGGACGACGCCTACGAGCCCAACCCCACCCGACAACGGGCCGCGCGACTCGCCACGGACACCGAGTCGCTCCACCTCTGCCCCGGCGACGAGGACTGGTTCCGCCTCGACGTCGAGGAGGGCACAGCGTTCTTCATCGACCTCCAGCCCGGCCCCGGCCCCGCCAACTCCGAGCCCCCCGCGCTCGAGCTGGAGCTCTATCCCGGACACAGCAATCAGCCCCTGAGCACAGGCCTCGTCGACGGCGGCTTCATCACCGCAGGCGTCGCCGACGTCGGCCGGTCGTCGGAGATCCTGGTCCGCGTCCGCGGCGCCGACCCCGACCAACACGGCCCCTACGACCTCCAGGTCCACCGCCTCCCCCCCTGCGACCCCGACGAGATCGACCCCGACGGCCCCATGCGTGGACAGCGCCTACCCGACGAACAACAGGACTTCCGGTACTTCCGACGCTGCGACCAGTACCCCACCCACTTCGTCGTCGGCGTCCCCGAGGACGGCGACACCTCCTGGACCCTACGGTCCCTCCCCGACGACGCCTGGCGAGGCGATGGCCCTGAATACGGCGAAGCCCCGGAGCTGGAATTCACCCTCCGCGATCGGGGCACCCTGGAGGTCGTGGAGACCGCGATCCCCGTCGAGACCCCGTTCCCCACGCTGGATTTCACCGTCGCGGCACAACTCGACGGCCAGGAGGAGGCCATCCTGACCGTCGATGGCCCCCCCGGCCTCTTCCATCTCCGCCGAAACGATCAAGACGACGACCAGGACCAGGACGACGATCAAGACCAGGACGACGATCAAGACCAGGACGACCAAGACGACCAGGACGACCAGGACGATCAGGACGATCAGGACGATCAGGACGAACAAGACGACCAGGACGAACAAGAGCAAGACGAACAAGACGAACAAGACGA
>SKON01000121.1 GCA_007120035.1 Myxococcales bacterium
CCGTCTTCGCAGCCGACCTGGGTGCAGGCGGTGATGGGTTCGCTGCAGCCGGCGAGGATGGCGAGGAAGGGGAGAGCGGTCAGGAGGGCGATGACGGGGCGCATGGGAGCCTCAGGAGGAAGAGGGCAGGGACGTCTGTTGTTGGCGAGCGTCGTAAAACCAGACGATAGCTAAGACGAGGCCGGCGAGAAAGATCCCGGCGCCTCGGACGAAGAGGGCGAGTTCGGGGGCGACGGCGATGCCGACGGGAATCAGGAGGAATGGGATCCCGGCCAGGAGGAGGCGACGGTCTACGAAGAGGGCGGTGATCATACAGCCGCCGGCGTAGAGCAACCCCTCCATGGCCAGGGTGTGGGTGATGGAGGCGTCCATCCCGGGCGCGGTGATGCGGATGACCACGGCCAGGGCGATGGTCAGGAGGATCGCCATGCCTACTCGGCGGGTGACGGCGTTCACCGAGAGCCATCGCCGGGCGACGAGGATCATGACGACGTAGATGGCGAGGATGGCGACTATCTGGAGGATCAGGGTGTTCCAGGTCAGGGCGGCGAGTCCACCGGTCAAGACGGCGGAGACGATGGAGGTGGCGCCGAAGATGACGCCCATGGCCAGGGCCAGCCAGGCTCGGGAGTAGCTGCCCTGGTGGAAGTCGAGGGCTCGCTGGAGGGCCTGGAGGCGCTCCACGGCCTGGCGCTCCTCGTCGGCCTGGCGCTGCATCTCGTCGACGCGGTCCTGGAGGTCCCGGGGTGGGGAGTCGATCTGGCTGAGGAGTCGTCGGGCGGAGCGGAGGTTCCCCTGGTCGATCTCGAAGCCGATCATCGCCAGGAGGGCCTCCTGGTGGTCGTTCTGGGCCCGGGTGTTATGAGGCCAAACGTGGAGGGCCTGCTCGAAGCCGAACTGGCATTGGGCGAAGAGGCTGTGGATCTCGAGGTCGGCGTCGGACTCCAGAGAGGAGTCGGCGGAGTCGATGAGGGCTTTGAGGTCTCGGAGTCTGGCGGAGGCTTCCTCCTGGAGGCGGTGACTGTCGCGGTGCTGGATGAAGTCCGAGAGGGCCCGGCGGAAGGCGACGACGTCGTCGAAGCGGTCGTCGACCTCGGCGGCGGTGGCCTTGTTGCAGATGCGGCCGAGCTCTTCGGGGACCCCCGGGGGAAACTCAGCAGGCGCCGACTCGTAGGCGGCGACGAGGCAGGCCATGGGGCTCTTGCCCTGGTGGCGAGGCAGGCCGGTGAGGGCTTCGTGGAGGGTGGCGCCCAGGAGGTAGACGTCGGTGCGGGCGTCGATGAGGTCGCCGCGGCCGGAGGCCATCTCGGGGGCCATGTAGCAGACCGTTCCGGCGACCCCGTTGATCTCGGAGGCCAACTTCAGGCCGGCCTCGCCGGTGGTGCCCAGGCTCACCGCCAGGCCCCAGTCCACCACGTAGACCTCGCCGTGGGGTCCGAGCATCACGTTCTCGGGCTTGATGTCTCGGTGGAGGACTCCCCGGTCGTGGGCGAATTGGATGGCGTTGCAGACCTGCAGGAGGATCTGGAGGTGGGCGTCCAGGGGCTGCTCTCGCTGGAAGGGGCCGGGGAGTTGGGAGGGATCTTCCAGGGCCTCCATCCAGCTGATGCCCTCGATCTTGCGCATGACCATCATGGGAGCGCCCTCGGGGCCGACGCCGAGGGCGTGGACGGGGACGATGTTGGGGTGCTCCAGGAGGCCGCTGACCCGGGCTTCCCGGAGGAGGTTCTGGGTGCCCTCGGAGTCGGCGATGGTCTCCCGGACGGTCTTGATGGCCACCTCGCGGCGCAGCGAGGTCTGTCGTGCGAGCTGGACGAGGCCCATGCCGCCTTCGCCGAGGACGCCGACGACCTCGAAGTCTCGGTCGGCGGCGGGGAGGTCTTTTGGGTCGATGGGGGCGCCGGGAGGATCGGGGTCGCCGGCGGTGTGAGCCTGGAAGGTCTGCTCGTCGACCTGGACGGTCTCCCAGAGGGCGAGGATGGCTTCGGAGGGTTTGCGAGACTTCATGGTCGGCTCGGTGGTGACGCTGGCAGCGGGGCCGGGGTGTTGACCTGGGCAGGGTAGTCGATCCCGTCGGCGATGGCGACCGGTTAGCGAGGAACGTCCTTTGCGGGAAAGCCGGATTCATGAATAGTACGAGGGGACGAGTATATCGAGAGGTGACGATGGACGCGAACGACAAGACGATAGTGATCACCGGGGCGAACACCGGGATCGGTCGAGTGGTGGCCGTGAAGCTGGCCCGGGCCGGGGCACGGCTGGTGCTGGCCTGCCGGAGCCGGGAGCGCACCGAGGCGGCGCTGGAGGAGATCCGGGCGCTGGGGCAGGCGGAGCCTGTGTTTGTGAAGCTCGACCTGGGGTCGCTGGCGTCGGTGCGGGAGGCCGCCGCGGAGATCCTGGAGGTGACGGACTCCATCGACGTGCTGATCAACAACGCCGGGTTGGCCACGGTGAAGGGGGTCACCGAGGACGGGTACGAGCTGCACTTCGGGGTGAACCACCTGGGGCACTTTCTGCTGACCCGGCTCCTGTTGGAGCGGCTGAAGGCGTCAGGGCCGTCGCGGGTGGTCACCGTGGCGAGCCGGGCCCATAAGCGGACGCGGCGGGGGCTCGTGTTCGAGGATTTGCGAGAGCCGGCGAAGAGCGCCACGGGGTTTGAGGAGTACGCGGCGTCGAAGCTCGCGAACGTGCTCTTCTCGGCGGAGCTGGCCCGGAGGTTGGAGGGGGCGGAGGTGGGGACCTACGCGGTCCACCCCGGGGTGGTGGCCACGGAGATCTGGCGGAACCTGCCGCGGTTGATGCAGCCCCTGGTCAAGCCCTTCATGTGGACGCCGGAGCAGGGGGCGTACTCGACGCTGCGGTGTGCGGCGAGCCCCGAGGTGGCCGACGAGACGGGGCTCTATTACGACGAGAAGGGGCGAGTGAAGCGGCCGTCGCAGTTGGGGCGCGATGACGAGCTGGCGAAGAAACTCTGGGAGTTCAGCGAGGAGGCCGTGGCGGCCTTCGATGAGGCTTTGTGAAGCTCGCGTTCGTCGATCTGAACCTGCGGCGGAACCCCTTCGGAGAGCTCTCGCCATCGGAGCGGGCCGAGATCGCCGTGGTGGACACGGGGCCCCTGGTGGAGTGGGTGAGCCAGCCGAATCGGGTGCTCGAGTATGTGGCCGAGTGCGGTCGGGGGAAGTCCTCTCATCTGTGGGCCATCGCGGCGGCCTGCGGGGCGGAGTACCTGCGGATCCCCGAAGAGCGCGACGAGCCCTGGGAGCTCCCGGCGGGGGAGATCCTGGTGATCGATGAGGCCCAGTTTCTGTCATGGTGGCAGCGGCGAAAGGTGTTTCGACGAGGCCGCTCGTATGTGGTGGGGACCCACGAGGCCCTGACGAAGGTGTACCGGAGGGCTCGGCTGGAGGTGAGGCAGGAGGTGATCCAGGGGCTCTCGGTGGAGAAGTTGGGGGCCATCGTGGAGCGTCGGATCGAGGCTTCTCGTCGCGGGGAGGGGCCCGTGCCGGTGGTGGAGGTCTCGGGGCTGGAGTGGCTGATCGAGCGGCGGGGAGATGATGTTCGGGGGATCGAGGGCGATCTTTATGAGGTATTTCAGCGGCTTGAGGCCCCGAAGTCCCTGAGTCGGAGATGGTTGGAGAATTTTTTTCAATCTCCTGTCCTATAAACCTGCTGGTGACGACACCAAGGATCGAGTGACCCACACCTCTCCCTGAAGAGCGTTTCGATGGTCGATGATTGGCATAACACCCTGCGGGACTTGCATGAGGCGGCGTTTCGCTGGGCTCTGCATTGCGCCGGCGGGGATCAG
>SKON01000136.1 GCA_007120035.1 Myxococcales bacterium
AGTGGATGCGGGAAGGTCGTCCGCTGCTGGTGAGCGATGAGTAGCCTTCCCGGCCCGGTTGCCCTTCGCCCGTCAGGAGTTCGGACCCATCAGACCCGGCGAAGGAGAGCATAGGCGAAGTCCTGGGGCGCGCCCCAGGGCGTGACGTGCTCGTCGTCGGCCTGATCGATCAGCTCGAATCCTCGCCCCAGGACAGCCGCGATCTCCGCCGAAGCGTACCGGGTCACGGGCAACCCGCTGCACCGCTCGGGGCCTGTGGGACCGAAGGTCGCGATGATCGCGAAGCCGCCGGGGCGAAGCGATGCCCGGAGTGCCTCGACGTATGCGTCCCGTCGGGCCTCGTCGGTGAGAAAGTGGAACACCGCCCGGTCGTGCCACAGGTCGACGCTGGCCTCATCAAAGAGCCTGGTCGTGGCGTCCCCGACGACCCACTGCACCGCCTGTGCCGCGTCGCCAAGGCGCGCCTTGGAATGGCCGAGGGCTTCCTCGGAGAGGTCCACCACAGAGAGGCGCTCAAACCCGCGGTCTAAGAGGTCATCGACCAGGGTCGACGCTCCGCCGCCGACATCGACGATATGCGCGTCGGAGCTGAGGGCGCAGGCCTCGATCCAGGCCAGGGACTGCTCCAGCCGCGGCCGGTACCAGCTGACCGAGTCTGGCGCCTTGTTCCGATAGACCTCGTCCCAGTGTTCCTTCTGACGCATGCTCACGCTGTGGACCGAGACGTCGGCCCGGCGGGCGTCGAAGCCGAGCTCTCGAAGCCGGCGGACAGCATCAGCGGAGAACGTGCAGAAGGGCCCCCGGCAGTACGCGACCACCGTGCATTCCCGTGGGAGCTCGTCGATCCGCGACTCCAGCAGGGAGAGCGGCATGGAGAGTACTGACCGTCTCAACCTGCCCGGGCGACTTTCACGAGGCCGCCATTCGCGATCAGGAGACCGGGGGAACGGGCTGTATCGTCTCCACCCTTATCGACTCACTTCGGTGGGGCGGCACCACTTCGGGACGGGCGTGCCAGCTCGAGCCCAACACCGACTACTACTTCAACATCGTCTTCACCGAGGCCTCCCTGGGCGACCTTACCTGGGCCGACATCGAACCTCACCCGGCCTGCGTGGGCTCGCAGTGCGGCAACCTCTTCCGGAACCGTTGACGAGCCGCCCGATCCCTCGATGAGCATCGACGACTGGTCTCCAACGTCCGAAATTCCACTGATTAGAGAGATATGATGGCTCAGTCTTCATTGGTCCGTAGATCATCGGTTCGTAGAATGGCGATTACGCTCTTTTGCTGTCTGTCTGTCGGCACCTTTGCTTGCAGCAGCGACGAGAGGAGCTCTCGCCAGGGCGACACGGGTGTCGCCGATGTCGACGGACCGGACACGCCGGAGACGAGCGACGACGTCGTTCCCGACTTCTCTGCTCAGACACCGCACTGCATCGACGGGGAATGGTGCTGGATTCACCCTCTTCCTCACGGGGCCTTCCTGCGCACTATCTTCGAAGTCGGCGGCGATGTGTTCATCGGTGGCTCCGGCGGGGTGGTCCATCACATCCATCGAGGGGAGAGCACGATCCATCACATCCCGGGAGGCCCCCGTGTCACTGGATTGTGGGGACCTGCCCCTGACGAGGTGTACGCTGTGGCCCAGCACGAGTCCGCGCCTCGACGAGTCCCACATCCGCTACGTCGTGGGGAGCGCTCCCGACATGGTCTTTGCCACGAGCAGCTTCGGGATCTGGTACTTTGATGGCCAGGAATGGACACCTCAAGTCGGATCATCATCACCGAGCCACAACGCCCGGTTTTGGAGCCCAGACGCCTCGGGATGTACGCCGTCGACTCGGACCACCTGTGGTATTTCGACGGTCACTCCTGGGAGGTGCAGGCGAACGTCGAGTTCTCATCGGCGCCTTCGGAGTTGACAGGACTTCGCGGCGAGCCCCTGGAAGAGGACCTCTTGGTCGTGCTCGTCGAGAGCAGCGGCGTGCCACAAGCACATCTGTACCAGGACTCAGCTTGGTCCCAGGCCACGCTCCCCGGTTTCTGGAGCCAATGGTTCAAGGCCGCGGCGTCAGAGGAAGAGATCATCGTCGTCGACGGCATCGGACGTATCGTCAGCTTCGACGGCTCGGACTGGTCCGATCAGTCTCAGATCATCAACAGCCCGGTGAGGGCACTGATCACGGGTCGGGACGGCGCCTACTACCTCGGCGGCGACGACAGGATGCTCCTGCGCAAAGACTAGCGCCCGGGAACCTCAACCCTCAACCGGCGGCTCGAGGCTAACGGCGATCCGTCAGTCTCCTAAGGTCGGCAGCACCGCCAGGCGTCGATCATCGAGCGTGAAGAGCAGGCGCCCATTGCCATCGAAGGCCGCTCCCACCGGCGTGGTCCAGGGGAAGGACCACACCTCTTCGAGGGCATCGTCGAGGATGACCAGGGACTCCTCTTCGACGTTCACCAACGCACCGAACTCACTGGCAAGGGCGACCACGGAGAGCGCTTCCCCGGGGGCGAACCAGGACAGATCGAATTGACCGTCGTAGTTCAGGCGAAGGAGCTCAGTACCCGCTTGCACCCAGATCCCGCTGGCGTCGATGGCGAGGATAGACGGACTGACATCGAAGGATGTCTGATCGACGAGTTCCAGAGTGTCGAGCCGGTACGCACTCGCGACGGTTCCGTCTCCCTCCGCGGGCGGGTGCAAGACGACGATGCGGTCTTCGTCGGGGAAGATCCGCGCCGCGTCCACGTTGGCGCTCAAAGGCTCTCCATCGGGTGCCGTCACTTCGTGAACCAGTCGGGATTCCTGGGTGCCGGGATCGGAGGGGTCCATCGTGACCAGGAAGAAGCGCAACGTCGGAGGACTGAGCGTGATCCTGGCCGACACAATGGCGAAGTCTCCATCGGCGAGGACCACCGGCTCGGAGGCTGGGAGCTGGGGTGAATCAATGGTCATGGTGCCCACCACGTCTCCGGTCTGGACATCATGGGCGGTGATCGTGCTCGGATCCATCAACCCTCCCTCCTCGAGGACGAACACGTGGTCTCCCGATACAGACACCTTCTCGTTGCCTGCGGCCTCGTCTTGCCAGAGGATCTCCAGCGCCTCATTCAAAGCGACAACCCCTGCGGGCGAGCTCACGATGTAGGGCGCGTGGTCTCGGAGCAGCGCTCCCGGCTGCCCAGGCGTCCCCGGACAGGACACGGAAATCGGCTCGCCCTGTGACACCTCGCCATCAGAGTGCAGCCGCAGGATCCCATCGGGATCACAGACCAGCACATCCCCCGATTCCGTCGTCCAGTAGAACCCATGCATATCGGGCCACTGCGTGTCGGCGGGAGCTTCATAGGCGAGACTCACGGGAACGAATTCAAAGGGAGGCAAGGTCTCCGACGCGGTGGCGCCCGAGCTGCATATCACCGTGGCCTCCAGTGCAACGGTCAACGGGAGCTCCTCCACATCGAAGTCGAAGGCGTCGGCGGGCAGGGTGACATGCCTGCCCACCTCGTCCAGCTCCGAATCGTCCAGGGCTTCCCGAGCCAGGACCTCCCCACCCTCGGACCGAATCTCAAAGGCCTCCCAGCCACCGAAGCAGCCGTCGGCTTGCAGACCCAATTCGATCTCCCTATCGATGAGCACCCTGTCGGTGTCCCCGTGGACCTCGAAGACCAGCCACTGGGGCGCGTCCTCAGGGCCGCAGGCAGCAAAGATCAAAAAGGGAAACAAGGCAACGGCGATCCGGTTCATGTTCAGCACGGGTTCCTCCGAGTGGTGGGCGATCGAGATCGGCGGA
>SKON01000115.1 GCA_007120035.1 Myxococcales bacterium
CAATGGCCCATCTCGTCGTAGGCTCGAATGATCAGGGCCATCACGTCGGCCCGCTGGCTCATCCCGTAGGCCCGAAAGAGGGCCTCCACCGCCGCCTCATGCTCCCCCTCCGCCAGGTGTCTTAAGCCATCCCCGTAGTAGATCCCGAACGACGGCTCCTCGGCGAGGCTCGTCGCAGGCCCGGCAAAGAGGACCGCCACCGCCACCCACAGGCCGCTCACTATCGTTGTCCACCTCGCCATGACGTACTTCCTCTCCGTCCAGACCACTACCCTCTCGCCCTGGTAAGGGTATCACAGCCCTCAGATCGGATCAGAGGGTCTTTCGCCGCCCCGACTTCTCGTGGAGTCCCTGGGGCCACTCCCCACCCACCAGGGTGCTCTCCACGTGATAGCAGTTGCGGGCGCTCAGCTCCCCGACCTCCAGGCCGTTGACCGTCAGCTGCCGCAGCGTCACGTGGGTCCACTCCCCTTCCTCGACGGCCACCCCTTCCCAGCGGCCTCGATCAAAGGTGATCCGCTCCATCCACCACCCCTGAGCCCGCACCTCCCGGAGATGACAGTCCGTCAACCGACAGTCTGTCCACTCCGCCTGCGACAGGGTCAGCTCCTCGAAGGTGCACCGCGCCAGGGTGCTGGCGTCGATAGCCCACCCGTCGAGATCCCCCCCCTGAAAATGGCAGTGCAAGAGCGTCACGGCGTCGAAAAACGCCCCCTCCAGCTTCGACTCTCCAAACCGACACTCCGACAGGGTGCAGTTCTCAAAGGCGCAATTCGTCAGATCCACGTCGGAGAAGTCAAACCCCGTCAGGGTCAGCTCCTCGAAGGTCGCCCCCGACAGCGATACGGGCTCCTCCTCTTCCAAGAGGCGCCGCAGCGCGTCGTGAAAACCCTTGGCATTGGCTTTCTTTACGAGAGACACCAGATGGTCGGACATGGTCTTCATTCCTCACGGGGGGAGCCAAACGGAACGCCTTAACCCCGGCAACCTACGCACCACACAGGCTCCGTGCAAGGTTCACCGTCGCCGGATCATCTCCTGGACCACGTAGCTCGCCACCGTGGACGCCGTCGTTCCCGGACCGAACCCGGCGTCAAACCCCAGCTCCAACGCCAGCTCATGGGAGATCCGCGGCCCCCCGCACACCAGGATCAACTCCTCCCGCAACCCCTCGGCCTCCACCATGTCCACCAGCTCCGAGAGGTTCTGGATGTGGACGTCCTTCTGGGTCACCACCTGGCTGACCAGGAGCGCGTCGGCCTGTCGCTCCACGGCGCAGGCGATCAGATCTTCGTTGCGCACCTGCATCCCCAGGTTCACGGCTCGGATCATCGGATACCGCTCCAGCCCGTAGTCGCCGTTGTATCCCTTCATGTTCATGATCGCGTCGATCCCCACCGAGTGGGCATCCGTACCCGTGCAGGCCCCGAGGATTGTGATCTTTCGACCGATCTCGTCGGCGATGATCTCGTTGATCTTTTGAAAGCCCATGGTCCGGGCCTCCACCTGAGCCACCTCGATCGCCGTAAAATCCACGGTCTTCAGACACGCCCCATAGACGATGAAGTACGTATACCCCTCTCCCAGATCCTTCATATGGTACACTTGGGGTTTGGCGAGCCCCATAGACCGAGCGATCTGCCGGGCCGCCTCCCGGGCCCGCTCCCCGCAGGGCACGGGTAAAGAGAACGACACCTGCACCTGCCCGTCGTCCAGGGTGTCCCCGTAGGGACGCACTCTCTTGAGATCCGGCGGCGTCGCTCCCTGTCGTCCTTGCGTGGCCATCTACTCCTCCTGACTCCAGCTCTGGTAGGGCTCCTCCACGAGCCGCGCGTTGTAATACCGGGAATCCCCGGTGACCTCCTGGCCCACCCAGGCCGGTAGGTCCACCTCCTGATCGGGGCGGCTCAGCTCCACCTCGGCCACCACCAACCCCTGGTTCTCTCCGTCAAACACATCCACCTCCCACACCACCTCCCCCCGAGGCACCACGTACCGGGTCTTCGTCAGGGTTCGGCCCTGGCAGAAGTGGGCCAGGAGCTGGCCGGCCATCACGGCGGTGATCTCCACCTCGAACTCCGGTCGCACCAGACCTCGGGCCGGGCCTTTGATCGTCAACCGGGCCTCCTCTCCGGTTCGGCGCACCCGGATCGTGTGCTCTGGCGTGGTGCTCAGATACCCCTGGACCATCTGAATCGCCTCCTCGGCCTCCTCTCGGAAGTCCTGGGAGCGGACCAGAAATTTTCGCTCGATCTCCACGCCCATCGGTTGACGCCTCCTGCCCGGTGTCCACCCTCTTGTAGAATGGGAACTACCGGAGAAGTTCACTCTTTTCACCTGGCCGGGGACCACCCGGCTCATCGTCGAGAGCCTGTCACGCTCCCCGCCGATGGGTCAATCCTGTTCCCTGCCCGACACCCTCGCGAGGCCCCCATGGCCCCCTCGATCTCTTGGCCTCCCCCGTCGGAAGACCTCCTCCGGATCAGCCGCGACCTCACTGAGGCCGACCATCCCTGGCCGTCGCCAGCCATTGACAGCCCTCTGGTCTCCCCCGCTCAGCTTCGCCGGGCCTCCCAGAGCTGGTCCCGCCGCGCTCGCGGGGCCTGGTTTACCCTGGGCGAAACCCTGGGCCTGACCCGGTCTTTGCTGACCCTTCACCCCCCCGCCGAAGTCCTCTCCGGCGCCACCTACGCCGTCGACGAGATCGGTCGCCATCTCCTCTTGATCCGTCACATCTCCGGCTCCTTCCACCCCCCCCGGACCGGCGGCACCGTCCTCCCCGACGAGCCCACCCATCCCACCTTGGATCACCTCTTCGCCGACACCCTGCGCCTCTTCCTGTTCAACCTCCCCTTGAGCCGGCGGGTCTTCGACGCCCTCCAGGTGATCACCTCCGACCGGGCCATCTCCGAGATCTCCGGTATCCTGGCCCGCAGCACCGCCGAACTGATCACCTTCGGCCAGGCTCTGCTCCCCTGGCTCCACCAGTCCTTCTCCCAACCCCCGAAACCGATCCCCCTACCAGGACTGCTCGTCAGCTTCGAGCGCCTCTTCGGCGGCTCCCCGGCGATCCTCGACGATCTGGCCGGCCGGGAGCTGACCCTGGAGCCAGAACCCGGAAACCTCGGCTTCCTCAGCCCCATCCATGAAGCCGCCCTCTTCTACGACTCGCTCTCCACGGAGATCTTCCCGTCCCTGCAGGCCCTCTCCCTGCCCGCCGAGGACGCATGGCACCACCATTACCAGGCCCGACCCATGCCCTGCGCCGCGCTCGGCGTGGGCGTTCTCTCCGCCTGAGTCCCAACCTCCTTCATTTACAAAACTTTCTCTAGAAACTCCTTTCCTCCTGTGCGGGATTTCCCTACCCTTGCACCAGCAATAAAATCGCAAAATCGTTGCGCCGAGTGTCGAATGATTTCCAGCCGAACCCCGATCGCCCTCTCCTTAGTTCTCCTCCTTGCGTCCTTTGGGTTGTCCGCTTGCGCCGAGCAGGAAGACATGCCCGACCCTATCCCCCTGGGGTTCAGCGAAAATGACGCCCCTAACTCTCGGGAAAACAATCAGGATCCCAATCAAGACCCCAATCAGGACCCCAATCAGGACCCCAACCAGAATCCCAATCAAGACCCCAATCAGGACCCCAACCAAACCCCTGATACCGACGGCTACGACGGCGATCCCTGCACCGGCGACACAGACTGCCTCAGCGGCATCTGCGCCCCCGAGCCCGATTGGCCCGACGGCTACTGCACCACCGTGGGCTGTGCCTCCCGGGATGACTGCCAGAGCGCCAACGACGAGAACGCCTGCCTTCAGAACCCCAACGGCAACAACTTTTGCATCCGCCTCTGCGATCCCAACGTCGCCTCCAGTTGTCGCAGCGGCTATCAGTGCCAGCCCGTCGGCGGCGGCCAGGGGTGGTGCGCTCCCAACCCGGGTAGCCCCAACGAGTTGGGTGGCGAGTTCCCCTTCGAGATCTCCTGCGTAGAAGCTCCCACGAACGCCGTGGATCTGAACTTCAACATCAGCGGTTCCACCGATCAGTACATGATCGTCCCCCTGACGGGCAACGGCGGCTGGCTCGATCCGTTGAATATCACCACCCCCTCCGGCACGGTGATCAACTTCCGGCAGGCCAACAGCTTCCAGGCCGTGGGGGCCCAACTCTTCGTATCCCTGAACCCCACGATCATCCCGGCAGCCCCTCAGTTCGCCTTTCAGGCTGAGTCCGGCGCTCATACCTACCGACTGGGCACCGGCGACAGCGAGATGTGTTACTACAAAGTGGAGTCCTCCGGGACGCCCACCACGATCGACCTGAACCTTTACCTGGTGGGCCTGACTCATATCAACGCTACCGCCGAGAACGCCGCGACCCACGCCCATATCCAGGGGATGCTCAACGGCGTCGAGTCTGTCCTCGCCCAGTCCAACATCTCCCTTGGGACAGTCCGATACTTCTCCGTCCCCCCCGAGGCCGAGGCCAACTACTCCACTATCACCAGACAGCAAGACGTCGGCGAGCTCCTGAGCTACACCGACTACCCCGGCAGCACCCCCGAAGAGGTGCTCAGCGCCAACGTCGCCATCACCCGTCGATTCAGCATGGGCGGTGCCCTCGGTATCTCCCAGGGCATCCCCGGCGCCGCCGGGCTCCACGGCACCTCCATCAGCGGCGTGGCCCTCACAGGTGAATATTTGGGCAGCGGCCAGGGTAACTACTACACGGCCACCACCCTCGCTCATGAGCTCGGCCACTTCCTGGGTCTCTTCCACACCTCCGAGACCTCGGGCAATATGTTCGACCCCCTTGAGGACACCCCGCAGTGTGCCAACATGAACAACCCCCAGTCCTGCGCCGACTGGGGTAACCTGATGTTCCCCATGGCCCACCCCGGAAACGATAACCTGACCCCGGATCAGACCTTTGTGATCCACGTCAACCCCTTGACGAAGTAAGCGACCGAGGACCTACTGATGAAGCTCTTTCTTCTGCTCTTGATCACCCTGAGCTTGCTGGCATCCATGGCCGTCGCCGACGAGCCCCGAGAGGGGGCCAAAGACGCCGATTCGTCGGCGGTCATCGACTACGATGAGGTCGAGGCCATCACAGCCTGGCTCTCCCACTACCACCGCATCCCCACCGCGGCGGAGCTGGAGCGGGTCTCTCCGCGGGCTCGAGAGATCGTCTTTGAGATCGCCCTCGACGAGGAAGCCTTTCTCTTCCACCGTCATCGGGCCCTCCACGCGCTCTCCCACTGGCCCGACCAGGAGGTCTTTGACTTCCTCTCCGGCCTCCTCACCGACGACGCCACCGACGAAGGGCTGAAGCATCATCTGGTGATGACCCTCGCCAGGGGCTTTGGAGATCGGGCCGTCCCCCTGATCGAGCCCTTCCTCTTGAACCACGAGGATCCACAGCTGCGGATCAGCGCCGCCGCGGCCCTGGCAAAGATCGACGGTGACGCTTCCCATCAGATCCTGCTCCGTGCCCTGGAGCAGGAAGAGAACTCCATCGTCCGCAGCCGGATCGAGCGCTACGCCACCCGTATTCGCTAGCAGGCCGCCGCGAGCCCCAACTCGCAGGCCCGTCGCCTCAACTCTTCGGCCCGCCCGGGCTCTGCGGGCCCTCCCTGCCCTCCCTCCACCATCCGCGACGCGAAGAAGCACGCCTGGGCGTGGGATTGGTCACAGGCCCTCAACAGGAGGCGTCGGGACCGCTCGAAGGCCTCCGGGCCTTCGTGTACATTGAGGTACACCGCAAAGTTGAAACAGGCGCCCTCCACCCCCAACTGACAGGCCCGCTCATACCGGGGAGCTGCCGCCTCGGGCTCCTGCTCCACCAGGAGCATCGCCAGAGCGTTGCAGCTATCGGCGTGCCAGAGATCACATCCCCGCTCCCAACTCTCACGGGCTGCCTGGGCGTTCCCCTGGCGCCTCTCCACAATCCCCAGGTGGTGACACCCGTACCCGTCACCCAGTTCACAGGCCCGCACCAACACCGCCATCAGCCCCTCCCCGCCGTCGGCGTCGAGGCGTCGGGCCAACGTCGTGCAGGCCCGGGCCATTCCCCCCTCACAGGCCTCCAGGTACAACTCTCGCTGCCGCTCGTCCCCTTCCATTCCCCGCCCCTCCAGGTAGCGAGCCCACCAGAAACAACCGTCCGCTAATCCCCCCTCACAGGCCCGCTGAAAATACTCCGTCGCCTCCCCGACCCCGGGGAACTCCCCACCTGCCTCCCGGAAGAGGCCGAACTGCACGCAATCCTGGAGCTCCCCCTCCCCACATCGCCGCTCCCAGGACTCCGGATCTTGTCTCAGTGTCGGGTCGGCCTGCCGAGCCCCCACACACCCTGGCTCATGCCCCAACTCACAGGCTTTGGAGAAGAACCTCGCCGCCACCGCCTCATCCCTCTCCCCGACCCCTTCTTCGGCGAGCACCGCCCGGTCCTGGCAGGCCACCGCCAGCCCTCCACGACAGGCCCCCTCCAGGAGCTCGATCACCTCTTCCAGGGACTCCCCGGTCCCCTCGGGGGTCTCCATCCACCGCAGCGCCCGTTCATAGCACGCCTCGGGATCGTCACAGACCCGCGCCGACCCTTCCTCTTCCGGTGGCTCATCAGCCTCTTCCTCGACCACCACCGGGGCTTCCGAAGGACTGCCCGCGCGATTCCCGATCTCCATCACCCCCCAGGTCAAGGCCGCCACCCCGAGGATCAGGGGGACCACCAGCCAGACAAACACCGCTCGCCCGGGGGAGTTTATCGTGTTTCGTTCCATCGATTTCTTCCTGGGGGCCTCTTCCACCGTCGACCCGCGCTTGTGATCCGCAACGGGTCAATGATACTCCCACATTGGGAGCCCCTTCGTCGAGTCAACCCGGCCCGTCCTCCGACCCGCGCTCTTTCGGTGATGCCCATGAAGTCAAAGACCCTGGCCCTCCTGATCCTCCTCACGGCGGGGCTCGCTGCCTGCGACCGAGACGAGCTCGACCTCCCCGATCCCGAGCCTCCCCCGGCCCCCATCGCCGAGCCCGAGATCCCTGCCGTCGAGGAACCCCCCGCCGCCTTCGAGCCCCCTCCCGTCGAATTTCTGGGGTGGCCCGGTCATCGCGAGGATCAGACCTTCGGCCTGACCTGGCTCGGCGGCGACGAGCCCCTGCCCCTTCGAGAGGCTCCGTCCTCCGAGTCCTCCGTGATCTCCGAACTGCAGTGGTACGACGGCGAGGAGCTGCCATGGGATGAGAGCCGGGTTCGGGTCCTTCAGCCGTCGCCCTTGGTCGCTACGGAGTCCTTCTCCTGGACCGCCACCCCCTACGACGAGGAGTTCCTGGAGCTCGAGTCCTCGGAGGTCATCCTCTCCGTAGCGACCGACCAACCGGTCTTCTTCTACCACCTCAGCGGCGAGAATCTCTGTTTCTTCGCCCTCGATCACACCGTTCATCTCGGGGACTGCATCAAAGACCACCTGACCCCCGCAGAAGACCACCCCTCGCCAGCGGACCCCCTGCGGCCCCTGGAGCACCAATGGTGGGTCCTCATCGACGCCGATGACGCCTACGGATGGCTCCTCATCGACGACGACGCCCCCATCGAGGTCTTCCCCCGGGAAATCGAGGGTATGGAGCGGTTCGACGACGAAGACGACGGCCCCCCTTTCCGCTGAACCCCCAACTCCAGACTCAAACAAAGAAGAGCAACACCACCCAGGGCAGGTTGCTCACGGCCATCACGAAGAGAAAGAGCAGCGTCGACGGCACCAGGGTCGCCACCCGGGTCCTGTAGGCGATCTTCTCGATCCGCTTCTGCAGGCGGTCCAGATGAGTCTCTTCGGCCTCCCCCGAGACCACCGCTTCGGCCTCCTCACCGACCACCAGGAGCTTCGACTCCTCCTTTCGGAAGAGCTTCGTCAGCTTCTTCGCCATCCGCTTCAGCACCCGGTTGATCACCCAGCTCACCGGGAGCTTCAAGAACCCCAGCTTCACGGTGATCACCTTCTGCACCGTCGGCAGGATCACGGCGTGCACCAGCCCCCCCATCAGCTCCGCCCGGGCCTGCTTATCGTCGGCGAAGTTCTTCAGATCCGTCAGGGCCTGCCGGATCGTCTGCAGCGTGATGTCCACGATCGCCACGATCTGCTGCAGCACCCGGGCCACCACCAGGATCGACGCCGCCATGATCCCCAGAAACACCCCCTGCCCGGTCATGTAAAAGAGGGTCACCACCGCCACGAAGAACGGGGCCTGGGCGAAGAACATCGCCCACATCACCGAATAGAGCACCATCATCACCCCCATCCCCCCCACCGCCCAGGGGATCAGGGTCTTGAACCCGTAGAGCTCCTCGAATCGCCGCCGAAGCTCGTCGGTCTTATACCTCGTCAGATCCAACGATCCCGACCGGATCAGCTCGTCCTTTGCCGAAAGCCCCGCTCCCTCCAGCACGGTGCGAGCGCCGTCGGTCTCGTCGACCTTCACCGCCGTCCTGGGACCTGACTCCGGGGATTCACTCACAGGGACGCTCCGTGGTAGCCTCGTTATCCTGACACCCCCCCGAGGATTCAACAGAAGCCGTAGGTACGCAAGCAGAGCCGGCCATGACCTCACTTCCCACCCGCACCCGCTCGACCTTGTCAGCCGACGGCGCATCCCTCGCCTACTACGACGAGGGGGACGGCCCGGCCGTGGTTATGACCAACGGCTTCGCCAATAACACCCTGTACTGGGAACCCCTCCGCCGGGAGCTCCGCCACCGGTACCGGGTGATCCGGTGGGATCTCCGGGGCCATGGTCGGTCCGCTCCCGCCCGCGATCTGGACACCATCACCGTCGAGGGCTGCGTCGACGACCTGCGGAGAGTCCTGGACGCAGCCGGCGTGGAGTCCGCCGCCTTCCTGGGGTTCTCCTTCGGGTGCCAGATCATCCTCGAGGCCTACCGCCACCTCCCGAGTCGCATCGACGCACTGGTCCCCGTCCTGGGCCCCTTTGAGCAGCCCTTCTCCACCCTCTTTCACCCCGCCCTGGGCCCGGCGATCTTCGCGCTCTACCGCCGCCTGGGCCCCGGGATCCTGGGCCCGGCCTTGAAGCTCGGCTCCCGGATCGCTCGCCTGGAGACGATCCACGCCACCTCTCAACTCCTGGGCATCATCGGTCGCCCCACCTCCGCCCAGTCTATGGCCTCCTTCTACGATCACATGGCCCAGCTCCACCCCGAGACCTGGTACTACCTGGGCCTGGCCGCCCAGGACCACTCCGCCCGCGACGTGCTTCCCTCCATCTCCGTGCCTACCCTTGTGATCGCCGGGGGCCTGGACCGCTTCTCCCCCGGCGACGTCGGCCATCAGATGGCTCAGGCCATCCCCACCGCAGAGCTTCTCCACCTGGAGGAGGCTACCCACACGGGTCTCTTCGACTGCGCCGACGAGATCGGCCAGGCGGTCCAGGCATTCCTCCAACAGAACCTCACCCCCGGAGAGCCCCCATGACAGATCATCGAGACTCCAACGAGCCCCCCTTCCTCGTCGAAAAGACCGAAGAGGAGTGGCGCGAGATCCTCGGCGAAGAAGCCTACCGCATCACCCGACAGTGCGGCACCGAGCCCCCCTTCACCGGCAAGTACTACGATCACCACGACGACGGCACCTACCACTGCGTGGCCTGTGACGCCCCCCTCTTCGACTCCGAGACCAAGTACGACTCCCGCAGCGGCTGGCCCAGCTTCTACGACGCCCTGGAGAAGGAGCGCGTAGCCACCCGCACAGACTCCTCGGCCGGTATGATCCGCACCGAGGTCCTCTGCGCCCGATGCGGCGCCCACCTCGGCCACGTCTTCCCCGACGGGCCTCGCCCCACGGGCCTGCGCTACTGCATCAACTCCGCTGCTCTTCAATTCCACCCCCGTGACGACACCGACCCCTGAGGAGTACCCATGGGCATCCTGGACCTCCACGTCGACAGCATCATCCAGCAGCGCCTCTTTCGGTACGACATCCGTCGCCGCCATCGCCGAGGCATCGCCGGCCAACCCCTCTTCTGGCACGCCGATATCCCACGGATGATCGAAGCCGAGTACCTCGGGGCCTGCATGGGAATCCACTACTATCCCTGGGAGAGCGAGCGGGGGTTTTTGGAGATGCAACGCCAGATCGCCTACCTCGATGAGGTCTGCGACCAGGACGATCGGGTCCTGCGGGTTCGAGGGGCCGACGATTGGACCCGAGCCCGAGACGAGGGACTCCTGGCCCTCTGCCCCGGAGTGGAGGGCGCACACATGCTCAACGGCCGTATCGAACGGGTCCGGCGCCTCGCTGACCTCGACGTGGCCTACCTCACCCTGGCCCACTTCTCCACCAACTCCGCGGCCACCTGCTCCATCGGCCGCGGCGCCAACGAACGGGACGGCCTCACCGCCTTCGGTCGCCGCCTCGTCCAAGAACTCAACCGCCACGGCGTCGCCGTCGACCTCGCTCACCTCAACACCCCTTCAGTCCTCGACGCCTGCCGGGTCTCCAAGGCCCCGGTCTTCTGCACCCACACCGGCGTCAAAGCCGTCTTCGACCACGCCCGCAACATCTCCGACGCCGAGATCGACGCCATCGCCGACACCGGCGGCGTCATCGGGCTGATCTTCGCCCCCCTCTACCTCGCCGGTCGCCTCCGCCTCTCCACCGACGACGCCCTCGCTCACCTCGATCACGTCGTCCACCGGGTCGGCATCGATCACGTCGCCATCGGCTCCGACTACGACGGCTGGCTCCCCTCGATCTTGAGCGACCACCGCGACTGCCGCGACGTCTCTCGCGTCGTCGACGGACTCCGGGCCCGGGGCTACGACCAGGAGGCTATCGATAAAGTCTCCTGGAAGAACTCCCTCCGAGTCCTCCGAGCCGTCGAAGAGTTCGCCACTCCCCCCTCATAACACCAGGAGCATCAACACGATCAGGGGACCTGTCACGGCGAAGACGAACGCCGTGTACCCGATGATATCCCGGGCCTTTAGCCCCATGATCCCCAAGAGCGGCAATGCCCAGAAGGGCTGCAGCATATTCGTCCACGCGTCCCCGTAGCTCAGGGCCATCAACGCCCGGTGGGGCTCCACCCCCAGGGCCTCCACGGCCTCCATCATCACCGGCCCCTGCACCGCCCACTGCCCGCCGCCGCTGGGCACGAAGAAGTTCACCACCCCGGCCGACAAGAACGTCCAGATCGGGTAGGTCGTCGCCGTCGAGATCGACAAAAAGAACGTCGAGATCTGGGCCACCAGGCCGCTGGCGATCAAGAGCCCCAGGATCCCAAAGTAGAACGGGAACTGCAGGATGATCCCCGCCGCTCCTCGCGCTCCGTCGGCGATCGCCAACGCGTAGCTCCGCGGGCTCTGATGAAAGAGGATCCCCAGAGTCAAAAAGCACAGGTTGATCGAATCCAGGTTCCACCCCTCCCACCCCCGCTCCCCAAAGTAGAGCACCATCACCATCACCATCGCTCCTCCCACCAGGAGGTTCAGGCCCCGGCTCCCCTCCAGCGCTCCCACCCACCCTTCCCGCCTGACGAGGTCCTCCGAGATCTCACCTCCCGTCCCGTGCTCCTCCTCGTCATACCCACGCATCTGATCGGGATCTCCCGGCATCAATCGCCAGAAGAGCAGAGGAATCACCACCAGGAGCATCCCCGTCACCGCCAGGTTCAGCGGGCTGAACAGGGTCTCTCCCACGGGGATCACCCCCAGGGTCTCCTCCAGAAAATGCCCCTCCTGAGCCACCGCCAGCGGCGCCGTCCCCGACAACCCCCCGTGCCACACCAAGAATCCCGCGTATCCAGCGGCCCCCAGGAGCGGATAGTGCACGGGCTTTCCCTGCTTCGCGAAGGCTCGCCCCATCTCTCGCGCCATAAACGCTCCGGCGATCGCCCCCAGGCCCCACTGGATCAGGCTCGCCAGGCAGGCCACCAGGGCCACCACCACCACCGCCGCCCCCGGCGACGACGCGATCTGCGCCAGACGAGAGATTCCCCGCCGCACTGGCGCGGACATCGCCAACGCGTGCCCTGTGATCAACACGATGGCCATCTGCATGGCGAACTTCATCAGCCCTGTGTCGTAGAACTGCCCGAACCACCCCGACGCCAGATGCTCCACCCGCTCCCCCGCCGGCATACCCGCCACATCAGCCCCCCCGAAGAAGGCCGCCACGGCGACCACCAGGGTCAGGATCAGCACCAGCACGAAGGGGTCCGGCACGTACCGCTCCGACCACCGATTCAACACTTTCCCGATACGCGCGATCATCTCGTCCGTCCTCTTTCCCTTGACGAATCATGGCTCCAGCGGCGATAGCTTACCCCGAAACCACCGATCCTCCTCAAGCGAAAGGAGCACTGATGCAGAACCGATTCCTCTTGTGGCCCCTCCTGGCCCTCTTCCTTGTGGCCACCGCCGTGGCCTGTGATAACTCTTCCACCCGCGACGACGCTCCCCCCGCCGAAGAGAGCGCCGACGAAGCCGCCACCGACGAGGCCGACGAGGTCCCGGAGTCCGACGACGCCGAAGAACTCTCCATCGTCACCGGCGAGCTCACCGAAGAAGAGCAGGCCGCCGCCCTCCGGGACCCCTCCCTCCAGGACTACCGCGCCCCCGACGAGTTCCAGGTCCTCTTCGACACCACCGCCGGCGAATTCACCGTCCAGGTCAACCGACAATGGGCCCCCAACGGCGCCGACCGCTTCTACCACCTGGTCCGCATCGGCTACTTCGAAGACATCGCCTTCTTCCGCGTGATCGAGGGCTTCATGGGCCAGTTCGGTATTCACGGCGACCCTGAGATCTCCGCCGTCTGGCGAGACGCCAGCATCCCCGACGACCCCGTGGCTCACTCCAACGAACGCGGCACCATCACCTTCGCTACCCGGGGCCCCGACACCCGCACCACCCAGCTCTTCATCAACCTCGGCAACAACGCCAACCTCGACCACCAGGGGTTTAGCCCCTTCGGACGGGTCATCGACGGCATGGACGTCGTCGACTCCATCTACGACGGCTACGGTGAAGGCGCTCCCCGCGGCCAGGGCCCCGATCAGGGGCGGATCCAATTCGAGGGCAACGAGTATCTCCGAGGCTCCTTTGAGAACCTCGACTACATCGAGAGCGCTTCGATCGTCACCGATTAAGACCTCCCGGTTCCGCAGAACCACTGAGGCCTGGAGGCCGGCGCATTTCTGCGCCGGCCTCCGTGTTTCTTGTTCACCCTGGTATCACTCTCTCCCGGTGGCGGGCCGATCCCCTCGATCCACAACCAGCGATCTGCCCGACGACGACCCGGAGCGCCTCTTTCATCGCCCCCCGGGAGCCCTGACGCCCCTCTTACGACCCGATCTCGATCGACCTTCCAACTAACAATCTTCGAATTTTTGTGTAGACTATTCGTCCAATCCTACACGGCTCCCCGATGGAGCTTCTCCGATTGGATTTGTTTTGCTCTACCTTGAGGTCAACCCATGTCGATGAAATCGCTTCTTACCGTGGGCCTCGTACTCCTCCTCTCCCTCGTCTCCAGCCTGGCGGTGGCCAACGACCCGCCGCCGCTGCGGCTCAACGGTTCCCAGAAGTCGACCCTTCACGGAGGGGACGTCCACGTTGAACTCCGCGAAGGCGACGTCAACCGCGGCGTGGTCGTCGGTATCATTCAGGCACCCCTCGACGAGGTCCGCCCCCTGGTGGAGCGCTGTTGGGAGTATGGCGACTGGCGGGAGTCCCTCACCGACACCTCTCTGGTCCGGCGAGAAAGCAGCGAAGTCGTAATCTGCGGGGGCACCGCCGTCGTCCCCTTCCCGGCTCGCAACCGCAGCGGTCACTTCCGGGTCCACAACCGAACCACCACTGTCGGTGGCGTCGAGAGTTTCGTCTCCTCCTTCCAATACATTGAGGGAAGTGGCAATCTGGAAGACATGTTCGGTTATTGGATCCTCCAGCCCTACGGACCGAACGGGGAGCACACCCTCTTGAAGCACGAGCTCAACGTGGACATCGGTGGATTTCTCCCCGGTGCCCTCGTTCGTTGGGCTACCCGCCGCACCCTCCCCGATACGGTCATGGGCATTCGGGAGCAGCTCAACCGCCCCTGGAGGAACTTCTCTTACGACTGAGAGAACGCGTCGATGCCCAGCGGAATCAAGACCCTCCTGAGCCTCTTTGGAGCTGTCCTCTTCTCCCTGATGACCCTGGCCATGCTCATCATGGGCCTGGTGTGGGGAGATCAGATGGTGGCCTCCATCCTCCTGGCCCTCCTCTTCGGCGGCACCGCCGCCTTTTTGACCACCATCGCCGTGCGTTCCATCCGCTCCCCGGGCCGGGCTGACACCTCCGCCATGAGCCAGGAGCGGGCCCGGGTGCTCCGACTGGCCGCCAGCAAGCAGGGCCGCCTCACCGCCGAGGAGACCGCCCTCGGCGCCCATATCTCCGTCCAACAGGCCCAAGCCCTCCTCGACGAGATGGTCATCGCCGGCACCGCCGACACCTGGATCTCCGACAGCGGTCGGATGGTCTACGTCTTCGGCTCCTTTGTCGACGGCGGCGACAAGCTCACTGCCGAAGATCCTTTGAAGCTCCTCGACCCCTGATCGGGGACTCGCTACAATCAGAGGGCCATCACCCGGCGTCCACCCCCGGAGCGCTCATGAACACCCCTCTTCGACTCGCCATCGTCCTCCTGCTCCTGTGCACGAACGCCCTGCCCGCCACTGCCTTCGCCACGCCCCCCGACGAGAAGGCCCGGGGGGATATCTCCGAGCTTCCCCAGGTCATCGACCTCTTTGAGGCCCAGCGCAATCAGGTCGTCTCGATCCTCACCGAGATGTCCATGCCCTCCGGCCTGGCGCCCTTCTTCGGGTTCCGTGACGGCGAGCCCGCTCGGGGTCAGGGTTCGGGGTTTATCGTCGACGCCGACGGCCTGATCGTCACCAACTGGCACGTGGTCTCCGGAGCCCAATCCATCCAGGTCTCCCTGGCCAATGGCTCCCTGATGCCCGCTGTGCTCCTCGGTGCTGACCCGGCCACGGACATCGCCCTCCTGCGGGTCGAGACCGACAGCCCCCTCTCCCCGGTCACCCTCGGCCAGGTCACGGATATGCGCCCCGGCGAATGGGTCGTGGCCATCGGCAGCCCCTTCGGCCTGGATCACTCCGTGACCGTCGGCGTGATCAGCGCCATGGGTCGCAAGATCGGCATGGGCCCCTACGATAACTTTCTCCAGACCGACGCCTCGATTAACCCCGGCAATTCCGGCGGCCCCCTCTTCAACCTCAAGGGCGAAGTCGTGGGGGTGAACACCGCCATCATCCGCAACGGTCGCGGCATCGGCTTCGCCGTCCCCATCGACGTCGTCGTCGAGATCCTCCCCCAGCTCCGCGATCAGGGACACGTGGTCCGGGGGTTCATCGGCGCCAACCTTCAGGACATGTCCCCCGACCTGGCCGAGACCTACGGCGTCGCTCCCCGAGACGGCGTCCTGGTCCGCTCCGTCGACACCAACGGACCCGCCCATCGAGCGGGCCTGCGGGCTGGTGATATCGTCTCCCGGGTCAACGACACCACCGTCGAGGACACCGCCAGCCTCCTCAACCTGGTGGCCCGGATCACCCCGGGCGACTCCACGGAGGTCGTCTATCGCCGCGACGCACAGGAGCGCCGCGTCGACGTGATCGTCGCCGAGCGCCCCGATCCGGATCGCCAGGAGATCGAGCGCACCCGGGAGCAAGCACAGTCCATCGTCCCCGGACGCCTCGGCGTCACCCTCCGGCCTCTCTCGGCCACCCTGGCCAGCCGCAGCGGTAGCCCCCCCGGCGTCGGCCTCTACGTCGATCGCGTCGAGGCCGGGTCACCGGCCTCCGGGGTCCTCCATCAGGGCGACGTGATCCTCCAGATCGCCGACGTCGACGTCTCCGATCCCTCCCAGGTCCCCCCGATCCTTCGAGAACAAGGCGATGACACCCCCATCCGCATGTTGATTCGCCGCGGCGGCGAACCCCACTTCGTAGCGGTCCGCCTCAAGCCCCCCTCCTGAGAGGGTCCTCAGTCCACGACCTCCACCTCGTCCCGGGTCACCCGCCGCAGGACGTCCGTGAGCTCGTCGTACCGCTGACGGTCCTCCTGATGGACCTGCCGAACCTGGCTCACCAGATCCTTGGCTCGCCTAAACCCACCCACCAGATCGCCTGCCAGATCCGTGGGGTTGCGGATATCCTGCAAGAGCCTCGACAGGCTCTCCCCTCGAGCCCACCGCTCCCCGAAGGGCATCAGCTCCGGCGTAAACGTCGACTCTCGCTCCACCAGCTCCTCGGCGCCCACCACGATATCGCTCTCGTAGACCGACTCGATCTCTTGGAAGAGCCCGAACCACTTCTCGTCGTCTGGCAAGAAAACCTTCGCCTGCCGCGGCAGGTTCTGAACCAACCCCACCATGATCCCGAAGATCTCCTCCGCCGTTCGGTCCTCCAGCACCCCCCTCATCACCAGCTCAGTCACGAAGATCTCCTCGATCTTGATCTGCCGCAGGATCTTCGCTGGCACCAGAAGCTCCCCGTCGGGCCCCAGGTATCCGTGGCTCTTCAAGAACGCCACTTTCCGCGAGAAGTTCTCCCACAGCACGGGTCGCCTCAAGAACGCCAGCTCCCGCTTCATCGCCGCCACCTGCCGTCTCTCCTCCCCCCCGTCGGCCGCCCGGGCCACCTTCTCCTCCAGCACCGCATGGGCTCGCCCGTCCTGAAACGCCCGAAAGCTCTTGTCCAAGAGCTCCTGGATCGTCTCCTCATCGAACCGGGCCATCAGGTTCACCACGGAGTGAAACGACAGGTTGAACGCCGACTCCACAGGCTCGCTCTCCCCGGCCAAGAGCCTCTTCAGGGGTTTGCGAACCTCGTCGTAGCCATCGAAGTCCTGACGGATCGCCACGGTCCCCACGGTATCGATCCCCCGCCGTCCGGCCCGACCGGCCATCTGCATGAACTCCCGCACCGTCAGGGGCACAAAGTCCACCCCGTTGAACTTCGTCAGGCTGTCGAAGACCACCGTCCGCGCCGGCATGTTGATCCCCAACGCGAAGGTCGACGTGCAGTACAAGACCTTCAGCTGGCGAGCCTCGTAGAGCTCCTCCACCAGCGCCTTCAGGGACACATGGAGACCGGCGTGATGAAAGGCGATCCCCTGCCGGAGCATCCCGAAAAACTTCCGGGAGAGCACCCCGGGGTGGTCCTCCTCGAACCGCCGCAGCCGCGCCTCCAGCGCCCGCTGCTCTCCCCGATGGGTCAGCTCTTTGCCCAGCCGAGTCCCCGCCAGCTTCCCGGCCAGCTTCTCCACCATTCGCCGGCTGTAGATGAAATAGAGCGCCGGAAAGGCGTCCCGGGGCAGCCGCTCCAGCACCTCCACGTGGTTCGTGTGCTGGCTTCTTTTCCGACGACCGCCCCGGCCTCGGGAGCCTCGGCGTCCCTTGGACTCCCGGCGAGCCTTCTTCTTCTCCTTCATCCACCGCCGATAGGCTTTGTCGAAGGCCTCCGGGCTCGCCACCCCCACGTCGGTATTCACCATGACCACCTCCAGGGGGACCGTACGGTCCTCCTCGATCACCACCTTCACCGGCGCCTCCCGGACCTCCGTGAGCCAGTCAGCGAACTCCTCGAGGTTCGACAGCGTCGCGCTCAGGCCGAGGATTCGCACCGACGACGGCAGGTAGATCAGCATCTCCTCCCACACGGTGCCTCGATCCTCGTCGTCCAGGAAGTGAATCTCGTCGACGATCACAGCCCGCACATTGCTCAGCCCCCGATGCAAGAGGTCCGTGGGTCCGTACTCATCGAGCTCCGCCACGGCCGTTCCCTCCTCAGGCTCCCCCTGCAGGAGCATATTCCTCAGGATCTCCGTGGTCATGATCCGCACCGGGGCCTCCCGGTTGATCACCAGATCCCCCGTGATCAATCCCACCTTCTCGGCTCCGAAGAGCCCGGTGTACTCCCGATACTTCTGGTTTGACAGGGCCTTCACCGGCGCCGTGTACACCACCTCCCCGCCGCTGGCGAGCACCTCTTCGATCAGGTAGTCGGCGATCAAGGTCTTCCCCGTCCCCGTGGGCGCTGCCACCAGGACGCTATACCCCGCCTCGATGTGCTCCACCGCCTCTCGTTGAAAACGATCCAGCGTCAGGCCGCGATACTCCATAACCTTCGTCTCCCGCCCTGACACCGGCCCCCCGGGGTCGGCCTCAGAGCACGTCTTGTAGACGGGCGATGGACAGGTCCAGATACTCTTCGCTCTGGTCGATGCCCACGTAGTTTCGTCCCTCTTCTACCGCGGCCACGCCCGTCGTCGACGAGCCGCAGAAGGGATCCAGGATCGTGTCTCCCGGGTTGGACGCTGCCAGCACGATCCTCCGCAAGAGCTTCATCGGCTTCTGCGTCGGGTGCTTACCGTGCACCTTCTCAGCCTTTCGGGGGGACATGATATTCCACAGATTCTTCATCTGCTTGCCCCCGTTCATCTCCTTCATCGTCTTGTAGTTGAAAGTATACCGGCTGTCCGTGTCCCGGGCCGCCCAGATCACCGTCTCCGTGCCGTGGGTAAAGTACCGGCACGACAGATTCGGGGGCGGGTTCACCTTGAACCAGGCGATGTCGTTGAGCACCTTGTACCCTAGGGTCTGCATGGCGAACCCCAGGGAGTAGATCACGTGGTGGGTTCCGCTCACCCAGATCGTCCCGTCGGGCTTCAGCAGCCGCTGGCAGGCTTGAAGCCACCGCAGGTTGAACTCATGGTTGGCCTGAACCCCCATGGAGCGATCCCAGCGGCCCTTGTTCACCGACACCATCCGCCCCGACTTACAGGTCACCCCGTCATTGGACAGAAAGTACGGGGGATCGGCGAAGATCATCTCGAACTGCTCGGGCTCCATGGACTCCAAGAGCTCCAGAGAGTCTCCCTGATAGAGCGTGATCCCCTGGGGGTGCGAATAATACGGCGCCGCGTCAAACCGCGGCGTCTCCTGCCTGGTGGCTTCCATCGACTTCCCTGTGCGCTGCACTCCGTCGCCCTTCTCTCCTTGAGGGGGGAACGAAATGGGCCATCCGTGGCCAGTTGCGAAATACTTCCCTGTCTTCGCCAGGGCCAATCTTCCCGCTGCGAAAGAATCGCCCGGCACTCGGGTCCGACCACGGTCTCCCGGGGTCTTCACCGAACCTTCGGCAAGTCAGATCTCCGACACCTGACGTCTCGCATCCCTGCGAGATCTCTTCGGATCACCACTCATCATGCGCGCTTGCCGAACTCTTAGTGAGGGTATGTCGACCACCGATCTCTGTCAAGGAATCACCCCAACCCTTACCCCTTGATCGATCGATAGGCGATCGATCACATGGGGTTATCCACAGGTTTTCCCCAGATCTGACGCCGAATTCCGATCGTGGGCCACTACGCCACGAAGCACGCCACCACCAGTATACTTAGGCTCGACTAACTTATTTCACCACCCGCACCTAAACCACTCCCGCGACTGGCCTCCCCCCGTGGTCGATCTACTTGCCGAAGAACTTCGACATGATCCCCTTCTTCTTCTTCTTCTCCGGGGTGGGCACCTCGAAGGGATTGGGCCCCACCGCGGCCGGGGGCAGGTCATCGTCGTCGCCCATCAGCTCGTCGAAGATATCCCCTTTCGGCTCCTCTTCCTTCTGGCCCTCGAGCTCTTCCTTGGCGCTGGCGATCAGCGACGACAGGCTGTCCTCCTCCAGGCCATCGTCGGAGGGCTCCTCGAGGTCCCGCCCAGCCGCCAGATTCAGCTCCATATCTCGCCCCTCATCCTCCATCTCCAAGAGGGAGAGGATATCGCTGCCGTCATCGTCGGCCACGGCCGGCTCCGGAGCTGTAAACCCCAGGAACTCCTCCTCCTTGTCCTCCTCTCCCCCGGCTTCGAACGGGTCGTCCTCGAACTCCACGGGGACCTCCTCGGCACCGGAGGAATCTCCGCCCAGAGACCATCCCAGGTCGTCGCTCTCTTCCTCCAGGCCTTCTCCCAGCTCCATCGGCTCCGGGGGAAGGCTTGCCTGTGCCGGGGCGGTGGGCGGAGACTCCTGGAAGCTCCCCACCGAGGCCTCCTCCAGCACCGCCGACTCGCTCAGCTCCATCCCGGGCTCGGAGAACTCTACGGCCCCGGCTTCGATAGGATCGGAGAGCTCAAAGGGCTCCGATGGCTCCTCGAAACTTTCGGCTTCGGGGACCTCGTCGTCTTCCTCCGCAGGTTCGGCGAGCTCCATGGGCTCTGACGGTTCCTCCACGAGTTCCAGGTCGAGCTCTTCGGCCGGCTCATCGAAGAACCCACCACCGTCACCTCCGAATACATTGTCGAAGATCTCGTCGAGCTCGGCCTCGTCACTCCCGGCGGTAAATTCCTCGAAGTCCCGGGTCCCCGACTCGTCGACGGTCCCATCGAAGGAGAGCACCTTGATCCCCGCCTCGGTCTCCTTGATCGCCTCCGGTTCGGCGATGGGAGCTTGCGCCTCTTCCGGGGCCTCTTCCTCGTCCTCCTCTTCGGCGGCCCCGACATCGAGCCCCCAATCGGCGTCATCGAAGAGCTCACCGAGATCGTCTTCCACGTCCGCGTCCGCAAGGGCCTCCTCTTCATCGGATTGGTCCGTCAGCCCCCAGGAGTCGGACACCTCCGCCGCCACACCAATGGGATCCGCCTCGGGCTCTCCGAAGATCTCATCCCCTGACGTCGCTGGCTCCTCGGCGACCTCTTCTTCGGCGGCCTCCGCCGTGGCCAGGGGCAACTCCGCTTCCGCCGTGTTGTCTTCCTCCCCGTTCAGCCCCAGAAGCTCTCGAGTCTGGGCGTCGAGCTCGTGCTCCGCCGTCTGAGATCCCTCTTCGAACCCCGCGGCGCTCCGAAGGCTGTTGGCCTTCTCCGCCTCGATCACTCCGGTGTTGCCCTCTCCCTCCTCGGCGGGGGCCTCCTCGGTGGCCGACGACTTCTTCTCCACCACCTGATCCACCAGGGACTTCGACTCCTGGCTGAGCTTCGTGAACTTCACCAGCATGCCCACGGGTCCGCCGTCGTTCTCGACCCCCTTCAACTGGCGGACCACCCCCTCTCCCAGAAAGGCGGACGTACCATCGGCCAGCAAGAACTGAAACCGCACCGTGGTTCCCACGGGCTTCAGCTTCTGGGCTGCCATGGGCACAAACATGCCCCCTCGGGAAATGTACCGCCCGTACCCATCTACAAACTCCTGAAGGGAGTTGTATCGAAGCCGAGCTCGAATGGCGGAAAAGTTCTCGTCCGTCACCTGTATTGCCTCTCACGTCGCTGGAAGGGCGTCGCACTGCCCTCTCTAGTATTGATAAACCACCCCGGCTCGCAAGCCCTGGGTCATGGCGAACACGCTGGCGTTCTCCACGCCCGCTTCCCCTTCCCCGGAGAACACACTTCGCATCACTCGGAAGGAGTACCCGGCGGACATGAAGAGCTTGTCCATCACCTCGTAGACCATCCCCAACTCCGAGCCAAACCCGAAATTCGTGGACCCACCGCCGAACACGGCGGCTCCATCCACGAATCCCGCCACAGGCACCACGTCCACGGCGGCGGTGATCCCAAACTCTTCCCCGATCAGGGGGATCGGCAACACCAGCCGGGTCCCCAGCACCAACGACGCCGTCGCCGTGGTCGGTCGCACCGGGTTCTCTCCGATATTGTAGGTGTCATACCGGGCTCCCAACTTGAACCGGAGCTGTCGATTTCGATGCTGGTCCTCATCGAGGGGTGAATCCAATCGATAGATCAACCCCCCCTCGATGGAGACGAGGTTCACCGACACCGAGGTCTGCACCGGCGGATCCTGGCCCTCGTCGATGATGTTCAGACCATCGAAGCCGTGGTTGTAGGTCACATACACCCCGGGCTCCACCATGTCGGGATCTCCCAACACGAATGGGAAGGCCTCCACGTCGAGCTCGAACCCCGCCATGAACCCGGTCTGAAACGAGAGTTCCGGAGCCGCCCCGGCCAGCCCGAAGTCCTTTCGGAACATCCGAAAATGGGCTCGGGCCCACAACCAATCCCGCTGCAAACGCTCCGCCCTGGCCGTCTCCGCGGCGATCGCTCGTTCCCGTTCCTCCCGGGGGTCCACGGTCACCTCTTCTTCATCTTCCGGGGGCCGCTCCACGATCACCGTTGTCTGCCCGGACCCGATGAACCGCTCCAGCTCTGCCCGGATCAGCCTCACCGCCCCTCGCGTGGGCCCCTCGTCGCCCCGATCGACGTAAAACTCATGCTCTGCCAGCCCCTCGGCGGGGGTCAAAAACCGCACCCGGATCTCATCCATCCCTTCCGAGGTCATGTAGATCACGATGTCGATATCGCTCCCCCTCATCACCCACATCACGTCGGACTCTCGATCCCCGATCCCCGCCGACGTGAACGCCCTCTGACGGACTTGGGCGTAGAACCAGTCGCTCTCCCGGAGGTCAATTTCGGGGATCTCAGACAGCTCCGCGATCAGTCGGTCTTCTCCTCCTCCGGGGACCGTCGACATCGTGACCAGATACTCCGCGTCCCCCTGCGCCATCGCCAGCGGACTCCACAAGAGCACCGCCCACAGCCCGGCCCACACCCACCACTGATTTCGTCTCTGCACCACTATCTTCCTCGCATGGCGATGAAATCCATCAGAACTCATCCAGATCGAAATCGTACTCGTCTTCGGCCCCGCCGGCCGGGCCCGATCCCTCGAACCCGCCCCACTGACCGTCGCCGCTCGTCGAGCCGATACCGCTGACCCGCAACGCGAAGTCATCGGGATTACTCGACTGCACCAGCGCCTCTTCGTAGGTGATAAACCCGTTCTGGAGGAGCCACATCAACGACTGATCGAAGGTCTGCATCCCGTAGCTATCAAACCCCTTGGAGACCTGCTCCGTCAGGCTCCGGGCCGTCTCCTCCTCCAGGATCATCTCTCGAATCCGGGCCGTCGAAAGCATCACCTCCACGGCGGGCACCCGGCCCTTTCCGTCGGCCCGGGGCACCAGCCGCTGGGCCACGACCCCACGAAAAAGGTTCGCGAACTGGTACCGGGCTTGGTCCCGCATGTGGGGGGGGAAGGCCGTCACGATCCGGTTCACCGCCTCGGCGGCGTCCACGGTGTGAAGCGTCGACATCACCAGGTGCCCCGTCTCCGAGGCGGTCATCGCGATCTCGATGGTCTCTAAATCCCGCATCTCCCCGAGCATGATCACGTCCGGATCCTGCCGCAGAGCCGCCTTCAGCGCCCGGGCGAAGTTCCCCGTGTCGTTGCCCACCTCTCGCTGGTTGATGATGCTCCGCTTGTCCCGGATCAGAAACTCGATCGGGTCTTCAATGGTGATGATATGAGCCGTCCGGGTCTGGTTGATATAATCCACCATCGACGCCAGCGTCGTCGACTTCCCGCTCCCCGTCGCCCCCGTCACCAGGATCAAGCCCCGCCGCTCTTCGGCCAACTCCTGCACCACCTGGGGCAAGAGTAGCTCCTCCACGGAGGCCACCTTGAAGGGGATCACCCGGAACACCATCCCGATGGAGCCCCGCTGCTGGAATACGTTCACCCGAAACCGCCCCACCCCGGGCACCCCGTAGGAGAGATCGATATCGAGCTGCTTCTCGAACTCTTCCCGCTGAAACCGGGTCATGATCGACGCCGCCATCTGCCCGATCTCTTCCGGGCTCAGTCGCTTGGCGTCTCGCAACGGCAACAGGGAGCCGTCGACCCGAAAGATCGGCGGCAGCCCTGCCTTGATGTGGATATCACTGGCGCCGCCTTTGCCGGCCACCTGCAAAATCTTGTTCAGCTCTTGCTTTGCGCTCATCCGGTCTCGGCTCGCCAGACGGAAGTAGGTAGGATCACTGCGGCTTCAGACTCATCCTCTCGCCTGTCACCTCCTTCCGATTCTGGCACGGCGGGCCCTCAAACTCAACCGCCACCTCACGGATCCGGCGATCTCTTCACGCCGACTCTTCGCTCACCTCTTGCAAGAGCCGCTTTGGCATCCGCAGCCCGAAATGCTCCCTGATTTTAGCCTCCACCTCGTCCTGGATCGCCGGGTTGGCCACCAGGAAGTCTTTGGCGTTCTGACGGCCCTGCCCCAGCCGCTCGTCTCCGTAGCTGTACCAGGACCCGGCCTTGTCGATGATTCCCAGCTCAGCTCCCAGGTCCACCAGGTCTCCCTGGAGGCTGATCCCCTCCCCGTACATGATGTCGAACTCGGCCTCCCGGAACGGCGGGGCTACCTTATTCTTCACCACCTTGACCCGGGTGCGGTTCCCGTTGACGTCATTGCCCTCTTTGATCGCCCCGATCCGGCGGATGTCCATCCGGATCGAGCTGTAGAACTTCAGCGCTCGCCCCCCCGTGGTGGTCTCCGGGTTCCCGAACATCACCCCGATCTTCATCCGAATCTGGTTGATGAAGATCACACAGGTCCTCGACTTGGCGATGGTCCCCGTCAACTTCCGCAGCGCCTGGCTCATCAACCGGGCCTGTAGTCCCATATGGGAGTCCCCCATCTCCCCTTCGATCTCCGCCCGGGGCGTCAGGGCCGCCACGGAGTCGATCACCAGAAGATCGATGGCGTTGGATCGCACCAACATATCCACGATCTCCAGGGCCTGCTCTCCCGTATCGGGCTGACTCACCAGGAGCTCATCGACCTTCACCCCCAGGTTTCGGGCATACCCCACGTCCAGCGCGTGCTCGGCGTCGATGAACGCCGCCACGCCGCCGGCTTTCTGGGCGTTGGCCAACGCGTGGAGCGACAGCGTCGTCTTCCCCGACGATTCCGGCCCATAGATCTCGACCACCCGACCCCGAGGATAGCCCCCGACTCCGAGGGCCACGTCCAGAGAGATCGACCCCGTGGCGATGGGATCTTCCACCTCCACGCTGGCGTCGTCCTCCCCGAGACGCATGATCGCCCCCTTGCCGAACTGCTTCTCGATCGCCTTTACCGTCAGATCCAGGGCCTTCTCTTTATTCTTATCCATCGTCGCTCCTTTGCGTTCGCGCTCCCCAGAGTCGGCGAACCGTGATTGGTCTGTTGGGTGCCCGCGTCGGCGAGCCTCTCTCGAAACACCTGAATAAGTGTATAGTTCCCGCTTCGCCGGTCGTCAACCGGCGTCTCCCTCCATTATCGAATTCTTCTCTCGATCTGTGCCGACTCATTTCATCGAAGCCGCACGGAATCTCGTCCGAAGAGCCGCTCCAGGGACATCATCAGCTCCTCTGTGGGCCGGGTCCCGTAGTCTTCGGGCAGCCGCATCGCCGCCTTCCCCGTGCCGTCGGCGGTCACCAGCTCGAAGACCAAGGTCGTCGCGCAGGTCCCCCGGTGCTCTCCCAACACCCGCTTCAGGGCGTCAAGCTCCCCGTTCTTCACCCGATCCACTCCGATCTCCACCTCGATCTGCCGCACCTTCTCTTCTCGTTGCGACACCAGGGTGTACACCTCATCGGCTCGCACCCGCCGGGTTCGGTTCTCCGGATCGCCCTCCTCCTGGAGCGATCCCTTCACCAGAATGGGCACCCCGCTCTTCACGACCTCCTCGTACTCCTCGAAGGTGGAGCTGAAGAAGATCACCTCGATCTCCCCGGTCTTGTCCTCGAGCGTCACGAACGCCATCCGACCGTTGCCGCTCTTTAAGCTGATCTCTCGCATGGCGCTCACCACCCCGGCGGCGGCCACATCCGTCCGATGCCGCAGCGTCGAGTCCGTGGTCAGCCGCTCCGTCGGCGTCGCCCCGTAGAGGGGCAGCTCCTTCTCAAACCGGTCCAGGGGATGGCCGGTCACGTAGAACCCCAGAAGCTCCTTCTCGAAGTTCAACAGCTTCCGATCCGACCAGGGCCGGACCTCCGGATAGGTCTCCTCCAACACGTCGTCCCGGGCCTCCTCGGTCATCATCCCGAAGAGGCTCGACTGCCCCACCGCGGCGTCATGCTGGGCCCGCAGGCCTCGCTCCACGGCATTCTCCACGGCCTCGAAGAGGGACGCCCGAGACGCGCAGATCGCCCCGATGTACCGCTCCTCCACCTCGGGCCCGATGGAATCGAAGGCCCCGGCCTTCACCAGCGCCTCGATGCTCCGCTTGTTCAACTTCTTCAGATCCACCCGGCTGCAGAAGTCAAAGAGGCTCCCAAAAGGCCCCCCGGCCCGCCGCTCCTCGAGGATCACCTCGATCACCGCTGCCCCCACCCCCTTGATCGCCGCCAGACCAAACCGGATCTTTTGATCCACCACACTGAAATCCAGGAGCGACTCGTTCACGTCCGGGGGCAACACCTCGATGCCCATCCCCTTGGCCTCGTGGATGAACCGCACGATCTTGTCGGTGTTGTCCCGATCGCTGGTCATCAACGCCGCCATGAACTCCACCGGGAAGTGGGCCTTCAGGTACGCCGTCTGATAAGTGATCAGCCCGTAGGCCGCCGAGTGGGATTTGTTGAACCCGTACCCGGCGAAGTAGGCCATCAGATCGAAGACCTCTTCGGCCTTCCGCTGCTCCACCCCTTCGTTGACCGCCCCGTCGACGAAGATCTCCTTCTGCTGGGCCATCACCTCAGCCTTCTTCTTGCCCATGGCCCGCCGCAGCAGATCGGCGCCCCCCAGGGTGTACCCGGCCATGATCTGGGCGGTCTTCATCACCTGCTCCTGGTACACCATCACCCCGTAGGTGGGCTCCAGGACCTCCGCCAACCACGGGTGGGGGTACTCCACCTTCTTTCGCCCGTGCTTTCGATCGATGAAGTCGTCCACCATGCCGCTGCCCAGGGGGCCCGGACGATAGAGGGCCACGGCGGCCACGATGTCTTCAAAGGAGCTGGGCTTGAGCTTCCGCAGCAGCTCCTGAAACCCCGACGACTCCAGCTGGAACACCCCCGTGGTGTTCCCCGAGGAGATCAGCTTGAACACCTGAGAGTCATCGAGGGGTATGGCCTTCAGGTCGAAGGGCTCCTCTCCCCGAGCGGACCGCTCCTGGTTGATCAGACGGATCGCGTCGTCGATCACGGTCAGGGTCTTCAGGCCCAGGAAGTCGAACTTCACCAGCCCCGCCTCCTCCACCTCATTCTTGGCGTACTGGGTGACCAATTCACCGTTGGCCCCCCGGCAGATCGGCACGAAGTCCCAGAGGGGCGTCTCGGAGATCACCAGCCCCGCGGCGTGCATCCCGGCCTGCCGGTTCAGGTTCTCCAGGGCCAGGGCGATCTCGAAGAGGTGGCTCACCCGATCGTCGCCCTCGATCAGCTCCCGCAGGCGCTTCTCCTGGTTCAGGGCCTCGTCCAGGGAAATCCCCACCACCTCGGGCACCAGCTTGGCGATCCGGTCCGTCTCCCCGTAGCTGAAGTTCAGCGCTCGCCCCACGTCCTTGATGCAGGCCCGAGCCTTCAACTGCCCGTAGGTGATGATCTGACCCACGTTATGCTCCCCATATTTCTGGGTCACATAGTCGATCACCTCCCCACGGCGATTCATGCAGAAGTCGATGTCGAAGTCCGGCATGGACACCCGCTCGGGGTTCAAGAACCGCTCAAAGAGCAGGCCGTAGGGAATGGGGTCGATGTCGGTGATCCGCATTGAGTAGGCCACAAGGCTCCCCGCCCCGGAGCCTCGACCAGGCCCTACGGGGATCCCCTGCTCGTGGGACCACTGGATGAAGTCCCATACGATCAGGAAGTACCCCGGGAAGTCCATATGCTGGATGATCCCGATCTCCTCGGCGAGCCGCTCTTCGTAGAGCTCCCGATCGTAGGTCAGGCCCAGCTCGTCGAACTCGGCAAACCGCTCCTCCAGACCCTCTCGCGCCACATGCGCGAAGTACTCGTGGATTCCCTGGTCGGGATCATCGATCTCCCGCTCCTCCACGAAGGCTTCGGGCACGTCGTACCGGGGCAGGTAGACCTCCCCCAGGGGGATCTCCAGATCGCACATCTCGGCGATCTTTACCGTGTTTTCACAGGCCTCGGGCACGTGAGAGAAGGCCTCCCACATCTCCTCCGGGCTCCGCACGTAGAGCTGGTCCACCCCGTGCTCCATCACCCGATCGATGTCCACGGTCTTTCCCAACTGAATGCACATCAGCACTGCGTGGGCCCGGGCGTCCTCTCGACTCACGTAATGGCAGTCGTTGGTCGCCACCAGGCCGACGCCTAGCTCCCGGCCGATCTCGATCAGGGCCTGGTTGCACTTCTCCTGCTCCGGAAGGGCGTTGTCGATCAGCTCCAGGTAGTACCGATCGGCCCCCAGGAGATCTCGATAACGGGCGGCGATCTCCACGGCCCGATCCCGGTGGCCGGCGAGGATCGCCTGGTTGACCTCTCCCCCGAGATCTCCGGAGAGGCAGATCAGACCGCCGCTGTGTTTCGCCAGGAGTTCAAAGTCGATCCGGGGTACCCCGGTGCGGGGATGGACTCCGTGCAACCAGGCCATGGAGTTCAAAATCAGTAGATTCCGATACCCCTCGGCGTTCATGGCCAGCGTCGTCAGGTGATAGCTCTTCGGCTCTGTCGACTCCTCGTAGGGAGCCGACGTCATATACATCTCGCACCCTATGATCGACTTCAGCCCCGCCCTGGACGCTGCCTTCTGGAAATCTACGGCCCCATACAGGTTGCCGTGATCCGTCATCGCCACCGCCCCCATCCCCAGCTCGTTCACCCGGCTCATCAGATCCGGGATCTTGATCGCCCCGTCCAGGAGGCTGTACTGAGTGTGGACGTGGAGGTGGACGAAGTCAGGCATGGAGAGCCTCGTCGGGGCGATGGATGGGTTGATTCAGGAGGCCTCGTCGGAGGCCGACAGCTTCTCTTTCAACAGGTCCCTGGCGAGGTCCATGAAGTCTCGCTCCGTGATGATCCCGACCAGGCGCCCCTCCTTTACCACGGGCAGGCAGGAGATTCGATGCTCCGCCATCTTGGCGATCGCGTCCAAGCTCAGGGTGTCGGGCCCCACGGTGATCACGTTCTTCTCCATGATCGACGACACCGGCACGGGCTCCTCCTCCCTCAGCTTGCCGCTGCTCAACAACCTCATCATCGTCCGGCGGGTCACCAGCCCCACCAGCCGGTGCTCGTTGTCCTCTACCGGCACATGGCGCAGGTGCTGCCAGTCCATCACGCTGGCCACCAGGTCGATCAGCTCGTCGGCATTGACGGTGATCAGATCCGTGGTCATGTACTGCTCCACCCGCAGGTAGTTGTCTCGCCAGGTGGTCCGTTCTTCCACGGTGGCCAGATCCCAGGTATGAACCGGATCTCCCACGGACTGCCGCTTCACCGCAGCGCTCGTGATCGCCCCCAGCTTCTCGCTCGTCGGCAGAGTGTGACTCAGCTTGTTGAAGGACTGCAAGAGCCAGCTCGCCCCGGTCCGCCGCAGCTTCACCCGCTCCTCGATGATCCCCAGGTAGCGATCGACCTCCTCGGAGCTGATCTTGGCGTTCAGCAGCGCCTCCCGAGCCAGGGGGATCAACGTAGAGTCGATCACCTCCCGGGCCGTCCCGGCCGTTCCGTCGATCCAGGTCATCGGTGCGTCCAACCCATGGCGAGCCGCCGCAAAGAAATTATGCCGGGCGTCATCAAAGGACATCTTGTCCCGGACGTCCGGATAGGCCTCCACCACCCCGGCCATCAGCCCGAACCAGAACGCTGCATTGGCCACCTCATCCGCGGTGCTCGGCCCCGCAGGCAACACCCGATTCTCGATCCGCAGGTGAGGTTTGCCCTTGTAGATCCCGTAGCAGGGCCGATTCCACCGATAGATCGTCCCGTTGTGCAGGCAGAGGGCCTTCAGCCCGGGGATGTTGCCCCGCTCCAGCTCCTCGAAGGGATCCTCGTCGAGCTCCGTGGCAAAGAGCAGCCGGAACCGGGCGATATCCTCCCGGAACACCTCCAGCACAGAGTCGTCGATCCAACGGCTCCCGTAGGTCACCCGGGGGTTGTTCTCCCGCAGGTGATGCCGGGTGGGGCGAGTGTCGATGGACTGCTCCAAGAGCGCGATACGGGTCTCGTGCCACAGCCGCTTCCCAAACAAGAGCGGGCTGTTACAGGCCACGGCCATCACCGGCGCCGACACCACGCTGGCGATGTTGTAGAGCTTGGCGAACTCCTCGGGTCCCACCTGGAAGTGCACCTGAAACGACGTATTGCAGGCCTCGAGCATCACCGAGTCGTGCTTGACGATGAACTCGTCGGCCCCCTTGATGTAGAACTCGTAGTCACTCCCCCGCAGAGCGCTCAGAGCATCGTTCAGCGCTCGGTACCGGGGATTCGGGGTCATGCTCTCCATGCTCAGGTCCGACTTCTGCAAGGTCGGCAGGATCCCCATCAGCGCCACGTGGCCCCCCTCGGCGGCGGCTGCCTCCCGGGCCATCCCGGTCAACTCCGAGAGCTGCCTCTCCATCTCCTGCAGGCACCCGTCTCCAAAGAGGAGGGGCGGCAGGTTGAACTCCAGGTTGAAGATCGCCAGCTCCGTGGTGAACCGATCGTCCTGGAGTCGGTCGAGCATCTTCAACGCCAGCGGCGCCGGGCGATAGCTGGAGTCCAAGAGAAAGAGCTCCTGCTCCGCCCCGATCCGGCGCACCCCGGTCTCGATCATCCCATCGTCGAGCATCTTCTCCAGGGCCTGCACGTCTCGAAGCAGTCGCCGCATGAAATGCCGCTTCTCCTGCCCACCCCGCGTGCCCGTTACGTCGTGTTCACCCATTCGCTGGACTCCATGGCGTTACCGAATTGTACGATCCGACGAAATGTAACAGGGAGTTCGCTCCCCCCACAAGGCGCAATGACTCACCGCCCCACCCCGGCTCGGCGCTGTACCACGCTCCGGAGCCGGTCTTCATCGTGGAGACCGGCCTGCTGGTACAACACCTTCCCCTCCTCATCGATCAACACCAACGTCGGGATGCTCCGCACCCCATACAGGGCCCGGACTCGCCCGTCGTCCAAGAGCGTCGGCTTGTCCTCGAGGCCCACAGACCGCAGAAACCCGTCGACCCGGGCCTCCCGGCCGTCGGCGTAGTCGTCGGTGTTCACCGACAGGATCACCAGCTCTTCTCCGAAGTCCGGATCCTCTCCCAGCGTCTTCAGCGCCGGCATCTGCTCCCGACAGGGGGGACACCAGGTCGCCCAGAAGTCGATGAGCACCACCTGACCCCGATACTCCGACAGGCTCATCGTCTCTTCGGTGCCCATCACGGGGAGCTCGAAGTCCGGGGCCTCCCGGCTGGAAAAGATGTCGAAGTCTCCACCGAAGAAGAGAAAGAGGTTCATCCCCAGCACGAACGCCAGCCCGGCGATCACCACCACCACCACCAGATCCCGCCGCAACGACGGCTGTTCAGAACCATTCATCTCTTACGGCCTTGGTGCCGGTCGGACCACCCGCAACGCGCCAAACCGCGCGTTCGGCGTCGTGTAATACCCCTCCGTGCCCTTCCGGAGGATCGCGATATTGTCTTCGTGCCACAGGGACACGTAGGGCAACTCCTCAGCCAGGATCTGCTGCACCTCCCCGTAGATCGCCCGTCGCTTCTCCCGATCTTCTTCGCGCTGCCCCTGGTCCAGGAGCTCGTCGACCCGGGCGTTGGAGTAGGCTCCCCGGTTCGCCCCGGCCGCCCGATGCTCCGGGGTGGGGATGTTCGAGGAGTGGAAGATCCAATGGTAGAGATGGGGCTCTCCCACGGAGGGCCACTGCAAGGTGGTCACGTGAAAGTTCCGGCTCCGAATATCGTCAAAGAAGGTCCCCCACTCGAAGGAACGGACCCGCACGGCGATCCCCACCTCTCCGAGCTGCTGGCCGATCAACTCCGCCAGAGACCGCCGAAACTTGCTCGCCGACACCTTGAACTCGATCTCAAACCGAGGCTCCCCGTCCACCGACGGGTATCCCGCCTCGTCCAAGAGCTCCCGAGCCCGATCGGGATCGAAGTCAAAGACCATCACGTCCGGCTCGTAGGCCCAATGATCAGGGGGCAACATCCCCGTCGACAGCCGGGCGGCCCCCCGGAACTTGTACTCGATGATCCGCTCCCGATCGATGGCATGGGCGATGGCCTGACGAACCTTCTCCTCTCCCAAAATCGGGTGCTCCAGGTTGAACGCCAGATAGGTGTACTTGAACGAGGGCGCCGTCTGGATCTCCAGCCGGTCCGACCGCTCCACCACGGGGATCATCAGGGGTGAGACGGCGTTCTGTAAGAGATCCGCCGAGTTCCCCAGGAGTGCCAGGAGACGGGCGTTGTCATCGCGGACCACTCGAAACACGAGCCGCTGAATCTCGGGTGCCCCGTCGAAGTGATCCGCAAACGACGCGAACTCAAACCGCAGGTCTCCGTCGCGCCGCACGAACCGGAACGGCCCGGCTCCCACGGGATCTCCCTCGCACTCACTGCGTCCTGCGCAGAGATGGCGAGGCACAATCCCCATGGAGAGATCCGTAATGAACGGGGCGTGGGGCTCCTTCAGGGTGATCACGAACCGGTGGTCGTCGATCACCTCGAAGGTCTCGATCCTTCGGGTCAACCCGGCATAGGGCGACCGCACCTCCTCACTGTCGAGCTCCATATAGGTGTACTCCACGTCCCGCACCGTCACGGGTTCCCCGTCGTGGAAGACCGCGTCGTCTCTGAGCCACACCTCGTAGGTCACCCCGTCGACCTGCACGATCTCACGGGCCAACCGCATCTCCATCGACCCATCGGCTGTGTCCGTGGAGATCAGCCCTTCGTGCAACAACGCCACCAGCTTCGCGCTGGCGTCGGTGGTCGCGAACCGGGGATCCAATCCCCGCGGCGAGGAGTCCATCAGGACCACGAAGGCGTCCCCCTCGTCGATGGTCTGCTGGCAGGAGTGACATCCCGTCACCGTCCACAGACACAGGGCCATCAAGATCGTGAAATTCTTCGCTCTCGTCACATCTGCGCCGCTTTCTCAGCTCTGCTCATCGTCGGGACATCCCGACGCCACGATAGGTCCAAACCACTCGTCAAATCAACACCTGACCCCTCCCCTGAGAAGATCAAATAGTTGCTCTTCCTCCATTCTGGCACGAAGTTTGTATTACACATACTGCGTGACATCGACCCGGGAGTCCCCATGAGCACACCTGCACACCTTCTGCTCTCTCTACCTGCCACCGTCTTCCCCGACGTTCCCGGGGCCGCTGTCGCTACCTACACCGTCGCCTCTCTTTTGGCAGTCCTGATGACGGCCCTCGTGATCTCTCTTGTGCTACGGTTCGTCGAGCTCATCGGGCTCTTGCCCTCTCACCGATCGTTTCTGCTGCGTCAGCGTTTGCGGACCCTCTTCGGGGCCTCCTTCTTGCTGGCCCTGATCACCCCCTTCGTGGCCCTTCACTTCTCCATGACCAGCCTCATCGTCTTTGTCGGCGCCTCGGGGATCCTCATCACCGCCTGGGTGTGGGCTGCGACGCCCCCGGACCTCGATCTCGACATGGGCTCCGACGCCCTCGGGTAGGACCTCTCCGATCTCGGGGTATCTCTACTCCAGATCTTCTCCCGGCCCCTCGTCCTCGTCCCCCTCCTCATCGCCTTCCACGGCCTCCTCGTCTTCCTCTCCCCGATGGGGCTCGAACTTCACGGCTCCCAGCCGATCGTCGAGCTCCCCGAAAAACTCCTCGATGTTCCGGGCGTTCTGCCCCAGATCATTCTTCCCCACCCGCGAAGCGCTCCGCAGATGCACCTGTGCGACGAACTCCGTCACGGGCTCCACCCGGATCGTCACGTCATCGACAAACCGAAACGTCCGGGTCGTCCGCTCCGCCTCCACCTGCCGGCGGGCTCGGTCCACCTCCACCACCTCCCACCGATCCAGGGCCTCGACCACGGCTTCCACCTCGTCGAGGATTCGGTCCGGCTCCGCCGTGTAGTACTGGGGTTGAATCTCGGGGTACTCCGGCGTCGCCCCGGTCTCCACCTCGTTGATCATTGGATACACACAGGCCGTGACGATCATCGCCACCACCAGCACCAGCGCCACTCCCCCGATCACGGTGTAGAGGATCTTCTTCACGTCGAGTCCGATACTACGGTTAGTACTTCCTCAAAGGTCGTCTGGCCCTGTGCCATCTTCTTGATCGCCCCTTCCCGCAGGGACATCATCCCGTTGGCCCTGGCTTGCCGACGGATCTCCGGAGCCGTCGCCCGCTCGCTGATCAACTTTCTCACTACATCGTCGACAGTCAACATCTCGAACACCGCCGTCCGTCCGTAGTACCCCGTGCCCCGACACCGCACACATCCTCGACCGTAGGCCACGGGCAGGCTGGCCTGGGACCGGGCCGGCAGCTTGATCTCCAGCAGGCTGATTTGCTCCGGCGTCAGCTCCGTCTTCGTCTTGCACTTCTTGCAAATCTTTCGCAAGAGCCGCTGAGCCATCACCCCCACCAGGGTGGAGGACAACAAGAAGGGCTCCACCCCCAGATCGAGCAATCGGGTCACCGCCGACGACGTGTCGTTGGTGTGGAGCGTGGAGAACACCTGGTGACCCGTCAGCGCTGCCTGGGTGGCCATGGATGCCGTCTCCCCGTCCCGGATCTCCCCGAGCATGATGATGTCCGGGTCCTGCCGCAAGATCGTCCGCAGCGCCGTGGCGAAGGTCACGTCGATCCGGCGCTGCACCAGCACCTGATTGAACTCCTGGTAGACCATCTCGATCGGGTCTTCCACGGTGGTGATGTTCACGTCCGGGCCGGCCAGCTCCTTCAGAGTGGAGTACAGGGTCGTGGTCTTCCCGCTCCCCGTCGGCCCCGTGACCAGGATCATCCCATGGGGACGATGGATGAAGTCTCGCCAGGTCTTCAGATCGTCTCCAAAGAACCCGATATGCTCCAGATCCTGGATCAGATCCTGAGGGTCGAAGATCCGGATCACCGCCTTCTCCCCGAAGGCCACGGGAAGCGTCGACACCCGCAGCTCGATCTCGGAGCCGCTCCGCTCGATCTTGATCCGCCCGTCCTGGGGCTTTCGCTTCTCGGCGATGTCCATCCGGGCCAGCATCTTGATCCGGCTCACCAGCGCCGGGTGGATGGCCCGGGGGAAGTCGTAGATCCCGTGGAGGACCCCGTCGATCCGCAACCGCACCAGCGACTTCTCCCGTTTGGGCTCCATGTGGATATCGCTGGCCCGCTGCTCAAAGGCGTAGTGGAGCAGGTACTCCACGGCGTTGATGATCGGCCGATCCGTCGCCTCGATCTGGCTGACGTCCTTCAGCCGAATGAACTGCTCCAGGTTCCCCAGATCGATGCCCAGGGTCACCTCTTCTTCGGCGGCCGTGATCGACGACCGCAGCCCGTACACCTCGGCGATGATCCGAAGGATGTCGCTCTTGGCGCTCACCACCAGGCTCAAGTCACCCGGAAGCAGGGTCCGCAGCTCGTGCCGGAGATGAACGTCGTAGGGGTTATCCAGGGCGATCACCACTCGCCCGTCCTCTCGACGGAGGGCCACGCAGCTATGGCGCGCCGCGAAGGGCCGGCTCATCGTCTTGGCGATGAGCTCCATATCCAGCTCCAGAGGATCGGGCTTTTCGAAGGGCAGCCCCGCGTCGTCTGCCACGGACGCCATGATCCCATCCTCGTCCAGGACCTCCCCATCGGGTTTTCGGAACTCCAGCCGAGCCACCACCTCCGCCGGCGTCACGGCGTACCGGGACCGCCGACGCCCCTGCAGACCCCGCACCTTTTCCTGCAAGATCTCCGCCCGCACCGCGGACTCCTGCTCCCGGGCCTGCTTCGCCTGGGTCTCCGTGATCAATCCCCGATCCAGGAGCACCCTCGTCAGGTACTCCACGTTGTAGTCGATGAATTCGGTGGCGAGGACCATCGCCGGGCCTCGTCGAAAGGGGCCAATGAAACTCCGATCACTGTAGGTCGAGCACCGCACCGGGGCAAGAAATTCCCCCCTCCCGAGTGTGCTCCACGGTGATCGGTTGGTCCGCAGTCCGGAGCGGGCCTTGGCCCGCTGCGGAATTGCAAAGCCCCCTCTACTTCCGAACCGCCCGGGCGCCCACGGGATCCTCGGGCCAGGGATGTTTGGGGTACCGGGCCCGCAGTTCTTTGCGCACCTCCGGATAGGTCCGCTCCCAGAACCCACCGAGGTCGTCGGTGATCTGAGCGGGACGATAGTTCGGCGCCAGCAGATGCATGAGCACCCCTACCTCGCCCCGCCCCACCCGAGGCGTGTCGGTCCACCCGAAGAGCTCCTGGATCCGCACCGCCAGCACGGGCGGTCCCTCCCACTCATACCGAAGCCGAATCGCGCTCCCCGACGGAACGGTGATCCGCTCCGGGGCCTCCTCGGCGAGCAACCGCCGCTGCTCGGCGTTCAGGTAAGCCTTCAGCGCGCCCACCACTCCCATGCGGCGCAGGTCGCCGAAGCTCCGCTTTCCCCACAAGAGCTGATCCCAGATCGGCTCCTCGTCGTTGCCCACCGCCTCGTCGGCCAGGAGCTGAGGAAACTCGGCCTCTGGGAACCACCGCCGGCACCACTCCCACCGCAGCAACCACTGCGAATCCTCGTCGCTCAAGCCAAAGGCGGTCGACAGATCGGAGAGCGCCGGCCCCTTCAACTCCCGAAGCACCTCCTCGGGCTCGGCCTCGGCCTCCACGGAGAGCACCTCTTCCTCAAAAGCGATCCCCTCGAAGCTCTTGACCCGACGGGCCATCACCCGCTGTCGAGATCCGTCGAAGCCCACCTGGATCTCCTCCGTGAGCGCCTCGGGGAAGAGCTCCTCCAACCAGGGCAGCTCCACCTCGCTGGCCAGGCGGATCAGGTTCCTCGACGACACGCTGTCCCCCCGCACCCGGCCGCCGCGGACCTTGCCGCCCACCCTGGGCGCCACGATCCACCGGGCGTCGCGGACCACGCTCTCTCGGGCCAGGAGCATCGGCTCTCCGCCGACCATCACGAACCGGTCCTCTCCCAGCGTTCGACGCAGGGCCACTCTGTCGGGAAACCCCACCAACACGGCCTTCAACGCCCGGTCCTCACGGGCCTCCCCGTCCCCACCCGACTCGACATCGGCGACCCGCTTCATCAGCTCCGCTCGGGCCCGCTGCACCCCGCGGGCTCGACCCACATGAACCGAAAGCCCCAGGGCTCGCGCCCCCACTTCCCGCCCCGCCGCCACCTCGTCGAGGAGCGCCCCTCGCACCAGGAGATCAGACCTCCCCGTCGGCGCGTCGGCCGCCACGGAGGTCACGAAATCCCCCTCGGAGAGCACCGCCGCCGCCGCGGCTACCTCATCGACCACCCCCAGCTCCCGAGCGGCCAGGAGCATCCTGCCCAACCGGGGGTGAAGCGGCATCCCCAGGAGCTCCCGTCCCACCTCCGTGACCTGACCGTCGGCCACGGCACCCAGGCGCTCCAGGAGCTCCACGCCTCGTCGGATCGCCACCGTCGGCGGGGCCTCAAACCATCGAAACTCCTCGGGGTCCATCCCCGACCAGGCGATCACCTCCAGGAGGGCCCCGGCGATCTCCACCCGCCCGATCTCGGGACGATCGTACTCCTCCATCCGATGCTCCCGGGCCGTCGTCCACAGCCGAATCGCCCGCCCTGGCCTCACTCGCCCCGCTCGACCGGCCCGCTGCCTCGCCGACGCCAGGCTGATCTGTCGGAGCTCCAGGTGATTCAGCCTGCTCTCGGGAGCCATGTGCACCTGCCGGACCTTCCCGCTGTCCACCACCAGGGTCACCCCCTCGATGGTCACCGAGGTCTCGGCGATATTCGTCGAGGCGATCACCTTCCGTCTCCCTCCCGACGCGAGCGCCCGATCCTGCTCCTTGCCGCTCAGCGCTGAATAGAGCGGTAGCACCTCGATGTCCTCGCCGCGGGCCCACTCCTGAAGCGCGCCGATACACCGGTGGATCTCTCGGCGTCCGGGCAAGAAGACCAGCGCGTCGCCACCATCGTCGTCGGGGCTCCCCACCCACCGACGCACCGCCCGGGCGGCCTCCACCTCCAGGGCGTCCTCGGCGGGTCGGTCCAGGTGCTCCACAGTCACCTCGAACTGCCGCCCCTCACTCCGCACCACGGGGAGCCCCAAAAACTCCGCCATCGGCGAGGCGTCCAACGTGGCCGACATCACCACCACCTTCAGGTCCTCTCGGACCTCCCGGACCTCCCGCAAGAACGCCAACGCCAGATCCGTGTGGATCCCTCGCTCGTGGACCTCGTCGAGGATCACCACCTCGACCCCGTCCAGGAGGGGATCTCCCTGGAGCTTCCGGGTCAGGATCGCCTCGGTCATCACCACAAGACGGGTCTGAGGCCCGACCCGCCGATCATGTCGGACCTGGTATCCCACCTCCCCGCCCAGCTTGCCTCCTCGCTCCGCCGCGATGCGGCGGGCCGTCGCTCGCGCCGCCACCCGTCGCGGCTCGAGCATCACGATCTGCCCCTCTTCTGCCAACCCGGCGTCAAGCAACGCCGGGGGGACCCGAGTACTCTTCCCGGCCCCCGGCGGCGCCTCCAACACCACCCCTCCGTGCTCCCTGACGGCCTCCACCACCTGAGGAAGCACGGGATCGATGGGCAACGCCTTCAATCAGTCCCCGGCGCTCTTCAAGAACTCGAAGAAGTCGCTCTCCGTGGTCAAGATCAGGGTCGTATTGGCGTCGAGCACCTCCCCGTAGGTCTCCATGGTCCGCAAGAACCGATAGAACTCGGGGTCCACGTCGAAGGCCTCGGCGTACACCCCGGCGGCCTGGGCGTCGGCCCGCCCCCGGATCTCCTCGGCTCGACGGTAGGCGTCGGACTCCAATCGCTGGAGCTCTCGCTCCATCTCACCGCGAATCTTGGCGGCCTCTCCTTCCCCTTCCGATCGATACTGCTGAGCAATCCGCTGCCGCTCGGCGATCATCCGGGCGAAGACCTCCTGCTGCACGTCCTGATTGTAGTGGATATGCTTGAACCGCACGTCCAAGATCTCGATGCCCAGGTCTTCGGCCCGGGCAGCCGCCTGCACCAAGATCGCCTCCATAATGTCTCCCCGCCCCCGAGAGATATCCGCCAGTCCCGATTGAACCTGCTGATCCACGAGCTCCGAGTCCAGTTCGATCTCCTCAGCGATATCGTAAAGCTCGGGATCCTCGGCCGGGACCCGATTGGTGGACCGCACCACCTCGATCAGATCGTGGTTCGCCACCACGTCTCGGGTCGCCCCGTCGATGATATCGTCCAGCCGGGACTGGGCTCCCTGCTCATCGATGACCCGCTGGTAGAACCGCAGGGGGTCAACGATCCGCCACCGGGCGAAGGTGTCGACCCAGATGAATCGCTTATCCCTGGTGGGGATCTGATTTCGAGCTCCGCTCCACTCCAGATACCGATTATCAAATCGGTGAATTCGCTGAATAAAGGGGACCTTGAAGTACAGGCCCGGCTCGGTGACGGCATCCCCGACGGGCGCCCCGAACTGAGTGATCACAACCTGCTCGTTCTCGCTCACCACCATGGTCGACGCCAATCCGACGACGGCGACGATGGCGGCGACGATGACTAACAAACATCCCATCTTATCCATCACTGACCTCCTGCTGCGCCGGATAGAGTCATCGGCACCGCCGCGCCCGAGGGCATCATGGGGATCACGTTCTCAGCGTTCTCGTCGATGATCACCTTATTTTCGACCTTCCCGAGCACGTCGGCCATGGTCTCTAAGTAGATCCGCTGCCGCGTGATCTCCGGAGCATCCACGTACTCGGCGTAGAGGTTTCGGAACCTCGCCACCTGGCCCTCGGCCCGGTTCACTCGGTTGATCTCGTACCCTTCGGCCTGCTGCACCAACTGCTCCGCCTCCCCTCGGGCCCGAGGAACCGCCGCGTTGTAGGCTCGCCGCGCCTCGTTGATCTTCCGTTCCATCTCTTGCTGAGCCTGGTTCACCTCGTTGAACGATGGCTTTACCGGATCGGGAGGGTTCACGTCCTGAAGGATCACGTCGTTGATGCTGATCCCCATCTCGTATCGGTCCGACAGGAGTTGCAGTCGCTCCTGCACGGTCGTCGCAAGCTCCACACGACCCACGGTGAGCACTTCATTCACCGTTCGGTCCCCCACGATCTCCCTCATCACGGCCTGGCTCAAAAACCGGAGGGTATCCTCCACGTTCCGCACCCGGAAGAGATAGTCGTAGGCGTCCTCCACTCGATACTGAATCGTCCACTGCACCTGCACCACGTTGAGGTCTCCCGTGAGCATCAGGGACTCCTCCTCGTAGCCATCAGAGCTGTAGACCGTCCGCTCATCGGCATAGACCGTCCGGAACCCGAACTCCTGCTTGAGCTGCCTTCGGGTGGGCACCACGTGGACCCGCTCCACGCCGAGGGGCATCTTCATGTGCAGCCCGGGCTCCACTGTTCGAGTGACCTCCCCAAACCGCAGCACCACGCCCACGCTGTCTGCGTTGACCTGGAAGAGGCTGGAGAACAATAAGATCACCCCCACCACCAACAGGGCGATCACCACCGCCACGGGCTTGGGAACCTTCCCGGCCACCCGGGTCACGTTCCGGGCGTGGCTGAGGTCGATCACCTCGACTTTTCCTTTCTCACTCATCTCGTCTCCCTACTCAGGGGGTTGAGAACGTCGGCATCCACGGTCCTGCCCAGGGCATCCCGGCGAGGATGAACACCAGGCCCAAGGTAAAGCAGATCGCCGCTCGTTTATGCTTCTTCTCGTCTTCGTCAGCCCGCTTCGCCAAGATCGAGCCCACCTGCACCACGATCACCGCGAGGATCATCATCGTGATGTGCTCCACGGCGAAGAACCTCAGGGTCCGGTTCCCCATGGCGGCCCCGAAGTCCTGAAACGCCGCCCGAACGATCGGGCTCTGGGCGTAGAGCACCAACCCCAGCAGGAGCTGCAGGTGCATCACCGCCACATATCCCACCGTCCGTAGCCGATCTCCGGCCTCAAAGGCCCGCTTCTTGAACACCCCGTGCCAGGCCCCGGCGATGGCCGCCACGGCCACCACCAACACCACCCACCTCAGGACGTTATGAATCCCCCGCAGCAAGACATAGGCTTCGACTTCCATCTACCGGGCCTCTCCTATCGGACACGTTTCATCGCTGGTTTCCCGTCAGCGGTCGAACTGTAGCGATCCCACCCCATTTCATCAACCATCCCCGACGGGCCTTCCACAGGCACCGGTTTAGCGCTATCCTCCTGCCCTGCCCACCGAATCACTACCAGCAGCGAAGTGAGGGCCCGATGATCCCTGACGGAACAGTCCAACTGGTTCGCACCAGCCTCCTTCTCGGGGTCCAACTCGACGACTTCGACTTCCGTCTCTTCCTCCGCGATTACCATCGAGACCTCCGCAGCCGTTTTCCCGAGGAGAGCTTCCCGGCCTACAGCCCGTCGGTAGTCCTCAACAGCCTGATTCCTCGGTACGATGCCTCCGGCGACTCCCGGGCCGGCCGCCGAGCTGAGGCCCTTCAACAGTACACCCAGCGCGCCTTTCGGCTCGACCTGACCCTGACGGGCAGTGACTACGGCTCCCTGGAAAAGCGCCAGAACCCCTACAGCCTGGACCGCGCCTTCTACCACCTGGGCCGTGAGCTGGTCTGCTCCGACCTCCGGATGGACTATCCCGGCTACAACCCCTACCGATCCACCCGCCGGCTGCCGGTCTCCTTCGTGGCCGACCACTTCGACGAGGTCCTGGAGTTGGTCCCCGACTATCTGTGGTGGGCCATGCACGATCAGCGTGACATGATCCTCAACGCCACCGCCCCGGAGCAGCTCGAGAAAGTCCACCGCCGCATCGAGCTCGCCGGGTTCAACACGGCCAGCTTCGGCCTCTACCTCACCTCCCACGAGCGCCTGATCCTCCCCGAGGACGGATGACCTCACTCCCCGCCGTCGGCGGGAGGCCGAATCTCACGCCCGTCAGGGAGGACCGCGAATCGCCCCACCTCTCGGGGGTGAACCGGCGTCGGACTCTCCCAGGGCCACCCACCAAACTGGGTCTGATGATAGTCCAGCATCGCCTGGCGAATCTCACCCTGGGTGTTCATCACGAAGGGGCCGTGCTGCACCACGGGCTCGTCGATAGGCCGCCCCTGCAGAAGCAGGAACTCCGACTCCTGGTCCCCGTTCTTCAACACTACCTCAGCGTCGGGGACCAACCGCAGCCGAACCCCCTTCTCGATCCCCTCACCGGCCACGGACACACCGCCTCCCTCAAAGTAATACAACGATCGCCGCGACTTCTCCCCGACCGCCGCCGGCAGGGTCCACGTCGCCCCCGGCTCCATCCGGATCGCCCAGATCGCCACGTCGTTGTCCGGGTTCGCCGCCCAGGAGTTCTCCGGCGGCTGCGGCGGCGCCTCCTCGCCATAGCTCCCGGCCACCACGGTCACCTCCACGGACCGACCCTCTCCGTCGGCCTGCCTCACGATCGGGATCTCCTCTCCCCAGAACATCGCGAAGAAGGGCTCCACCAGCTTCTTCTCCCGGGGCAGGTTCAGCCAGATCTGGAAGAGCTCCGTGGTGTTCTCCCGGTCTCGATGAACCAGGGGGAACATCTCGGAGTGGACCACCCCCTTACCCGCCGTCATCCACTGGACGTCCCCCTTGCCGAATCGGGCCTTCGCACCCAACGAGTCGGAGTGATCGATGAACCCCTGTCGGGCCAGGGTCACGGTCTCAAAACCACGGTGGGGATGGGTCGGAAACCCGGGCACCACCTCTCCGTGATACATCCGAAACCCATCGCGGGTCACGAAGTCGTTCCCCAGCGGCCGCCCCTGCAACCACTTCGGGTCCACCCCCATCTCGTCGTTGCCCTCGGGGTACTCGTCGAGGTGATACACGCAGAAGAGGAAGGGGTCATCGGTCTGCCACGGAAACGACAGGGGGGTCTGATCGATGATTGGACTGGTCACGGCGTATCTCCTCCACAATCTCCACATTACCCCGCGGCGAGCTGTCGCAGGCGCCTCAAGTCGGTCAACATTAACCCCTGACGGGTCCTGTCAACCAAACCGGAGGACGCAAAGAGCCGCCACACCCGGTTCAGTCTCTTTTTTCGGATCCCTGCCAACTCCGCGAGCTGCGACGGACTCGGGCTCACCGGTAAGAGCCCCTTATCTGCCTCGATCTCTCCGTAGGACTCCACCAGATAGAGCAAGAGCCGGGCCAGGCGCACCGGCGGGGAGGTGCCCAGGAGGGGCCACGGGGTCACCTCCAAGGGCGTCTTACTGCGCCACCGCCCCACCTCCACCTGCCGACGGACGCCGTGGGGACTCAGGGCCTCCCGCAGCTCCTCCTGAGGAATCACACAGATCGTGGTCTCTCGATCGGTGAGCACTTTAGCCACCTCGACATCGGTGGCCTTTCCGAATACGTCTCCCCGGCTCAACCGCGCCACCCCATCCTGCTGGGGCAACGAGGCCATCACCGTGCCCTCGACCACCAGCGCCACCTCTACGGGATCCATCCATAACGGCACCTCCGCGGCGTGTCCCCATCGCTCCATTCGGCCGCGACGACACACCTCACTGAGGACCGCCTCCGCCTCGGCGCCTCGCAGGAGGTCTCGAAACGCCCACAGGGCCTGACGACCCTCCCCGGATCCATCCCGGCTTTCCGGTCGTAGGACCAACTCCTCTTTTCCCATGTACTTCCTCTCAGGCCGGCTCGGACTCGCTCGCGCAACGGGCCATCACCTCGGCTCTCATCGCCAGGTAATTGTCGATCACCGAGGCCATCGCCTGCAAGGCACCCTTTCCAGACTCACCACCGGTCAAGAACTGCTCCGAGAGCTTCGCTCGAAGCCCGTGCAGGCTCCTGGCCGACTCCGAGAGCGACGGCTCCCTCCCCGACGGAGGATCAGGCATCCGCAGCGCGTCCGGTCGAGGCGGCCCCTCAAAGCTCTCCAGCCGCTGCAGGAGCTCTCCCATCATCGCCAGCGCCGCCGGATGTACCGCCGGTTCCTGCCACTGAGCGGTAATCGCCTTGCGCAGCTCGGAGAGCTCCCCCACCGCCGGGCCGCCTCCCCCCGGTGCCGCCGTCCCCGTCGTCTTCATCGCCCCTCCCGCCATTGTCGAGCCGCCACCTCATCCATTTGGTCCGTGGCCTTGCGCTGCTCCTTTCGGGCCTCCTCGGCGGCCCACTTCTCTCGATGCTTCTCCACGGCCTTCAGCTCCCGCACCGCCGCGAGCATCGCCTCATGGGCCCGACGCATGGTCCTCCGGGCCTCGGACTCCGCCTCCTCCGCCCGGCGAACCCTCTCCCGGGCCTCCTCGAGGTCCATCTTCACTCCCTCAAGGTGCCGCTTCATCGACTGCAGCGCCCCTCCGTAGGTGCCTTTCTGCAGCGCTTCGTTGAAACGAGCCCGCCAACGGCGCAGCTCTTCGATCCCCCCCTCTTCGTCGCTCCGGGCGAACTCCACCTCCCGGCTCGCGAGGTGATAGGCCGACAGGGCCGCTGCATATGCCCCCTCCGTCTCAGACCTTGCCTCTCGCCGAAGCTCCCACAACGTCTCCAACTCATAGTTTGCCATCACGCTCTCTCTATGGTCTTCCGATCCTGGTCTTCCGTTTATCCAAAGAGATCCCGCAGCCCTTCCAGGGCCTCCTCAAAGCTGGACCGCTCTTCCTGGCCCTGGCGCAGGTACCCCTCGAGCTCCTCGATGTAGTCGATGGCCAGATCGACCTTCTCGTCGCTGCCGTACTCGTAGGCCCCCAGGCTGATCAGGTCCCGACGGGACTCGTAGGTCGCCAGTACTTCCCGAAACTTCCCGGCGCTCTCCCGATGCTCCTTCTCCGTCACGGCTCCCATCACCCGCGACAGAGATGGCAACACGTCGATGGCCGGCCAATGATTCCGAGAGGCCAGCTCTCGGCTCAACAGAATATGGCCGTCCAGGATCCCCCGCACCTCGTCGGCGATGGGCTCCTCCATATCGCTGCCGGCCACCAGCACCGTGTAGAGCGCCGTGATCGAGCCCCGGTCGTTGTTCCCGGTCCGCTCTAAAAGCCGAGGGAGCATGCTGAACACGCTCGGTGGATACCCCTGACGGGCCGGCGGCTCCCCCGCCGCCAGCCCAACTTCTCGTTGAGCGCGAGCGAACCGGGTCACGGAGTCCATCATCAGCAACACGTCGCACCCCTGGTCGCGGAAATACTCCGCCACCGCCGTGGCCACATAGGCGGACTTCAACCGCACCAGGCTCGGGGCATCGCTGGTCGCCACCACCACCACCGCTCGTTTTCGCCCCTCCTCCCCGAGGACCTCTTCCAGGAAGTCCGCCACTTCTCGCCCCCGCTCCCCGATCAGGGCGATCACGATCACCTCGGCCTCAGTGCCCCGAGCGATCTGCCCCATCAAGGTCGACTTCCCCACTCCGGACCCGGCGAAGAGCCCCACCCGCTGCCCCCGCCCCACGGTCAACAGCCCGTCGATGGCCCGCAGCCCCATGGGCAGCGGTTCGGTCACCCGCTTCCTGGTCAGCGGATCGGGAGCGGGTCGCATCAAGGGCCATCGACAATACTCGCCGCCCACCAACGGCGGCCCTGCATCCATGGGCCTGCCCAACCCATCGAGGACTCGCCCCAACAACCCCGGGCCACACCGGATCGACAGGGGCTCTCCGGTGCTCTCCACCTCAGCGGTAGGCCCCACCCCGGCCACCTCTCCCAGAGGCATCAAGACCACGTCCTCCCCGGAGAACCCGACGACCTCAGCCATCAAATCCTCCCCGCCCCGGCGGGCGATGATCACAAGATCTCCCACCACGGCGTCGGGAGCCGTCGCGTGCACCACGAGGCCTTGCACCCGAGAAACCCTTCCCCGAACCCTCAGGGTGTTCACCTCATCGAGGCCACGTAGATACCGGGACAGGATGGATCCTTGTTCTTCCGTCATCTCATCTCCTCCTCTCCCGCAAGCCCTCGCGGAGCACCGCGATCTGAGTGTTCAACCGTGCGTCGATTCGACCGCTCTCGGTCTCGATCACGCAATCCCCCCGCTCCAGATCCGGGGCCGCCTCAAAGTGAACGGGCACACCTTCCACGGACTCCACCAGCTCCCGTCGAGCCCCCAGGAGCGCATCCAGATCCTCGGGATGTACGGAGACCACCAGGGTCCGCCGACCCCGGGCGCTCTTCATCGCCTCCTTCACCATGCTCACCACCACCTCGGGCCGGGTCTCCAGGGTGTGGTGCACCAGCCGGCGGGCCACCTCGAAGGCGAGCCGGACCAGATCTTCCTCGGCTCGAGCCTGCAGCCGCCCGTACTCCGCCCGAGCTCGCGCGATCTGGGTCACACACTCCGTCAGTCCCAGCTCCACCCCCTCGTCCCGGGCCCTGGCCCGGATCTGGTCGGCCTCCACACGGGCCCGCTCCAGCTCCTCCTGAGCCGCCCGCTGGAGACCGAGGAGCTCCTCGTCGAGGGACTTCAGATCCTCGACGACCCGTGCCCGCCACAGAGGCCCGATCGTCGCCAGGGGACGAACTGTCCGAGACAGCTCCGTCCCGGCGCGCAACACTGTGGCCACGGTCTCCTCCATCACGACCTCCCGCTCTCTTCCTGGAACCTCGTCAAGTACTCCACGAGCGCCGCCGTCACCTCCGGTCGACTGCTCCGAATCGCTGCCCGCCGAAACAGGTCGACCCGTCGCCCCAGCGATGGAGACAGGGCCTGCTTCACAGCGCCCAATCGCTCCCACTCTCGAAACGCCGTGGCCGTGGTGAACGCGTAAAGCCCCACCAGAGAGAGCTCACGTCGAGGAGGATGTCGCTCCGAACCGACCCGCAAAAACACCTCATAGAGGCGCCGCTCCAATCCTTCATCGGCGGGCATCGACACTGGCGGCGCGGCGATCTTGTCTCGCTCCAGGGGCGGTAGGTCCGCCAGGGCCGCCGCGACCCGACGTTGAAGCTTCACCCCCTGAAGGCCACCCAGGAGGCAACCGCCCACGATCACCAGCGCTCCCTCCAGATCCACACCTTGGACCACCTTACCGTCGACCCAACGGGCGAGCTCGATGCCCGGCGCCTCTTGGCCACCTCGCACCGCGCAGGCTCCCGCCACGGTCTTCACCATCCCGGCCCGGTCGCCCAGTGCCCTGCCCGCCGCTACAAATCCCTCCTCCCAGATCGTCAGGGTCATGGGTCCCCCGCCAATCGCCGCCGGGCCACCACGACGTACACAAGCCCTGCCGACAGGGCGATGATCACCCCTCCCATGCCCAGGATCAGCGCCTTCAACGGTCCCTGGCTGCGGGCCCCCACCTCCAGCGGACCGAGGCGGACCACTTCCGCCGCCGTCGCCTCCTCCCCAGGTGGCGGCCGAGCGGCTCCCGTGCTGTACACCACCTCCACGTCCTCTGCGTGCAGCCCCTCCACTCCCCCGGCGATCAGGCGCTGCACCTCCGCCGGCGTCAGCACGGGCTCCACCCCGTCCATCCACTTCACGAGCACGCTGCCCCGGGGCCGCTCTCCCTCCTCCTGTCGGAGCCGAACCCGAGGCTTCTCGGGGATCACCAGGTGCACTCGAGCGTCCACCACGCCGGGCACCTGCAAGAGGCTGGCCTGAAGCTCTCGGGAGGTCGCCACCTGGAGCATCACCCTCTCTTCCTGCGCCGTGGGAATCAGCCCCGACGTGGGATAGAAGTCCTCAAATCCGCCCGCTCGAGGCCGGGGCAACCCCTCCCGCTCCAGCAGCCCCCAGGCCTCCACCCGCTGATCCTCGGGCACCACCACGGCCCACAGCCCCTCTTGATCGGGATCCCGAACCTTCCGCGCCCCAAACCCCTCCGCGCTCAGCGCCACCACCATGGCGTTGGCCTCTCCCTCGTCCAACCCGTGATGGAGTGGCTCGGAGCAGCCCGTCAAAAGCACCATCACCGCTACCATTAACGCCATCAGCGTCCCCAATCCCCAGGCTCTACGTTTCATCCCTCCCCCGTTCACACCTGAGTGTTCATCATTTGCTGGACGCCACTGGTCGCCTTCTCCACCACCTTGGTGGTCAACTCCACCCGCTGAGAGTAGCTGTAGATCAGCGCCTGCATCTGGAGCATCTCCTGCTGCCCCATCTCCCCACCGTTCAAGCAGAGCTCCATCATCCGACGGATCTCCTCTTCATCGCGCATCACCCCCTGCAGAAAGTCCTCCACGGGGATCTCCTCCGGGGCCTCCACAGCCTCGACAGCCTCTACCTGCTGCCCACCGTCTACCCCGTCCACCCCGTCGATGGCCTCCGGGGACTCCGCCCCCATCAGGTCGGCAAACTCTCCCCCCGCCTTTCCCCCTTCTTGAGCCTCCGTCGCGGCCGCCACGGCCTCGACCGCCAGGTTTGCCCCTTGCGCGCCTACGGGATCCATCCTCACCTCCGCCTCAATCACCAATGCGATGCACATCTGGATCTATTATCGACGGCTTCCCCCGATCTGTGCGCACTTTTTCTACAGGGCCTCCAGGGAGACCTCCCCTCCGTCGATCACCGCCCGATACCGGCTATGGCCGCCCCCCTCCACCGTCAGGGGCACCCGCAGCCGTTGTCCCTCGAGGGTCTCCAGGACCACCGTGTGTTCTCCCCCGTCGAGCTCGATCTCCGTCAGCGGCCCGGCCCCGTAGGATCGGGCGTCGATATAGATCGCTGCGTTGGGCTCCACCTCCAGACTCAGCTGACCCGACTCGCCACGCATCGGCGGCAGTTCTATCCCCACGAAGAAGGAGCCGATCTGGTCCAACCTCAACCTCAGCTCCCGAGCCTCCCTCTCGTGGCCATCGATCTTCAGCTCCAACCACTCCCCGTCGCGGTGCTCGTTCTCGAAAGGTGTCGTGGACAGCTCCTCTCCATGAACGAAGACCCGACTGCCTCGGGGCTGCACCTCGTAGACCCCGATGACTCGACTGCCCCGGTCTTCGGCCAGCATGCCCCGGATCCGATTGTCCCCCTGGCTGCGGAACTGCACCACCGCCACGAACGGGCGATACCCCTCCAGCTCGTACTGCACGTGGCTCTCGAAGTCAGCGGGCACGTTCTCCAGCCGCAGGGGCGTCCGGCCGATGGGCTCTCCATCGAGGAACACCGTCGCCTGATCCGGGGTACTCCGAAACTCCACCCGGGCCGTCTCGGTGGGCATGGCCCGCTCCATCTCCACGGTTCGGCGCTGGCCGGCTTCGCCATCCACAAAGAGGCGCACCGGCCGATACCGGGGTCGGAGGATCCACACCTCGTTAGACCTCCCCTTCACCAGGGGAACCGCCAGCGGGGTCTTGCCGTCGAGACGGACCCCATTGACGATCACCCGGGCATCGGCGGGCTCCGTCACCAGGCTCAGCTCCACTTCCTCTTCTCCGACCACCTCGGTGGCCTCCGCCAGGGGCATCACCTCATCGACGACTCCGTCCTCCTCTCCGCCGGATCTCAGAGTCCCGACCAACACCACGAAGAACACCACCAGGGCAGCCACCCCCGCGACCACTCCGATCTGTAACGGCAGGGAGCCCTGAATCAGCACCACCAGAGAGTTTCGCCGAGGCAGGGGCGCGGCCACTTTCTCCATCGGCGCCGTCGCCCACGCCCCATCGCTCGGGGGACCCGCGGCGATCTTCACCTCCTCGGCGTCCCCGGACTTCCCCGACGTCCCCGAGTCCCCGGGCTCCTCCTCCACCTCGTTGAGGCCGGTGAGCGTCCGGCCCCCGGACTTCAGCTCCGGCAGCGAACCCAGGAGCCGATCCATGGTCGACCCCTCAGCCTCCCTATCGGCGACCGGTGACTCCCCCGGGGCCGGCCCTGGCCCCGCTCCCCGATCTCGCCACTGGTTTGTGATCTGCCGGGACGGCGAGGGATCTACTTCCTTGACACGAGGGATGGTGGTCCCGTCTGGTGGGCCGTCACCGTCGCCCCCCGTGTCACCCTCCCACTCTTCGGTCAGCTCTACCCCCTGCGCCGCTTTCCCCTCTCGCCGCCGCTGGGCTTCTTCCGGAGTGATTCGGCGAATCTCCACGGCCTCCGTCGACAGCTCCTCTTCCGGCACGTGGAGGATCTCTGTCTCTTCCTCCTCCAGATCGTCGGGATCGAGCTCCTCCAGCCCTTCCAACTCGTCAAAGGAGAAGGTCTGATCCTGGACCGTCGTATCACCCTCTCCCTCTTCTTCGAGCTCCACCTCCGCAGAGAACTCGACCACCGCGTCGTCGGACACGGAGATCTCCATCGTCGTAGAGTCCTTCGGCGCCTTGGGCTCCGCCAGGGGCAACACCTCCTCGTACTCCGGAGGTTCGTGGACCTCCTCCATGTACGAGGCCAGCTGCCGAGCCCCCACCCGATGCCGACCCTCGAAGAGCCACTCCTCCAGCGCCTCGTGAAACTCAGCGGTCGTCTGGTATCGCTCCTCGGGATCCGTCGCCAGGGCCTTCAGGATGATCTCCTCCAGCCGTGGCGAGAAGTCGGGGCGGATCTTCGACGGCGGCGTCACCTCCCCCTCAGTGATCTTCCGCATCGTCTCGTACTCTGTGCGGGACCGGAACAGCCGGGTCGCAACGGTGATCTCGTAGAGCACGATCCCAAGGGTGAAAATGTCGCTTCGATGGTCCAGATCGCCTCGCCCGAACTGCTCGGGGCTCATATAGGCGAACTTCCCTTTGAACTCCCCGGCCTGGGTGTGGGTCAGACGGCTCTCGGCCCGGGCGATCCCGAAGTCGCAGAGCTTCACGGCGCCGTCGACGCTGATCAGGATATTCTGGGGCGACACGTCGCGATGGACGACGTTCATCGGACGGCCCTGGTCATCGGTCCGGGTGTGGGCGTACTGCAGCCCGGCGGCGACCTCGGCGATGATGTGGACCGCCAGGGGCCGGGACAGGAAATTCTTCTTGTCCACCCCCTGCTCACAAAGCCGCCTGAGATCGGTCCCCTCCACATACTCCATGGCGATGAAGAAGCTGTCGTCCACCACCCCCAGATCATAGATCTGCACGATGTTCGGATGGCTCAACCGAGCTGCGATCCGAGCCTCGTCGATGAACATATTGATGCTCTCTTCCTGGTCCACGTAGTGGGGGAAGAGACGCTTGATGGCCACCTCTCGCTTGAACCCTCCGATCTCACCGGTCCGGGTAGCCAAGAACACCTCGGCCATTCCGCCCTGGGCGATCTTCTTGTGGAGCTCGTACCGTCCGAAGGTCACCGACATGCTGGAGGGTCGCTCAGGGAGGTGGTAGAAAGGGGGGAGCGGCTTTTCAAAGCGGCTGCAAAGGTACGTCAAGTCTTTGCAAACCGTCAAGCTAGCTCCCCCTCACAGGGCATTCCTCGACCCCGGATTCGGTCATGACCACGGTCCAACTTCTCTGCATCGGCGACGAACTCCTGGACGGGCGCGTTCGGGACGCCAACACCGTCCACCTCGCCGGCGTGGCCGCCCTGGCCGGGGTCCCGCTGGTGGAGAGCCGCGTCGTCCCCGACGACTTCCAGGCCATCCGCTGGGCGCTCTCGGAGACCACCGCCGAGGTCGTCGTGGTCAGCGGCGGCCTCGGCCCCACCGCCGATGACATCACCCGGGACGCCGCCGCCGCCTTCGCCGGCGCGGAGCTCGTCGTCGACGAGCCCCTGCTCCAAGAGCTCAAAGAGGCATTCCACCGCCGGGGCTACCCCTTCACGGAGAACAACCGCCGCCAGTGCGCGTTCCCCGCCGGAGCACAGGTCCTACCCACCGAGGTCGGCACAGCCGCCGGGTTTCGCCTCCACCATCAGGGACGAGAGTTCTACTTTCTCCCCGGTGTCCCCTCGGAGTTTCGCTGGTTCTTGGACCACCACCTCCTCGCCGGCCCCCTGGCCTCGCAGGTCCCCACGGGCTCCACCCGCCTGGTCTTCTTCGGGCTCGGAGAGAGCGACCTGGAGACCCGCATCGGAACCGCCGCCGAGGAAGCCCGAGACCTGGGGGTCACCCTCGGGTATCGGGCTCACCGCTCCCTGATCGAGGTGTCGCTGAAAGGACCCCAGGAGGCCCGCCGCTCCGTAGAGGCCACCATCAAGGGGCTGATCGGTTCCCGGCTGGTCGCCGAAGGGGACCAGAGCTTCTCCGAACGGGTGGCCCACGCCCTCCTCAACGCAGGCCTCACGGTCACCGTCGCAGAGTCCTGCACCGGCGGGCTCCTGGGCGCCCGGCTCACCGACGTTCCGGGGAGCTCCGGTTACTTCCACGCCGGATACCTGACCTACTCCAACCAGGCCAAGATCGATCTCCTGGGTGTCTCCGAAGAGACCCTCAAGGCCCACGGCGCGGTCAGCCCCGAGGTGGTCTCCGAGATGGCCCGGGGCGCTCGCCAACGGTCCGGCGCTGACCTGGCGCTGGCCGTCAGCGGGATCGCCGGGCCTGGCGGCGGCACCCCCGAAAAGCCCGTGGGCACCGTCGACTTCGGGTTCGCCACCCCAGCGGGCACCTACACCCTTCGCCGACACTTCGGCGGCCGCTCCCGGGGCCACGTGCGGACCCTCTCGGTTCACACCGCGCTCTCCCTCCTCCTCTTTCACCTCGAGGGACGCCTCGATCTTCCGGAGCTTCAGTTCTCTCCCAGCGAGAACCGATCTACCACCTCATAGCGTGCCCCCGACGGCTCCAGCCGGGACTCAAAGAGGATCAGATCCTTGATGAAGCTCTTCCCAAAGCTCACCGCTTCCAGTGGTGTCAGGAGCTCTTCAAAGGATCGGGACTCCTCGGACTTCACCCTCGCCAGGGTCACGTGGGGCCGGAAGGGTCGCCGCTCCTTCTCCACCCCGATCTTCACCAGATCCCGCTGCAGGGCTCGGTGCAAGAGCCCCAGCACCTCGGCGCTGGTCTCGTCCACCCCGGCCCACAGGATCTGCGCTCTCGCGAGCTCGGGGAACGCTCCCACCCCCCGGCACTCCACCTCGAAGGGAAATAGGGGACGGCACAAGACTCGCAAGGTCTCCTGGATCACGGGGAGCATCTCCGGCGCCGTGTCGCCCAGGAACTTTAACGTCAGGTGAATATTCGGGGCCTTCACGGTCCCCAACCGCACCGCCTCCCCCCACTGGTCGGCTACGGTCGCGTTCAACTCCGCTTGCAAGGTAGCCAACCGCTCGACCACCTGAATCGAGAGATCGACAGCGATAAACAGACGTCTCATGGATCGGACTCTCCCAGACGCTCTCGTAGACGGCGGCTTTGAAACTCCGCGATCGAAGCCTGGCTCCCGCCGGGGAACCGCTGCAGGTACTCCTCGTAGGCCCACAGCGCTGCCCTGTTGTCGCCTCGCTCTCGTTCCGCTCGTCCGATCCCGATCAGGGCCTCCCCGCTGGTCGGCGACCGCCGAAGAACGGAGTGAAACCGGTCGATCGCCGCGTCGATCTCGTTGCTGGCGAGGAGGGCCCACCCCAGCCCGATCTCGGCTTCCACGTGGGTCGGGTCCTCGGCCAGCACTCGCTCGAAGCGCCGCCGGGCCCCGGCTCCGTCATTGCGATCCAGGGCTCTCCGTCCCGCGACGAGGAGCTCCGACACGGAGGGCTGGGCCTCTCGTCGGGCCTGCTCTTCGGCAGCCTCCCGGGCCAGCCCCACGACCTCCTGGGCTTCTACCAGGGCCTCCTCCACCAGAGGCCCCACGGCCTCCCGTACCGCCTGGGCGCGAGCCTGGTCGACCAGGGCAACCACCTCGTCGATCCCGTGGACCTCGTCGCCCCCCGCCACCTCGGTGGGGTCGGCGACGGGGCGATCCACGGGGTCGGTCACCCCACGGAGCACCTCTTCCAACGCCTCCTGTTGCCAGATCCCTATCCCCAGGGCCACCGCCAGGCACCCCACTACGACCCAGGGCCATTTGGATCGCTTCGGCCTCCCCACGGTCGCTGTCGATGGCTCCTCGGGCAGGTCCAGCTCCCCGAGGCTCCAGTTGTCTTCCTCTTCGATCTCCAACCCTGTCCCCGGCTCGGGCTCCGACACCTCCCCAGGGACCAGCTCCGGGTCCAGAGGCGGTGACGACGCCGGCGCGACCGGTGAGGTCCCGGCCGACGGGTGTGGTCGTGGCGATTGTGGTGGTTGTGGCGGCTTCGGCGCCGGCTTCGGCGCGACCGGCGCCGGCGTTGGCGCGGGTCGCCGAGACGGTCCCGGGACGGGTGACGGCCCAGAGGTCTCCCTGCGAACCGCCGGCTGTACCGTCGTCGGGATCTCCTCCGGATCGGACTGTCGGGGCCCCAGACCCGGCGATGTCTGGGTCCGACGAGCTTCTTCCCGGGGCAGCGGCCCCGATCGCGCTCCAGGCAACCCCGGTGACGTGGGCTGCTTCACCCTCCCCGGTCGCTGCGCCGCCACCTCCTGGGTCTTGCGCCGCAGCGGCGGCGTCACAGACCGCGCCTCCTCCGGCGTCTGACTCCGCTTGCCCGTCAACCGAGCGATGGAGTCGACGACCTGAAAGATCGGTGTAAACTCCCCGATCTCCGCAAGATGAATCCACTTCTCACCGGTGCGCGAGATCTCATCTTCGCCCCCGAGGCTGCCTTCCATGATCCAACGATGGAGAGTATCGAACCCGGTGAAATAGAGCACATCCCCCGTGGCGGACTGTCGGACCATCCACCGCCGCTGACTCTCATCGAGCCCGTGGGGATCCATCCGGAACAGGTGGCCGCACTGGCTACACTTCAGGGTCACCCCGCCCCGCATGCGGCGAGCGTCAAATTCGTATAAGGTGTCACACTGCGGGCACGAGACGTCCATCTGTTACCGCCTACGCCGTGGTCGGTCGTTGATCGGCTTGCCTCAGTCCGCTTCTTCCGCAGCCGCTTCTTCGTCAGACGCGTCTTCCTCCGACGCTTCTTCCGCGGCCGCTTCGTCGGGATCGTCTTCCAGGGGAAGCCCCTCTCGAAGACGCCGGGCCCTCTCACGCATGGCCTCCGCCTCTTCGTGCTCTTCGAAGGTTTCGTGCAGGTCGGCGAGCATGGTGTATGCCTGGATTCGGTTGGGATCCAATTGGATCACTCGCTCCAACTGGGACATCGCTCGGGGCAGCCGATTCGCTTCGATCTCGGCCTCCGCTTCACTCAGCAACCGGTCCACGCGCTCCCGAATCTCCTCGGCGGTCTCCGGATCCTCTTCGGGCCGCTCCTCCTCCACTTCTTCTTGGACCTCGGGCACCACCACCTGGGTCGTCGGTTGGACCTGCTCTTCTTCTCCGAAGAGATCCACGATCCCACCCAGGTGCAGAGCCAGGCCAAAGGCGACCACGACCAGCACCAGCAAGAGAAGCCACAAGAAGAAGTTCAGGATTCGCTGGGACTTCCCCCGACTCGGTGGGCCGACCGCCGCGTTGGGATCGATCAGCTGCCTCGGCTGATTTGGTCCCGGGCCGGCGACCGCCTGGTTCGCCGTCGTAAAGGGGGAACGGGCTGGCGCGGGGCCGCCGGGAAATCCCTGTCCCACTCCCGGCTGCGGCCCACTTCCCACAGGTCCTGGCCCCCCCGGTCCCGGACCCGGGCGGGGTTGGGGCCCCGAAGATCCAGGGCCCACCTCCGGCTGCGGTCCCGTCGCCGACACGTGCTCCGGGATCGCCGCCTGCGGTCCCGACGCGATCGTCTGGCTGGGACCGGACCGTCGAAGCTGGTCGACCTGCACCTGAGGGAACTCTTCCAAACCAAAGAACGTCATCCCATCGACGGAGAGCCGATACCCTTCCAGACTGTCTTTGGGCTCCAGATGATTTCTCAACCCCTGCATGTCCTGGAAGTTGTACACGATCCCGAAGGGGGTCTGCAGGTGCCACGGCCCCTGGTGATTCGGATCCGCTCCGGAGGCACCGGCCGGTACCGGCGTCGAACCAAACCCGGTGGCTCGAGGTGGCGGAGTCCCCGCCGGGCTCCCGGGGCTCGACTCCAACCGGTCAACAGGTGGCGTGGTGGGGAACCGTGTCGCCGGCCCCGACGATGATGACTGAGGGGGTTCGATGACCTGAGGGACTGGCTGCGTCGGTGGCGACAGAGGCCCGCCCGATGAGGACCGCTGCTCTTGGCCCGGTGGCGGCGTGGGACCATCGGGCGCCGAGATCCTCTGCTGGAATGAGGGCGACCCCGACGGCGGCTCCCCGATCTCCAGCGGTGGCGCGATCTGGGTCGCCAGCTCTTCCTCTTCTTCGATCGGCGCCCCCCTTGCTTGATCCCTGAGCCCCTCCAGGCTGGCGTTCACCAGATCCGAAGTCAACTCCTGGGTCATCAATTCGTCTTCGCTGCTGGTGGCGTTGGCCGCCGCCGCCTCCTTTGCCGCGGCGGTCTGCCCCAACATGGCTCGCCGAAACTCCTCGTCCATCAACGGGTTGGACATCTCCACGGTCTTATCCCCCTCGGGCATATTCCCGAGCAGACTGTTGAAGTCCGGTACGTTGTCACCGGACATCACCTCCGTGCGCCCTCCCTCGTCGGTGTTGGCCTCGGCGCTCTTCATGCTATTCAGGAGATTCTTCAGGTTCGGCTTCTGCGCGATCGACGTCCGGTCCGTGTCACCTGCCCCTTCATCAGGGGCCGGCGGGTACACGACGAAGGCGTGCGCGCACGAGGGGCATCGAATCTTTCCCCCCGATGGTGGTATGTTTGCGTCATTGACCCGATACCGCGCCGCGCAGCTTGGACACTGGACAATCATGCCGAGGTTTGCTCCGAATAGAACCGTTCGGGGTGCCTGAGAAACGCGTGAGACCCTCAAACGATGATGGCATCATCGCACTCGTTGCTTCACACCATATCGTGGCACCCGGGACTCACCGGTGGTTGCATTAAAACACACCCGGTTAAGGGGTGCAAGACTTCCCCCGGCTCCCGGACGCGGTTCTCAACGATCGGCGGCGCAGGAGGGTCGGCACAAAAAAACCCGGCGCTCATCGCGCCGGGTCTCTCGCATCTTGCGAGGTCTTTTTACATCGCCTCGATCAGCGCCAGGAGCTCGGCCTGGCTACCGGGCAACTCGATAGCCAGCACCATCAGGATCGCGATCACGAAGGCGTAAATCGCCAGGGCCTCGATCAGGGCCAGGGCGATGATGAAGGGGGTGAAGATCTTCCCCGCCGCCGCCGGGTTCCGGGCGATTCCTTCCAGAGCCGCACCACCGGCTCGTCCCATGCCGAGCGCGCAACCGAAGGCCGCGATGCCAATCCCGAGGCCCGCCGCCAACGCCATCCCCGAGAAGGAGGTGAAGGCGTTCATCGACGCGCCGCCGTCCTGAGCAAATGCCACGGTGCTCCACAGAGCGACCAGAGTGAAAGTTCCAAAGAAAACCAGGGTTTGCTTGTTCCGCATGAGACTACTTCCTCCTTGCTTGAGCACTCATTCTGTCACCAATGACATCGAGCGCTATGGGTTCGGGAAATTCCCGTAGACTACGGGGTTCGGGGTGAGACTCCTCAATGATCGTCGTGATGAATCGCCAGGGCGATGTAGATCGTCGACAACATACAGAACACCACGGCCTGGATGATGCTCACCAGTAGTCCCATGAAGAGGAACGGCACGGGGAGCAAGAACGGCACGTTGATGATATCTGCCGCGATATCGCCGAATATCTCGAGCATGATGTGGTCCCCGGTCATGTTCCCTGCCAGGCGAACCGACAGGCTCACGGGGCGGAAGGCATGACTGACCAACTCGATGGCGAGGAACAGGGGCGCCAAGAGCGCGACCGGTCCGAAGAAATGCTTGATATACCCAAAGCCCATCGCCTTGAAGCCGCCGACGTTATACACGACGAAGACCACCAGAGCGCAGGCAAAGCTGGTGTTCAGATTCGAGGTGGGTGGGTAGAGCCCCACCACCAGGCCCATGATGTTGCCGATGAAGATGAAGACCGCCAGGGCCCCGATCAACGGAAAGTACCGCCGAGCAGCCTTCTCTCCCAGGAGATCGGTCATCATGTTGAGGACGGCGTCGCAGATCAACTCCATGAAGTTCGTGATCGTCAACTGCCCTTCCGGGACCAGAGCCTTCTCGGGATCTTTGAACCTCCTCCAGGCGATCATCGCCATCACGCCGATGATCCCCACCAGCACGAAGGTAAAGACCACGTGCGTGACTCCGACACTGGCCGTGGGATTCAGCAAGGGGTCGCCGAAGAGGTCGTTCCACCCTTTCACACCCTCCGGGGTCTCGCGGTTGGCGAAATCCGGGAAGAGATCGATGAACGTATAGTCAGCCATGAACTACGAACTCTCGTTATGGTCGACATCGTCTTCAGGGTCTACCGAGGGCCCTGACACAAGGGCCTGCCAGGCCAACGCCGGCAGGATCATCTTAAAACCGAGAACGAACCCGATGGGGTTGGCCTTCAAAACCGCCAGGCTGAACCACACCGCGACGAGGAGACCGATCATCTTCACCATCAGAAGTCCGCCCCATCCCGCGCTCCGCGACGATCCGTCCAGGATCCCGCGGAAGATTCGCTCGATGGTGAAGGCCGTGACCCGCAGACTCACGGCACCCACCAGGGCGCCCAGGGCCAACGAGGCGGCGAACTGAACTCCCAGGAACCATATCAGGCTCAAGGCCGTCAGGGCTCCCAGTCCCAGCATCCGCCAGAACAGACCGTTCACGAATCTTCGGTCCAGGGTGGCCATGCTTGTTCACCGTCCTTCAAACACCGAACCAACCCCTCCTGACGGAGGAGGCCGGGGGGCCGCAGATACCGAGAAAATGAGGGCCTCTCATTCCTCTCGACCTCCACGGGCGCCCCGACTTAACACACCGCCAAAAGAGGCGTCAACCGGTTTGGTTCACTCTTCTTCACCGGTCTCTTCACCGGTCTCTTCCCCCGCCTCCGGCGCCTCTCCCTCCTCGAACTCTTCGTCGTCCTCCTCGGGCTGCAGAGCCGCCAGGGAGACCACCTTCTCGTCGTCGGCCAGGCTCATGATCCGGACCCCCTGGGTGTTTCGACCGTAGGTCGAGATCTGCACCACGAGAGTTCGAAGGATCTGCCCCTGATCGGAGACCAGCAAGAGCTCGTTCTCATCGTCGACCACCCGGACCCCCACCAGGGGCCCATTGCGGTCATTCGTCTTAATCGTAAGCACCCCTTTGCCCCCTCGCCCCTGGGTCGGGTACTCGTCGATCAACGTCCGCTTGCCGTAGCCTCGCTCGGTGACGGTCAAGATCGTCGACGTCTCATCGCCGGCGCTGATCACGTCCATCCCCACCAGGAGATCTCCCTCGCGGAACCGCATCCCGTAGACTCCGGCGGCGGTCCGACCCATGGGGCGGACATCGGACTCGTGGAAACAGATCGCCTGGCCGTCGCTGCTGGCCAGGAAGATCCGGTCGTCGCCGTTGGTGGCCCGGACGCTGACCAGCTCGTCGTCGTCGGACTTGAACCCCAGGGCGATGATCCCGCTGGAGTGCACGTTGGAGTAGTCCATCAACGCCGACTTCTTGATCACCCCCTGACGAGTGGCGGTGACGATGTACTTGCCCTCTTCGAACTCCTCGAAGGGCAAGATCGCCTTGATGGTCTCCTCCTGCTCGATGGGCAGGAGGTTGATCACCGCCTTGCCCCGGGTGGTCCTGCTCCCCTGTGGCAATTCGTGGACCATCAGCTTGTACACCTTCCCCACAGAGGTGAAGATCAGGAGGTTGGTGTGGGTGGAGGCCACAAACATATCGGTGACGAAGTCTTCGTCTTTGGTCCCCATCCCTCGCTTGCCTTTCCCACCGCGATGCTGGGCCCTGTACTCCGACAGAGGGGTGCGCTTGACGTAGCCGTGGTGACTGAGGGTCACCACCATGTCTTCCTCGGCGATCAGGTCCAGCTTGGAGAGCTCCGTGACGTCATGGAGGATCTCGGTTCGCCGGCCATCGTCGTAGGCCTCTCGTACCTCTTCGAGCTCTTCGATGATGACGGCCATCAGCTTTTGCTCGTCGGCCAGGATCCCTCGCAGCCGCTCGATCTCGGCCCGCACCTCGGCCAACTCGGCCAGGATCTTCTCCCGCTCCAGGCCGGTGAGCTTCTGCAACCGCATATCCAGGATCGCCTGGGACTGCACCTCGCTGAGGTCGAACCTTGCCATCAGCCCCTCCCGGGCCGCCGCCGGCGACTCGCTGGCCCGGATCAGGGCGATCACCTCGTCGAGGTGATCCAGGGCGATCTTGAGACCTTCCAAGATATGGGCCCGCTCTTCGGCCTTGCGCAGCTCGTAGATCGTCCGCCGGGTGACCACGTCCCGCCGGAAGTCCACGAAGTGGTTCAGGACCTCTTTCAGCCCCATCACCCGGGGCTGTCCGTGGACGATGGCCAGCATATTGATCCCGAAGGAGCTCTGCATAGCGGTCATCTTGTACAGGTTGTTCAGCACCACCTCGGGGATCACGTCCCGCCGCAGCTCGATCACCACCCGCATCCCGTCCCGATCGGACTCATCGCGCAGATCCGTGATCCCGTCGATCTTCTTATCCCGCACCAGGTGGGCGATCTTCTCGATCAGGCGAGCCTTGTTCACCTGGAAGGGAAGCTCCGTGACGATGATCGAGGACTTGCCTCGCTTCTCGTCCTCCTCGATCTCGGCCCGGGCACGCATCTTGATCACCCCTCGTCCCTCAGCGTAGGCGCTGCGGAGGCCTTCGGCTCCGTAGGTGATCCCCGCCGTCGGGAAGTCTGGCCCCGGGATATACTGCATCAACCCGTCGAGATCGATCTCGGGATCCTCGATCAACGCCAACACCCCGTCGATCACCTCCCCCAGGTTATGGGGGGGGATGTTGGTGCTCATCCCCACGGCGATCCCCGACGACCCGTTCACCAGGAGGTTCGGGATCCGGGTCGGCAGCACCGACGGCTCCTCCATGGTGTCGTCGTAGTTGGGCACCCAGTCGACGGTCTCCTTGTCAATGTCGCTCAACAGTTCCTGGGCCACCTTGGCCATCCGGACCTCGGTGTACCGCATGGCCGCCGCCGGATCGCCGTCGATGCTCCCGAAGTTGCCCTGGCCGTCCACCAGGGGCACCCGCATGTTGAAGTCCTGGGCCAACCGCACCAGGGCGTCGTACACCGACTGATCCCCGTGGGGGTGGTACTTACCGATCACATCGCCCACGACCCGGGCCGACTTCTTGTAGGCCGAGTTCCACCGGTTGCCCAACTCCTGCTGCGCGAAGAGAACTCGTCGATGCACCGGCTTTAGGCCGTCTCTGACGTCGGGCAACGCCCGGCCGATGATCACGCTCATCGCGTAGTCCATGTAGGACTGCCGGATCTCTTCCTCGATATTTACAGGAATGATGCTTACCGTATCGGTCATTGCGCTGCCTTACGCCATCGGTTGTGGGTTGTCCCGTCGCCCCCCGAAGGGGGGCCGGAAAATCGACGCCAGAACCTACCAAGGCCCCTGGATTCTCACAAGCCTCCCGTCTCCGCAGGGGTGTGGTTCCGAAACGTAGGGGACATCGGAACGTCGGGGAAGGCCGACGCCCGAATAGGTGCTCTCTTTCACGGGATGATCGGGTGCTTTCGGGTGTGTGGGGGGAGGCTTCGTTAGGCGCCGTGCTGTTTCCGTGGCGCCCCCCACCGAAGCCCCCCACACCGCACACCTCGACCCCGACCTATCGGTGAATAGCTTCTGCCCCGTCGTCGGGTGGCCGACCCTTTCTCGACGGAGCAGAGCGTTTCTTCGGTGGCTGCTTCCAAAGAATTTGAAACTTTCTGGCCCGCCCTTACGTCTGAACCTGTGAAGAGGTTGGACCGCTTTCGGACCACCGAAGCCATCAGGAGAAGTCATGCTCAAGCCCAACGAACATAATCGCTCCGAAGACCCCCAAGTGGCGGGCTTCGAAGAGACGGCTCTGCCCTATCTCGACGAGCTCTACGCCACGGGCCTTCGATACACCAAAAACGAAAAAGACGCCGAGGATCTCGTCCAGGAGACCTACATCAAGGCCTACACCAACTGGCATCGGTTCGAGCAGGGAACCAACTGCCGGGCCTGGCTCTTTACGATCCTCACCAACACCTTCATCAACAAGTATCGGCGCAAGAAGAAAGAGCGGGAGATCTTGCACCCCGATAATATGCGGCCCATCGAGGAGAACTTCTTCAGCCGGGATCGCACCGAGTTCTATCACAGCCCCGAACAAGAGACCCTCTCCAAGAGCTTCAGCCCCGAGATCCAACGGGCCCTCAGTTCCCTGTCGGAGGAGTTCCGGATGGTCGTGGTCCTGGCGGACCTCAACGACTTCTCCTACAAGGAGATCGCCCACATCCTGGACTGTCCCGTAGGCACCGTGATGAGCCGTCTCTTTCGAGGTCGGAAGATGATGCGGGAGATGCTGGTGGAGACCGCCTTCGACCGGGGCATCATCCGGGAGATGGAGCCCTTCCTCCACGAAGAGTCCAACCGGACCCGCCGGTCCGTCCGAGAGGAGAAGTTCGACGCCCTCCAACAGGACGAAGACGACCTGGAGGCCGCCTCCTGATTGACCCTCCCTCGGGCCCTGTGGTATTTCTTCACAGGTTCGCGGTTCGCCCCTGATTTATGGTCCCGAGGGAACATGTCACTCGACGAAAAACCCTCCGGGGAGTTCGGCCCTCCCCGCGTCCTCGTCGTCGACGACGAGCCCTCCATCAGGGAAGTCCTCAAAGACTTCCTCGGCCTGGAGGGCTTTGACGTCTACGTGGTCAGCTCTGCGGAGACCGCCCTGGATTGCCTCGACGACTTCCGCCCCGAGGTGATCCTCCTCGACCTGGAGATGCCCGGGATGAACGGGTTGCAGCTCCTCGACGAGCTCGCTCAACGGCGCCCCACCATCCTTCCGGTGATGATGACCGGGTATGGCACCGTCGAGACCGCCATCCAGGCCATGAAGTCCGGCGCCTACGACTACATCCTCAAGCCCTTCCAGGTCCCGGAGGTCATCAAGGTCATCGAGCGAGGCCTCGAGCAGCGTCGCCTGGAAGCGGAGAACGTCCAGCTCAAAGAGCTGATCGATCTCTACGATGCCAGCGAGAAGGTCGGCGAGGAGCTCGACCCCGATCATATCTATGACGTCCTGGTCCACATGATGGGGACTCAATCCCAGGCCCACGCCGTCTCCCTGTGGCGCTTTGAACAAAACCGCCTGCCGGCTCAGGTCCGCCGCTGGATCGACCCCGACGCCCCCGACTCCGTCGGCGAACTCCTCGACGAGGCCTCACGGATCTGCGTGAGCGAAGGACAGGACACCTCTACGGCCCTGATCCTGAACAACGAGGATCTCAAGCTCCCGGCGGCCTCTCCCTTCTCCCTGCTCTGCATGCCCCTGCGGGGAGAGCAGTCGGTGCTCGGCACGGTGATCGCCCTGCGGGTGCCTCCTCGCCGGCGGTTTCGAGAGAGCAAGCGCAAGCTCCTCTCCATCCTCACCGACCGGGCCGCCGCCGCCATGGACAACGCCCGGCTCTACGGCGACCTCCAGCAGACCTTCAAGCAGACCATCCAGGCCCTGGCAAACATCCTGGAGGACAAGGATCCCTATACCCGGGGCCACTCCGAGCGGGTCAGCCACTACGCCCGTATGATCGCCGAGGGGATGGGCCTGACCTCGGAGGCCGTCGAGCGCATCGCCGACAGCGCCTTGATGCATGATATCGGCAAGCTCGGGATCCGCTTCGAAGAGCTCAACAAGTCCGACCCTCTGACGGCGTCGGAGTATGAGATGTTCAAGAGCCACACCACCCGGGGCAAGTGGATCTTAGAGCCCATCGAGTTTCTCCACCCCCTGATCCCCGGGGTCTACTACCACCACGAGCGGTGGGACGGCCGGGGCTACCCCGTGGGCCTCAAAGGCGAGGAGACCCCCCTGATGGCCCGAATCCTCGCCGTCGCCGACACCTATGACGCCATGACCTCCCATCGGGCCTATCGGCGGGCCCTCCCCCATGACGTGGCGATTCGGGAGATCGAGAATTGCGCCGGCACCCAATTCGATCCCGCCGTGGTAGAGGTCTTTTTGGCGCAGATGCGCGCCCACTACGGCGATCGGACCTCCCGCTCCGAGCGCTGGCGCTCCCTGGCCGAGTAGACTCCCCCTCACTCATGGCCGACGAAAGCCCCGATCCCAAGAACTCCGAACCCTTCGAGGTCCCCGAGCAGCCCCCGGCCGCCGAGCGGTCCCTCGAGCTCCCGGCGGTGATCATCGGCGACCGTGGCGAGAAGGACGCCCCCCCCCCGGTTCGCCTCCTCCCCGGGCGGGTCCCCAAGTCGGTGGTCCTCTACCCGGCCTATACCCTGGTCGCCATCGCCCTCCTCATCGCCGGCCACTTTGCCCTCACCACAGGGGAGTGGAACTTCCTGGTCACCCTCATCGCCTGGGGGCTCTTGATGGCCTGGTACTGGGTCTACGGCGTCTCTTTTCAATACCGTCGCCGGATCATGAAGCTCTTCTCCTTGCTGATGAGCACCGCCACGGCAGCCACCCTCACCTTCGTGGCCTCCCTGCGAGCGACCCCCCTGGCAGTCCCCACCGACGGCGTCCTGCTCACCCGTGACCCCATCCCGGCGCTGGCCCTGGTGGCGATCCTCACCTCTCTGAGCCTCCTCTTGGTCTTCTCCCACCTCCTCTACTTCGGGCGAAGCTACCGGGAGAAACGGGACCATGGTACAACCGAGACGCCGTGATCAGACCGCCACCGGGACGCAATCCATCGGGACGTAATCCATGACGACGGAGCAGGTATTCTTCATCACCCTGGGGTTCGCCTTCGTCTTCGGAGCCGTGATCGGGTCCTTCCTCAACGTCGTGATCTATCGGGTGCCCGCCGGGCTCTCTGTGGTCTCCCCGGGCAGCCGGTGCCCCTCCTGTGAGACTCCGATCCGGTGGTATGACAACATCCCCATCCTTTCTTATCTCTTCCTCCGCGGCCGGTGTCGGCACTGCCAGGCCTCCTTCTCCCCCCGCTACGCCCTGGTGGAGGCCCTGACCGGGGTGCTCGCCGCCGGCCTCTGGCTGAAGGTCGCGGGTCCTCACTTTCAGATGATCGGCGCCCCGGCTCGACTGGGAGCACCCCTGCCCGCCGCCGACGTGGCCTCCCTTCCCTGGGGAAGCCTGGCCCTGATCTTTGGCCTCTACTTCTTCTTTCTGGCCATGTTAGTGGTGATCACCTTCGTCGATCTCGACCATTATCTGATCCCCCACGAGTTCACGATCCCCACCATGATCGTCGGTGTCCTGGCAGCCTGGCTGCTGAACAGCGACCTCATCGCCACCGGCGCTCTGGCCGGGTTCTTCCCCCCCGTGACCCTGGCCAGCAGCCTGATCGGCTTGTTCGCCGGGGCGTTAGCGGTGATCGCCATCTTCTACCTCTACTTCGCCGCCCGAGGCATCGAGGGCATCGGCGGCGGGGACCTGACGTTGATGGCCGTCATGGGGGCCTGGCTGGGGTGGCCGGCCCTCCTCTTTGTCTTCTTCGCCTCCAGCCTCCAGGGCATCGCCGCCGCCGGCCTCGGGGCCCTCTTCAACGCCAGCTTTCTTCGAGACTCTCGGGAAGTCATGGCCATGGAAGACCCCCGGGAGGTCGCCAAACGAGGCGAGGACGGGACCGAGCTCGAAGACACCGAAGCTGCCGAGTCGAAGGAAGACACTGAGGACGCTGAAGGCGCCGAAGAAGCCCCGGGAGCACTGGCGGTCCCCTTCGGCCCCTTCATCGCCCTCGCCGGCGTGCAATTCCTCTTCTTCGGGGAGTTCTTAGGCCCGTCGCTATCCATGAGCTATCTCTACTACGGGATCTGACAACGATGCGACCGAGCCGACGGCGAGGACGAATCGGCGGCCTGCGGGGGCAGGTCTTCGCCGGCCTGATGCTCTCCCTCCTCGGCGCCCTCCTCCTGGTCTCGCTGGCCACCTCCCAGCTCCACAAACGCCAGCTCCAACAGGCCGTCGCCGACGAGGCACGCCGGCACGTCGCCTGGCTCTCAGCCCTCCCTGAACCCTACCGCGAGCCGGCGCTCACCGCCCTTTCGACGAACCCGGAGATCCTCTTCGCCGGCCCCGCTGATGAGCTCCCCGCCGAAGCCCCCGAGACGGCGGCCCTGGCCTTGCGCCCCTTCGACGTTCACCCGGCGATCTGGGCTCTGGGCCGCCCCGAGGAAGGCCCCGAGTTCTGGGTGGTCCTCTCCCTCACCGACGCTCAGCAGGCCGTCACCGACAGCCGCCGAGCCCAGCTCCTGTACCTGTCGCTGACCCTCTTCTTCGTGCTCCTCGTGGGCTACGCCTTCTTCTCCTACGTCGTGATCCGCCCCCTTCGAGCGCTGAGCGTAGCCACCTCCCGGGCCGCCGAAGGCGATCTGGCCAGCCCCGTCGCGGTGATCCCCCGCAACGAGTTCGGCGACCTGGCCCGGCAATTCAACGAGATGCTCCGCCGCCTCGAAGAGCAACGCCAGGAGCTACAGACCCAGCTCGAAGAGCTTCGCCTCACCCAGGACACCCTGATCCGCTCCGAGAAGCTGGCCGGCGTCGGCCAATTGGCCGCCGGCGTCGCCCACGAGGTCGGAAACCCCCTCTCGGCGGTCATGGGCTACACCGAGCTCTTAGAGGATCGCAGCCTCGACGAGGCCACCGCCGCCGACCTCGCAGACCGGATCCTCACCCAGCTTCGCCGCATCCGGGAGATCATCCGCCAACTCCTCGACTACAGCCGGGAAGACGCCCGTCAGCAGCCAGGCCCCGTCGACCTGAAGGCCACCGTCCACGAGGCCGCTCAGCTCGTCCAGGCCACCACGCCGGGCTCTGGACTACAGGTCGAGATCGACGTCGACGAGACCCTCCGCGCCCGGGCCGTCCCGGGAGAGCTCAGCCAGGCGCTGGTCAACCTCCTGCTCAACGCCTCCCGCGCCATGGCCGAGCACGCGGTCGACGAACCGGCCGTCCAGGTCCGCGCCCACGCCGAGGACACCATCGTCATCCTCACCGTCGCCGACGAGGGCCCCGGCGTCGATCCCGAGGTGGCCGACAAGATCTTCGACCCCTTCTTCACCACTCGCCAACCCGGCGAGGGCACCGGGCTTGGGCTCGCCATCACCCACCGGATCATCGAGCGGGCCGGCGGCGAGATCCGCCTCCTGGCCCCCGGAGAATCCGGGGGCGCCACGTTTGAGATCCGCCTCCCCCGTGCCACAAGGCACACACCCAATCGTCGGGATCGTCGCTGACGGGCCCCTCGGGATCGCGGCACCCCATCAACGCCAACACCAACGTCAAAGCCACCCACACCTTCCACCATCCCCGTGGCCTCCTTCCATCCTCCTCCTCAGCCATTCGATCCGGGGCCACCCTACCCAATCGAAAATCTTTCTTTGAGGGCCCGCCGATTGCGGTGGCCCTCGGACCGTTCTATCCTGCACCATATGACGGACGCCCTCGACATCCTGGTCATCGATGATGAAGAGAGCATGCGCCACATGCTCTCCTTGTTGCTCCGCGGTGAGGGCTTTCAGGTGAGGACCGCCGCCGATGGGGAGGAAGGGCTGAAGGCCCTCTTGGGGGCCTCCTACGATCTCGTCCTCTGCGACGTCCGCATGCCCGGCCTTGGCGGCCTGGAGCTCCTCGCCGAGCTCCGCCAGCGCGATCTCCACCTCATGGTGATCGTGATGAGTGCCTTCGGCAGCCGGGAGCTGGCCATCGAAGCCCTGAAAGCCGGGGCCTACGACTACGTGGACAAGCCCTTTCAGAAGGACGAGATCCTCCTGACCGTGGTGAAGGCCGCCGAACGGCTCCGCCTCCAACGAGAGAACGAGTCCCTTCGCCGTCAGATCTCCGACCGCAAGGGCCTGGGTCGCCTCGTCGGCCACAGCCAGCCCATGCAGCAGGTGTACTCCCTGATCGAGCGGGTCGCCCCCTTCACCTCTACGGTCCTGATTCATGGCGAGTCCGGGACCGGCAAGGAGCTGGTCGCCCGGGCGATCCACGAGCTCTCTCCTCGGGCCGACGCCCCCTTCGTCCCCGTAAACTGCGGCGCCATCCCCGCACCGCTCTTGGAGAGCGAGCTCTTCGGTCACGTCCGGGGAGCCTTCACCGACGCCGACCGGGACAAAGACGGCCTCTTCCTCACCGCCGACGGCGGCACCCTCTTCCTCGACGAGGTCGCCGAGCTCCCCGCGGACCTGCAGGTCAAGCTCCTGCGGGTGGTTCAAGATCAAGAGGTCAGGAGGGTCGGGGAGTCCACCTCACGAAAGGTGGACATCCGGCTCCTCACGGCCACCCACCAGGACCTCGACGAGCGGGTCAAGGAAGGCTCCTTTCGCCAGGATCTCCTCTACCGCCTGAAGGTGATCACCGTCCCTCTGCCGCCCCTGCGGGATCGCCCCGAGGACATCCCCGAGCTCGCCAGTCACTTCATCGCCATCCAAAACGCCCGCCAGGGAACTGCCGTCGAGGGCGTCCACCCTGACGCCCTCGCCATCATGCAAGACTACCACTGGCCAGGGAACGTCCGAGAGCTCCAGAACGCCATCGAGCGCGGCGTCGTCCTCACCCGGGGCTCCCAGATCGTCCCCGAGGATCTCCCCACCGAGCTCCACCAGACCGCCGACCCCCTCCTCTCCCTGGCCACCGGCGAGGAGCTCTCAATCAAGGTCCTCTCCGCTCGCCTCGAGAAGATCCTCATCACCCGGGCCCTCCAGCAGACCGAGGGCAACCGAACCCACGCCGCTCGCCTCCTCGACATCAGTCACCGGGCCCTCCTCTATAAGCTGAAAGACTACGACATCGATCTCTGAGCTCCGGCTCAGAGCCATCCCCTCAGGTCAATCGATGCAGCCGGAAGCCGAACTCCGGCGTGGGATATTCCATCTCCAGGAGAGAGTCGAACACGAACCCCCCCAGGTTGAAGTTCCCCGGCGCAAGCCCGCTCAGATCAGCCCCTACGATCCTCCGGATCGCCTCCTCGAAGGCCTCGTCGACCCGGGCGGTGTCCAGGGTCTTCAGTACGTCCCCCACGGGTTCTCGATAGACCCGATCGTAGACGTCGTTGAATACGGGATCGATCATCTCCCGGGGGCTCAGCGTTCGGTTGTAGATCTCCGGGAGGTGCTTGACCGCGTTGACCCCGCAGACCCTCTCGGACCACTCGAAGAAACAGTCCAGATACCCCTCCAGACCGGTGTCACCCACGGCTCGCAGGATGAAATAGGCCGTCTTCAAGTGGCCCACCACATGGTCCCGCGCCATAGGCCGGACCAACTGTTCCCGCAGCACCTGTCGCAGCGATCGATCCTCCTTCCACACCCCTTGCCACCGGCGGGGCGGGACCAACTTCAACAGATACGCTTCGGCACCGGGGACCTTGCTGTCGCTGACCACCGTCTTCCAACGCTCCACCTCGGACTGATCGCGGGTATACACGCACATCTGCGCCTGGGCCCCCTCGGCGAGGCACCGAAACCCGTCCCGGACCTCTTCTTCGTCATCGAGGCTGATCTCCGAGAGAGCTTCTCGAATATCCTCGGTCACCTCCTCCAGAAGGTGGGCCCGACGGCGAATCCCCATCCGCAGGATCATCTCCTCGTAGAAGAGCTGACGATCGTTGTTGATCCGGGTCTCGGCGTTGGCTGGGAAGACCTGCAGGAGCAGGCGAGCCTGGCTGAAGTGACCCTCTCCAAACTTTCGCTCCACCAGCTTGGCCAGCCGCTGTACCCGATCCCCCACGTTGGTCTGCTGCGCCAGCAGGTGGCCCCAGAGATCGGCGGCCATCAGCACCTCCGCCACGTCGAGCTGCTCTTCTCGGGGCAGCCGATCGTTGTCCAAGAGGACCGCCAGGAGCACCCGCGACCCATGGAGCAGGGAGTCCCCTGCCAGGGTGATGGGCCAGGGATCTTCCTCCGATTCGGGGTGACGCGTCACCGGGGGAGGTTCGAACTCGGCCGTATCGTCCAGGGCGCTGGAAAACCCCGCCGGGGGATCCTCCTCCTCTTCAGCTTCGACCACCACGTCGTCTTCCTCGACGACGATCTCAAACTCCTCTTCTGCTTCTTCGTCGGCTTCCTCTTCGTCTTCGTCGGCTTCTTCTTCGTCGGCTTCTTCTTCGTCGGTTTCCTCTTCGTCTTCGTCGGCTTCTTCGACGACGACGACCTCGAACTCATCGGACTCATCGGCGAGTCCTTCGTCGACCTCGACCTCCTCGACCTCCTCCTCGTCGGCTTCGTCGGTCACCGCCGGGGCTGGCGGCGGCGGGGCGACCGGCGGCGGTGGAGGCTTCGGCTTCGGAGTCCACTTATCCACCAGCGGACCCTTCCCGACTTTCCAATGCTCGGGAAAGATCTCCAGGAGCAGCGACGAGGCCACCTCCAGCACGGGATCGGAGTCGGGATGCTTCTTCAGCCGCTTCTCCACCCGGGGCTGCACGGCGTCCAAGAGGAAGCCCAGGTAGCTCTTCTCTGGATCTCCTTGGAGTGCCTCCACGTGGGGATGATCCACCGCGTCAGCGGGGTTTTCGTTCCCACGAAAGAGTTTCATAAATTGCTTAAACATCAGGCTTTCCATGGGGGGCGCAACAGAGGCCCGCGCCAGGAGGATCGAATTCTTCCTTACCCCACGAAAGGTCCCACATTCAGCAGGGGGGTGCAAGTTCTTCCCCGCCCGACTCACTCGCCAGCAACACCCCGAAACTCGTGGCCCGGACCGGTGACCTCTTGGACGTAGACATCGAAGTCAAACCGCGGTGAGTGTTCCGGCACGTGGCACTGGGTACACTGGGCCTCCGTGGGTTGGGCGATGATGTGCTGAGCGACCCCCTGGGCGTCGATGGGCTGCAGCCGATGCTCCGACCCCGGGCCGTGACAGCTCTCACACCCCACGTTGTTGAGATCCTTCTCGAAGGTCCGGCCGCCGAGCTCCGCTTCGTACACGATCTGCCCCAGGACGCTGCCCCCGGGCTCCTCCCATCCCACCACGTGGCAGCCGATACAGTTCTGATCGTACTGCTTATCCCGGACCTCCAGAGTCGCCACGGCCCGGCTGTGGGAGGTGGTCTCCCAGAACTCATGGGCCGGCACGTGGCACACCGTGCACTCCGCGGTGCCGATGAAGAAGGGCTCGCCATCCTCCACGGGGATCACCTCCCGCTGCAGATCCCGGTTCAGCTCGGCCAGGCTCCGGTTGAACTCCACCCGACGCTCACGCAACTCTTCGTCCAGGCGATACCCGGGCTCCATGGGCACCAGATCATAGAGAAATCCCCGGGCCTCTTCGGGGATCTCGATGCCCTCCCGCAGGAGCGCCAGCTCCCGCTCCTGGAGCTCTTCCAGACGCTCCGTCAGGCGGTCCGCCAGGGGGTTCTCGTCTCCCCCGGTACGCACCTCCAGGATTCTCAAGTCCTGCTCTACCACGGCGATCTGATTCTGGAGGTTCTCCCGGGCCGCGGCGATTCCTTCCCGGCCATCTCGATAGGGCCGCTCCGTGCCACGGGCGTAGAGCTTCAGCCGCCCCACGTACCGCCCCTGGTCATAGGCCTCCAAGAGGTGCCCGCTACCCACCGGCGTCGCCTCGTCCCGTCGCCTGGGGTCATGTCCGACGATCAGGAAGTCTACCCCCTGGGCCTCGCCGAGGAGCTCCTCGGCTCGCTCCGGCCGTCCTTGAAACACCACCACCAGGGCGTCCACATCGGCAGCGCCCACGACCTCACGCAAGGCTCGGCCTGCATCGGTGGCTTCCACCTCCTCGATCCCCTCGTAGAGCAGATGATCCACGAGCCCCACGAAGAGGACCTCCAACCCGTCGAGCTCCTCTTGCCTGGTCGCCGGCAGTGGCTCTCCCCGAAACGTCAGGTTCGCCGCCACCGCAGTTAGGTCGGCCTCCTCCAGGCGGTCCTCGTAGAACTCCAACCCCATAGCCAGATCCCGGATCCCGGGCACCGTAAAGAGGGTCCCCATGCGGCGATGGGCCGCTGCCAGCACCGAGGCCTTCGCCGTCTCCTGGGGCACCATATGCTCCGGGATCTCGGGGTGCTCAAAAACCCAATCGCCGGCGTCGATCAACACCGCCGCCGGATGAAGCTTCCCGGCGTCCAAGGCGTAGGCCGTGATTCGATCGATGCCCCCGAGCAGCACGTCCGCCGTGCACCCGCAGGGTTCGGTATACCCTTTGAGGCCCGACAGAAAATATACCGCCGGCGCCGGCGGCCCCACGTCGAAGGCGTCCACGGGATCGACGTCTTCATAGCCCATGTAGGGCCCCCCGGACCGCCGGAGCTCTTCCGACTCGTCCGGGGTCCCCTCCTGGTCGGTCCCGTCCACGGCCACCGGCGGCTCCTCGGGTCGCTCGCAGCCCCACAGACCTGCCAGGAGCAACCCCATCACCGCCGCCACTACCGCTCGTCTCATCATCGCTCCAAAAACCGATAGAGGTTCCGGGCCTCCCAGGCCATCACCTCTTCAAACCCCGGAAACTTCTCCTCCATCTGGCGGAACTCCCGGGTGTGTACGATCCGTCGCCCCGACCCCTTCTTGGGGGGAAAGAGGGCGTGCAAGAGCTCATGATACACGATGAACTCCACGAAGGCCTCCGGGACCCACTCCTGGTCCAGGGCGGGGTGAATCCGGATCAATCGCCGTCCGAACTCGTAGCTCCCGAAACGGATCGTCCTCTGACCTCGGCCGTACCGACCCCAGGTGATCTTCACCTCCTTCAGGGTCTCCGGACCGAGGCGATCTTTCCACCGATCCAACAACGCCTGCAGGTCGTGGTGTTCCCCCTGTGTCGTCAGGGCCTGGGGGTCGACCTCGCTGGAGATCTCCTCCCGGTGGGCGTCGATGAAGGCCTTCAACAACTCCCGAGCCGCCTCGCTGCCAGCGCCACCCCGGGCCAGGAGCGCCACGGCGTCCAGGATCTCCTCTCCGCACCCGATAAACATATGGTGAAGCCGCAGCCGAAACCCGCCCCGCCGCCGCTTAGCGCTGATCATCCGTCGCCGATTGTCGGTGAGCACCAGATCCACCGAACCCAGCCGCTCTTGCAGCTCCCCGTGGAGCTCCTGGACCTCCTTGAGGCAATGACCCAGCTCCGGTGGCAGCTCCGACAGGAAGAGCCGCCCCTTGCCGGTACCCCTCGGGGCCTGGCGAGGCTCGCGCTCCACCTCCTCAGTGATCTCTTCCCCCTCTCGGCGCTGGGCCCACGAAAAGAAGTCCTGCTGGCTCATCCCGCCTCCAGGGCCTCCAGCTCCTTCAGACTCTCCTGCAGGGTCTGCTGCTCGTCCTCGTAGGCGGTCAGCTTGGACCGCTCCTTCTCCACGATCTCTGCCGGCGCCCGGTCCACGAAGTTCTGATTGGAGAGCTTCTTCGACACGAAGGCGATGTCCTCGGCCACTCGCTCCAGCTCTTTGAGGATCCGGCTCCGCTCCTCCTCCACGTCGATCAGACCCGCCAGGGGGATCCGCAGTTCCACCCCGTCGGTGACCGCCGCGGCGGCCGCCTTCAACCCTTCGAACTCCTCGGAGCCCACGAGCCGCACGGCCTCTACCTTGGCGAGCCGCTGGATATAGGGTGTCCCCACCTCCAAGGCTGCGATCTTCGCCGGATCCTCGGCGCAGAGGAGCACCTCCTCGATCACCGCCCCGGGGTTGACGTTGGTCTCCCCCCGGATCCCCCGGATCGCCGAGATCACCTCGATCAAGGTCTCCATCTGCCCCCGCTCCACCTCCATCTCCAGCTGGGGCCGCGCCAGGGGCCAGTCGGTGATCATCACGCTCTCCGGAGCGTCCTCGCCCTTCGGCAGGGCCTGCCAGATCTCCTCCGTCACGTAGGGACACACGGGGTGCATCAACCGCAGGATCGTCTCCAGCACGTAGAGCAGCGTCCCCTGGGTCGCCTGTCGACGGGGGGCGTTGTCGTCGGACTCGTCGTAGAGCGTGGGCTTGACCAGCTCGATGTACCAATCGCAGAACTCCCGCCACGTAAACTGATACAGAGCCTGAGCGACCTCGTTGAACCGGAACTCCTCCAACGCCTGGGTCACTCGCTCCACGGTGTCGTCCAGACGTGCCAGGATCCACCGATCCGCCAACGAGAGGTCCTCGAACTTCATGGGCCGCACCGACTCCTCACCCCAGGCGCTGACGTAGGTCTCGTAGGCCGGAGCCTCATAGTCCTCCAGGTTCATCAGGGCGAACCGAGTAGCGTTCCACACCTTGTTCAAGAACGCCCGGTATCCCTCGATCCGCTTGATGTCGAGCTTGATATCCCGGCCCTGGGCCGCGTAGATGGCCAACGTAAACCGCAGGGCGTCGGCCCCCTGGGGCTCCACCCCGTCGGGGTACTGCCGCAGCAGCTCGGCGTGGAGATCCTCGTCGAGCTCGTCGGCCTTCGCCCCGAAGATCATATGCAGGGGGTCGATCACGTTGCCGTAGGTCTTCGACATCTTCCGCCCCGCGGCGTCCCGAACCATGGCGTGGAGGAAGACCTTCTCGAAGGGCACCTCGTCCATCAGGTGCAGGCCCATCATCATCATCCGGGCCACCCAGAAGAAGAGGATGTCGAACCCGGTCTCCATCACCTGTGTGGGATAGAACTTCTCCAGCGACGGGATCTCGTCAGGCCACCCCAACGTCGAGAACGGCCACAGGGCGCTGGAGAACCAGGTGTCCAGCACGTCCTCGTCCTGGGTGATCTGATCCCCACCACATCCGGCGCATCGATCCGGGTCCTGTCGAGCCACGGTCACGTGGTCGCAGTCTCCGCAGTACCAGGCCGGGATCTGGTGGCCCCACCAGAGCTGACGGCTGATGCACCAGTCCCGGATATTGTGCATGAAGTGGTCGTAGGTCTTCTTCCACACCCCGGGGATGATCTCCGTGTCGCCCTGGTCCACGGCGGCGATCGCCGGATCGGCCAGGGGTTTTCCCTGGACGAACCACTGCAGCATCGGCAGGGGCTCCACGATCACCCCCGTTCGCTGGCTGCGCCCAGGCGCGAAGGGCCGCTTCTCGGTCTTCTCCAAGAGCCCGGCCTCCTCGAACCGCTGGACCACCAGCTTTCGGGCCTCGTACCGATCGAGCCCCACGAACTCCTCCGGGGCGGTGTCCAGGATCTCCGCCTTCAGCCCGATCACCTGAATCCGCTCCAGATCGTGGCGCTCCCCGCACTCAAAATCGTTCGGATCGTGCGCCGGCGTGACCTTCACCGCCCCGGTCCCCGTCTCGGGATCCGGCAGAATCTTGTCAGCGATCACCGGGATCTCTCGCCCCACCAGCGGCAGCGTCACGGTCTTGCCGATCATCTCCTGGTACCGCTCGTCGTCGGGGTGCACCGCCACGGCAGTGTCCCCCAGCATGGTCTCCGGCCGGGTGGTCCCCACCACGATATGCCCCGATCCGTCGGTCAGGGGATACCGCAGATACCAGAACTGCCCCTCCTCTTCCTCGCGATCCACCTCCAGATCGGAGAGCACCGTCTGTCCTGCCGGATCCCAGTCCACCATCCGCTGAGCCCGAAAGATCAGCCCTTCCTCATAGAGCCGGACAAAGGCCTCGCGAACAGCCCGGCTCAACCCCTCGTCCAGGGTGAACCGCTCCCGATCCCAATCGCAGGAGGCCCCGAGCTGGCGGAGCTGGTGGGTGATCCGCCCTCCGTGCTCGGCCTTCCACTCCCACACCTTCTCCAGAAACTTCTCTCGCCCCAGATCGTGGCGGCTGAGCCCCTCCTTGGCGAGTTTGCGCTCCACCATCACCTGGGTGGCGATCCCGGCATGATCCGTCCCCGGCAGCCACAGCGCCTCATACCCCTGCATCCGCCGCCACCGCACCAGCATGTCCTGGAGGGTCACAAAGATCGCGTGCCCCATGTGCAGGCTCCCCGTGACGTTCGGCGGCGGAATCACAATCGTGTAGGGGGGCCGATCGCTCTTCTCATCGGCCTTGAAAAAGCCCTTCTCCGTCCAGAACTCGTACCACCCCTCCTCCACTTCCAGGGGGTTATAACTCTGCGCAATCTCGGCGGTCTTACTCATGGGAGGGCTCTCCTGCGGCGTTGAGGTTCATCGTTTCCGCCCTCCTTATATGGCAACCCCCAGATCCCCAGCAAGCCTCCCGTCCCCCCGAAGACACATGAACCGCCCCCTTTCAGGGAGCAAGGCGCGGAGCGCCTCGGGGTGGTCCGCGCCGCCCGTTCGGTGGGCTCCCCGGCGCGAACCCCGAGTCTGAACGAAGACACATGAACCGCCCCCTTTCAGGGAGCAAGGCGCGGAGCGCCTGGGGGTGGTCCGCGCCGCCCGTTCGGTGGGCTCCCCGGCGCGAACCCCGAGTCTGAACGAAGACACATGAACCGCCCCCTTTCACCCACTCGATACGGATCGTGGGGGTACGCAGTGATGGCGACGCTTTTTGGGCGTTGCGACGATCTCCGTCGCGGCCTCGGGGTTCGCGGCGAAGGATTCCGGTACGTCGGTGCTGGCGGCGGGTCCGTTCCTGGCGTCGGGGTTCGCGGCGAAGGACACCGGAACGTCGGGGTTCTCGGCGGGTCATTTCCAGGCATAGTTCAGGGCTCCCACGGTCCACCCCCGGTTAAAACCGGGGGCTGTGGTGGGCAGGGCTCCGCTGGGGTCATGACCCCGCTCCGCCTGAGATGTTCTCCACATAGTCGACGAATTGAGAACCAACCCGGTGCGGAGTTCG
>SKON01000181.1 GCA_007120035.1 Myxococcales bacterium
CGCACCTGCGTAAACCCCAACCGAGCTCCCCTGGCCAGCACCCGGAAATCACAGGCCAACGCCAGCTCACACCCGCCCCCGTAGGCGTCGCCGTTGATCCCCGCCACCGTCCAGATCGGCAGCGCCTCCAGGCGCTCCAGAATCCCCGACATCCTCGTCGCCATCTCCCCCGCTTCGGCGGCCGTCGTCAGCGCCGCGAACTCCTTCAGGTCTCCACCGGACACAAAGGCCCGCCCCGCCCCGGTCAACACCAGCACCTTCGCCGTCTCGCTGGCCTCGAGCTCCGCCACGAGCTCCTCCAACGCCCCCATCGTCGAGAAGTCGATGGCGTTCAACGCCGACGGCCGATCGAAGAGGGCCCACACCACCCCTCCTTCTTCACTCCACCTCATCGTCATTCTCACTCCCAGGTCCTCGAAACCTCCCGAAATATCGCCCGTACCCTACCAGAACCGCCCCCCTTCCAGTAAACTCCGATCCCAGCCCCACAACCCACGAGATCCCCATGACCTTCCTCCATCAAGCGACCCGCGCCCTCCTCCTCATCGCCCTCGCCATCCTCCTCGCCGGCGGCCTCTGCGAGTCCGGCACCGAGGAGCCCGATGAAGAAGAGCGCACCGCCGCCGAGCGCCTCCAGCAGCCACGCAACGTCTACGACGGCAACGTCAACGAGAACCTCCGAGAACTCCGCGACGACCTCGAAGAAGCCGGCTCCGACCGCCAGCGGCTTCAAGAGTCTCAGATCCACGAGGCCACTGAGCCATGAGATCTATGAACACCACCAAGCTCATCCCACTGCTGATGTTCCTGGCCACCTTCGCGATGGCCTGCGCCGGGCCCGACACCCGCGACGATCCCTTCCAGTGGACCCCCACGATGAGCCCCGCCGACGCCTTTAACGCCGCCGAGCCCTGGCTCCCCGAATCCACCGCGGGCTTGATCATCGCCTCCGGCCCCGAAGGCTGGCGAGGCCTCGAAACGCTGATCTTCCCACTGGCAGACGGGGCCCTCGAGCCCGGCAGCCCCGGCACCGGTCTCGGCCTCAAACAAGACCTCAGAGACCTGATCCAGACCCGCCTGGGCTTCGATCTCCTCGACCTCCACACCCTCGTCGTCGGCGGCGGCACCCGGGGCTTCCGCGTCGTGGCCTTCGGAGACGTGGAGATGAACGGAACCCCCGCGATGGAGACCGAACACGGCCCGATCTGGGAGATCTCCCTGCGCCACCTCATGGGCCAGAGCCGCGACGAAGGCCCCACGGGCCTCGCCCGCCTCTTCGATCCTCGCCTCTATCTTCTGGCCATCGACGGCCCCCACCCGGGGCTCGTCTTCGCCCTGAGCCGCGACAACCTCCGCCCCTCCGGGGTCGCCCCCGATCGAGCCGACAGGCTCCACCGGCTCCTCGCCACCGTCGACGACGCCAGCCCTTCCCTCCTCTTCACAGGCATGATGAACGAGCTCCCCACCATCGGCGGCTGGCCCATCCCGGTCCCCGAGACCCTCCTCGCGAGCTTCGGCGAGCGTTCGACGGTGATCCTCGAGGGCCCGGAGTCGACTCTGGATCTGATTGCCAACCTGATCTCCTCCCGCCTCAACGACGCCCGCGCCCAGGCCCAGGAGCGTTACCTGGCTCGCCACAGCCTCCCACCGCTGGACGCCCTCACCGTCACCTACCAGTACCACCTCATGGAGGGCCTCTCCGCCCAGGGCATCCCCTACCGCACGGATCGCTCCCTGCGATACGACATCGAGATGCTCGACACGGGCTGGATGTCCGCCGTCGCTATCGCCCGGTTCTTCCTCCCCGAGCCCCAGCTCCCCAGCGGCCTTAGCCTGCCCTTCTGAGCGTCTCTCCCCTCACTCCTCGAAGAGCCGATCCAACACGGACTGCAACACATCGAGGTCCGTGTAGTAGATCTCGATCCGCCCCTTGCCGTCGCGATCTTTGAGCTTCACCTTCGTCCCCAGCCGCCGCTGCAGCCGCTCCGTGACATCCCGCACCAGGGCGTCGTCCCGGTACCTCGACCCCTGCGACTTCTTCGGCGGCCGCCCTTCTTTGAGGGCCCGCACGGCCTCCTCGGTCTTTCGGACTGACCACCCCTCCTCGACGATCCTCCGGGCCATCGCCGCGGCTTCCTCGGCCGACAACGTCACCAGCGCCCGGGCGTGCCCGGAGCTCAGCTCTTCACCGGCCACCATCTCCAGCACCTCGTCGGGGAGATCCAAGAGACGCAGCGCGTTCGTCACCGCCGACCGGCTCTTGCCCACGAGCTTCGCCACCTCTGCCTGGCTCCCTACGGAGTCATCCAGGAGCTTCTGGTAGGCCATAGCCTCTTCGACAGGGTTCAGGTCCTCCCGCTGGATATTCTCGATCAACGCCAGGGTGAACGCCTCCGAGTCGGAGACGTCCTTGATCACCACCGGCACGTCCTCCACCCCGGCGATCTCACAGGCCCGCAGCCGCCGCTCCCCGGCGATCAGCTCGTATCTCCCCTGCTTCTCCCGCACCACCAACGGCTGGATCAGCCCGCTCTCCCGGATGCTCTCGGCGAGCTCCGCCAACCGATCCTCGTCAAACCGCACCCGGGGCTGGCTCCGCGCCGGGTGGATCTGATGCAAGGGCAGGGTCACATAGTTTCGTCGCTTCTCTTCCCCGCTGTCGCCGCGGGGGATCAACGCCCCCAGCCCCTTCCCCAGGGCGTTTCTGCGGCGCGAGCGATCGTCGTCGAAGTTGCCCATCGGGGCTCCTGAATTCATCTAGGGTTCAGGCCGTCGCCGAGAGCCCGGCTCGCCCGTTTCGTCTCAAAAACTCCCGGGCCAGATCCCGGTACGACCGGGCTCCTCGGGAGCTCCGGGCGTACTCCGAGATCGGCATCCCGAACGACGGCGCCTCTCCGAGACGGACGTTCCGGGGGATGATCGTCTCAAACACGAGCTCCCCGAAGTGGGTCGACACCTCGGTGGCCACCTGCTCGCTCAGGTTCGTCCGCCCGTCGTACATCGTCAACAGGATCCCCTCCAGGGTCAGCGCCGGGTTGAGGTGCTCGTGGATCAACTGGATCGTCTTCAACAGATGACCCAGCCCCTCCAGGGCGTAGTACTCCGTCTGGATCGGCACCAACACCGTGTCGGCCGCCGCCATCGCGTTCAGCGTCAACAACCCCAACGACGGCGGGCAATCGAGCAACACGAAGTCGTAGTCCTCGGCGAACCCCTCCAGGCACCGCCGGAGCTGAAACTCCCGGTCCTCCTGCCCCACGAGCTCCACCTCCGCCCCGGCCAGATCCGTCGTGCTCGGCACGAGCCGCAGGTTCTCCGTCTTCGTCGCCACCGTCAGCTCCGAGAGATCCGCAAACCCCATCAGCGCGTCGTACACAGACCGTGTACAATCCTCCCGCTCCACCCCCACCCCGCTGGTGGCGTTTCCCTGAGGATCGAGATCGATCAGGCAGACCCGACACTCCTCGTCGGCCAGGCATGCGCCCAGGTTCACCGACGTCGTGGTCTTACCCACCCCTCCTTTTTGGTTCGCGATGGCGACGACCTTACCCACCGTTACACCTCTCCGTGTTTGGCCTCGCTCCACTCCCGTCCGGCGAGGACGGCACATCATGGATCGGCCCTCCGGAAAGTGCAACCTACACTGGCCGCACGCCGCTCTTGCGATAGGGTCGCTCTACGGTCTTCCCCTTCGAAAGCTCAAGCCCCGCCAGGATATAATCCCGGGTCTCTCGGGGATCGATCACCTCGTCGATCAGCCCTCGCCCGGCCACCTTGTAGATGTCGATGTAGGGCTCGATGGCCGCCACCAATTGCTTCTTCATCTCCTCGGCGTTGGGGTTCTGATCGAGCATCTTACGGGCGAAGATCGACACCATCCCTTCGGCCCCCATCACGCTGATCTCCGCCGTCGGCCAGGCCACGATTAAGTCCGGCTCGTAGGCTTTGCCGCACATCACATAGTACCCGGCCCCGTAGGCCTTTCTCACGATCACCGTGATCTTCGGCACCGTGGCGCTCGCCACCTGGTAGAGCATCTTCGCACCGTGGCGGATGATCCCCTTCTTCTCCACCTTGCTCCCGATCATGAACCCCGGCACGTCCTGCAAGAAGACCAGTGGGATGTTGAAGCTGTCGCAGAGGTTGATGAACCGAGCCGCCTTGTCGGCGGAGTCGTTGTCCAACACCCCTCCCAATACCTTGGGGTTATTCGCCACGATCCCCACGGACCGCCCCCCGATCCGCGCCAGCGTTGTGATGATGTTCCGGGCGAACTTCGGCTTCATCTCGAAGTGCTCGCCACCGTCCGCGATGGCCTCGATGATATCGTGCATGTCGTAGGCCCGCCGTCGGCTCTCGGGCAGCACGTCCAGGAGCGTCTCCCGGATCTCGCCACCCTCGTCTCGAGCCGAATCGGCGGCCTGCACCACCTCGGGGGGCAGCTCCTCGCAGCTCTGCGGAAAGTAACTCAGGTACTCCTTGATCGAGTCCAGGCACTCCTCGTCGGTCTTGTACATCTGATCGGCCACACCGCTCTCCCGGTTGTGGACCTTCGCCCCCCCCAGGCTCTCCTCGTCGATGTCCTCACCGACAGCGGCCTTCACCAGCGGCGGACCGCCAAGCGCCATAGAGCTCGTCCCCCGGACCATCGGCACGTAGTCGGCCAGCCCCGGGATGTACGCCGTGCCCGCCGCTCCAGGCCCCACCATCGCCGCCACCTGGGGCACCACCCCGCTCATGATCACCTGCTCACGGAATAGATACCCCGAGTTGGCAAATAGAGAGATCTGGTCGCCGTCGATCCCCGATCCCCCGTGGACCCGGGCCCCCGCCGAGTCGATCAGCCAGATCATGGGCACTCGATTCTTCAGTGCGAACTCCCGGGCCCGGGTCACCTTCAGCTCGCTGACGTCGCCGATGGAGCCCCCCAAAACCGTGAAGTCATAGGCCGCGCACACCGCCGTTCGACCCCGGATCTTGCCAAACCCCGTGACCACCCCGTCGGCCGGGGTCCGCACATCACTTTGCGCGACGGGCTTGCCATTGGAGTGAAAGAACGCATGTTGCCCAAACTCCGTGAAGGAGCCATCGTCGAAGAGGTACTCGATGCGCTGTCGCACATCCAACTTCCCCCGCTCGTGCTGCCGGGCCACCCGACGCTCCCCGCCCATCTTCAGGACGTCTTCTCGCTTCTCGTGAAGCTCGGCCACGAGTTTTCGCATCGTCTCGTTTTGCTTTGCCATGCCGACCGTCTCCGCCAGGTAAGTATTTACTAACAAGTCCACAACATAGTCCCCCACGCTCGGTTTCGCAACCGTCACGACGGCCCGCGAGCCCACATCAGGAGTACCATGGAGAGCTGGATCAAAGAGAGCCTCAAAGAACCGCTGACCTCTGTCGGCCTCCTCATCATCCGCGTCACCGTCGGCCTGACCATGGCGCTCCTCCACGGCTGGCCGAAGCTCGCGAACTTCTCTGAGCGGACCGAGACCTTCGCCGATCCCCTCGGCCTCGGGAGCACCGTGAGCCTCGTCCTGGCGATGGGAGCCGAGTTCTTCTGCTCTCTCCTCCTCGTGGTAGGCCTCTTCAGCCGGGCTGCTGCGGTCCCACTCCTCTTCACGATGTTCGTGATCGTCTTCCTCGTGCAGGCCGGCAACGACCTGGCCGGCACCAGCCGGGAGCTGGCGCTTGTCTTCGGGTTCTGCTACCTCACCTTGATATTCACCGGCCCCGGGAGGTTCTCGTTGGACCACCTCCTGATGAAGAGAAAGCAAACCGACGAGTAGTCCCATGGAGCGCCTTCGACGCATCAAGCTGCACTGGTGGATTCTCTTCGGGATGATCGCCGGGGTGGCCTGGGGCGTTGGCCTCCACGAACTCTACTACGACGCGCTCCTGGAGCAGGCTCGCCAGAACGTCCTGGGCGACACCTTCACTGAGGAGGAGGCCATCGCCCAGAGCCGGGCGATCCGCGCGGAGCTTCAGGTCCTCCTCCAAGCCACCGCCGGCGGCGGCCTGGCCCACGGGATCGCCGAGCTCTTCCTGGCCCTCCTTCGAATGGTCGTGATCCCCCTGGTAGTGGCGTCCTTGATCTGCGGCGTCACCCGCATGGGCGACTTCTCCCTCTTGCGCCGGATCGGCACCCGGGCCGGCGGGTGGTACGTCACCACCAGCTTCCTGGCGATCCTCACCGGCCTCGCTCTGGTGAACCTGATCCGCCCCGGTGACGGTGTGGATCTCCCCCTCGCCCTGGAGGGCGTCTCCATCCCCGAGCCCTCGGGGCTCTGGGAGATGCTCCTCTCCATCGTGCCCCCCAACCCCATCGGGGCCGCCGCCGACTTCGACCTCCTGCCGGTGATCTTCTTCTCCCTCCTCTTCGGGATCTTCGCGCTCCTCATCGATCCGAAGAAGCGGGAGATCCTCCACGGGTTCTTCGACGCCCTCTTCGACGTGATGATGAAGATGACCCTCTTCGTCATCGCCCTGGCCCCGATCGGCATCGCCGCCCTCATCGCTCGCCTCCTGGCCACCACGGGCATCGAGGTGTTGGCCGGCGTCTTCTGGTACGCCGTCACCGTCGCCGCCGCCCTCCTGATCCACTTCTTGATCACCCTGCCGGCCCTCTTCTACCTCTTGACCCGCCGCAACCCCTACAAGGTCCTCCACGCTATGGCGGCCACCCTGGTCACGGCCTTCTCCACGGCCTCCAGCGCCGGCACCCTGGGCGTCACCCTGGAACAGACCGAGCGCCGCGTCGGGGTCGACAATAAGGTCGGGGGCTTCGTCCTCCCCCTGGGGGCTACGGTGAACATGGACGGCACCGCCCTCTACGAATGCGTGGCGGTCCTCTTCGTGGCCCAGCTCTACGTCGCCGCAAACCCCGACTTCGCCCTGACCTTCGGCACCCAGATCACCGTGGTAATCCTGGCCTTGATGGTCAGCATCGGCGCCGCCGGGATCCCCCACGCCGGCCTGGTGATGATGGTGATCATCTTCCAGGCCGTGGGCCTCCCCCTGGAGCTCATCGCCCTTCTCTGGGCCGTCGACCGCCCCCTGGACATGGCCCGCACCATGGTCAACGTGTGGAGCGATACCATGGGCGCCGTCACCATCGCCCACTTCGAAGACGGCGGGATCGACGAGTCGATCCTCTTCGACGCCGACGGTTCCCAAGGCCCGGCTAGCCCCGAGCCGAACGAGACCCCAGGTGAACCCGATCCATCTGGATCTCCCCACCGGTCGTGACCTTCAAGATCGCCGCATACCGCTCCCGATGAAACCCCACTCGGCCCGCCGCACCGGGGTTGATCCACAGCGCCCCGAGCACTTTCCCCACCACAGGTACGTGGCTGTGCCCCACGACCAACACGTCAGGCCGAACCCGGCGGATCACGTCCAGGGCCTGCTTCTTCGGCCGCTTCGGCGAACCGGCGATATGCAGCGCCGCGATCGTCACCCCCCCAACTTCCACCATCGCCTCCAGGGGGAGAAACCGCAGGTCCCCCCCGTCGATATTGCCTTTCACCACCGTCACGGGAGCGATCTTCTCCAGCCCCTTGAGCACCGCCTCGTCGCCCACGTCCCCGGCGTGAACGATCCGATCCACCCCCCGAAACACCTCCGCCATCGCCGGGTCCAGGTACCCGTGGGTGTCCGAAATCAGCCCCACCTTCGCTCTCCAATCACCGCCAGCGCTCATCCCTACCTCCTTCGATCTTTGCGACGGGCCAGTGTAGGCCACCCCTGCCTGGCGATCTAGCGGGCGGTGTGGAACGGAGCCGGCCCCTCCCAGGTCCACCCATAGGATCTCCCACCCCCGGGCAACAGGCGAATAGCGCCCACAACAGATCCGCAATTATCTGAATTTATTCCACTTTTGACCACGACACCAACTGCCCGATCACCCCACCGAAAGACGCCCCATCGATCCAGGGAAAAACCGCTTGCTTTGCGCACCTCTGCATTGCACGATGGCGCCGCTAATGGTTGAACCTCGGGGTCGTCACTCTTTGACCCTTTCGCTATGAACGACGTGGCTGTTTGTCTGAGGCGAACTCCTTTGTAGTTCCCCTCGCAGAATGAAGGAGAACGAGATGAATCGCACGATGAAACGTATTGGTCAGGCGACCCTCGCCATGGCGGCTTTTGGCGCCGTCGCTGCCGTCGCCGTCCCGGAAGCCGACGCTGCTCGTCGCGCCAGCATGGCTCAAAACCTGCTGATCCTGGATAAAAACGATGTCTACCTCTTTCCCCAGGTCGGTGTGGAATACACCAACCTCTTGAGCCTGGAGTATGGCCCGGCCGCCGGCGCCGGCAGCGGCATCGCCCTCCTCGGCGACGAGTCCATGGCCTTTGGTCTGGGCATCTATCGGGGCGACATCGTCGACGACCACTTCTTCCCCTATGGCCTGGGGCACAACAACCTGGGGAACATCCCCAACATCCTGGGCTACGCCCAGCCCCACACCATCGTGGACCTCTTCGCCAGCATGGACCTCGGCGGTGGACTCGCCGGTGCCCGGTTGACCCTGGCCAACGGAGCGAACCGCCTGGTGGACGCCGAAAACGAAGTCACCAGCGACGGTCAGACCTATGTGGGCCTCACCGCCGGATACTCCATGGTCGGTGATATGCGCCTCGACGCCGGCCTCCGGTTTGGCCTTGCCACCGGTGGCGACCAGGTCGCCGACGAATCCGCCACCGCCCAGACCGGCTTCGCTCTTGGCCTGGGTGTTCGCGGGTTCTCCGGCCTCTCCGACGCCGTGGACCTGGGCTTCCTCTTCGACGCCGAGTTCCAGAGCACTTCGATCACGGTCTTCGGCGACCCCGATGACTTCAACGCCTCCTCCAACCAGTTCCATGTCCTCGGCGGGATCGGACCGGCCTACGACATCGATGGCGTCACCACCCTGGCCGGTTACGCCGTCCTCGGTCTCCAGCGGTCCACCGACGACCCCGACACCAGCGAAGATCTCAACCGGACCCACAACATGATCCTCGTGATCCCCGGCGTCCACGTGGCCGCCGACATCCAGATTCTGGAGTGGCTCTACTTCCGCACAGGCATGCAGTACAACTTTGGCAGCGAGTCCGAGACCGTGGAGATCGACCTCGACACCGCCCGAGACAGCGTGGTCACCAGCGGTCGCCTGAGTAACTTCGGGTGGCGCACCGGCATCGGCCTGGAAATCGACAACTTCACCCTCGACGGCGCTTTCCAGGCCGGGTTCATCACCAACGGCCCGGACTTCCTCGGCGGCAACGGCGGCGGTATGTTCACCATGGTCAGCGCGGGCTACCGCTTCTGATCCCCGAACTGTCGACGGTAGACACCCCAAGAGCCCTCGCCATGATGACTCACTATCATCGCGGCGAGGGCTCTTCTCCTTTCTTGCTTCCTTCTTCTTCCTCATCTCGCGCCGAGGAGTCCTCTACCCCCAGCTCCGCCGGGCCCTCGAAGGCCTCCAGGCGAATCCCCATTCGCCGAGCCCGCTGCGCCCACTGGGTGCGGGCTACCTCCCGCATGTCCTGCTCCACGTCGGACTCGTCGACGATCTCCAGCCCCAGGAGAGTCTCCACCACGTCCTCCATGGTAACCACTCCCGCGATCCCCCCGTACTCATCGACCACCACGGCGATGTGTTGTTGCTTGGCCACAAGGAGCTCGAAGGCATCCCGCACCGACTGATACTCCGGCACGAAGAGCACCTCCCGCACGTGCTCCTTCAGCTTCGTGGAGAACCGATCTCGAGCCATGTCCAACAGGAGATCCGCCTTCAGCACATAGCCCGTCATATTGTCGGGCTGGTCCTCGTACACCGGGATCCTCGAAAACACCGGGTTGGGATGCTCGTCGAAGTACTCCCGCACCGTGATCTCCTCATCGGCGGCGTGCACCACGGTCCGAGGGGTCATGATGTCATTGACCCGCAGATCCCCGAATCGCAGCACATTGCGCAAGAGCCGCGACTCCCCCCGCTCCACCACTCCCTCCTGGTAGCCCAGCTCCGTCATGGCCGTCATCTCCTCTCGGCTCAGCGCCGGCGGCGCCTCCTCCGGAGACAATGCCTTCATCAATCGAGTCGCCAAAAACACCAGCGGCATCGTCACCACCATCAACACCGGCAGGATCCGAGACATCCAGGGCGCCAACACCCGCCAGTACGTCGCCCCCAGGGTCTTGGGCACGATCTCCGCAGCGAAGAGGATCGCCAGCGTCAACAGCGCCGACACCACTGCCACGTAGGTATCCCCCCAGATCACCTGGGCCTGAGCCCCCACTCCCACGGCCCCCACCGTGTTGGCGATGGTGTTCACGCTCAGGATCGCCGCCAGGGACCGATCGAGATCCTCCTTCAAGTGCTTCAGGCGATCCCCGATAGGGTTCTCTTCGGCCTGCAACGCCCCGATGTACGACGGCGACACGCTCAAGAGCACGGACTCCAAGATCGAGCAGAGGAACGAAGCCCCCAGCGCCAACGCGGCGAAAAGTAGCAGCAAAGTCATCTACGAGGCCTACCACGTGGGCAAAAAAAGCGGCGTGACGAATCCTCGTCACGCCGCCATTGTGTCGCTTCGACCCGGTTCAGGTCAATTCTTTCCCGTCACGCTCTCAGTTCGAGGCGTGCTTGGAGGAGTACTCCTTGATCAGATCCTCCTGCACGCTCTTCGGCACGGGCGCGTACTTCTCGAACTCCATGGAGAACTCCGCCTTGCCCTGCGTCGACGACCGGAGGTCGTTGGAGTACCCGAACATCTCACTCAGAGGCACCTCGGAGGTGATGATCGCGTATCCCTGCCGGGTCCGCGACCCCGTGATCATGCCACGGCGTCGGTTCATCCCGCCCAGGACCGCCCCGGAGAACTCCTCGGGGCACTCCACCTCCACCTTCATGATCGGCTCCAGAATCACCGGATCAGCCTTGAAGTAGGCGTTTCGGAACGCCGACCGGGCGGCGATCTTAAAGGCCATATCCGAGGAGTCCACGGCGTGGTTATCACCGTCGTTGATGCAGGCTTTGATGTTCACTACCGGGAACCCGATCAGAGTCCCCTCTTCCATGGCTTCCTGGAAGCCCTTATCACAGGCCGGCTGGTACTCTTTCGGGATCACACCACCCCGGATCTCATTGAGAAACTGGTAGTTCTCTCCCTCGTCGGAAGGCTCCAAATACCCCACCACCCGGGCGTACTGACCGGAACCACCAGTCTGCTTCTTGTGGGTGTAGTCGAACTCGGCCCGCTGGGTGATCGTCTCCCGGTAGGCGACCTGCGGGGCCCCCACCTCGACCTCCACCCCGTACTCTCGCTTGATCCGCTCGATGTACACCTGCAGGTGAAGCTCTCCCATCCCGCCGATGATCGTCTCTCCGCTCTCCTCGTCCCGAGACACCCGGAAGGTCGGATCCTCTTTGGAGAACCGGTTCAACGCTTTGGAGAAGTTCGACAACCCTTCGCTCTTCTTCGGCTTCACCGCAAAAGTGATCACCGCGTCGGGCACGTGGATCGACGTCATCGTCACGTCAATGGAGCCGTCGGTGAACGTATCTCCCGAGGCGCAGTCGATCCCGAAGAGGGCCACGATATCACCGGCCTCGGAGCTCTCGATCTCGTGCATCTCGTCGGAGTGCATCCGCACCAGTCGACCCACCTTATGCTTCTGACCGCTCGACATATTGTAGATGTCGTCGCCCCGATTCAGCGTCCCCTGGTACACCCGGCAATAGGTCAACTGCCCGTACCGACCGTCTTCCAGCTTGAACGCCAGCATCACCAGCGGCTTCTCCGGATCCGGCGCAAGGTCCACCTTCACTTCTTCGTCGTCCTTGTCCAACGCGTGGTAGGACATCTCCAGCGGCGACGGCAGGTAGGCCACGACGGCGTCCAGCAGAGGCTGCACACCCTTGTTCTTGAACGCCGAGCCCATGAACACAGGCGTCATGGTCCGAGCGATCGTCGCCCGACGGATCACAGGGATCATCATCTCCGCCGTCACCTCTTCGCCTTCCAGGTAGGTCATGGCGATCTCATCGTCGAGGTCGGCCAGGGCTTCCACCAGCTTGGCTCGATACTCCTCCACCTTCTCGGCCAGCTCCTCCGGGACCTCCGCCTCTCGCACCTCTTCGCCGGCGTCGCCTTCGAAGTAAAACGCCGTCCGGGTCACGAGATCCACCACGCCCTGGTGCTTGTCCTCCAGGCCGATGGGCACCTGCATCATCACCGCGTTGTGCTTCAGCTCATCCCGCAGCTGCTCGGTCACCGAGAACGGGTCGGCGCCGGCTCGATCGCATTTGTTCACGAACGCGATCCGAGGAACGCTGTACCGACGCATCTGCCGGTCCACCGTGATCGACTGGGACTGCACGCCGGCGACGGCGCACAAGATCAGGATCGCTCCGTCGAGCACTCGCAGGGCCCGCTCCACCTCGATCGTGAAGTCCACGTGACCCGGGGTGTCGATGATGTTGATGGCGTTATCGCCCCACGTGCAATACGTGGCCGCCGACTGGATCGTGATCCCCTTCTCACGTTCCAGATCCATGGAGTCCATCTTCGCGCCCACTCCGTCCTTTCCGCGGACGTCGTGTATGGCGTGAATCTTCCCCGTGTAGAAGAGGATCCGCTCGGTCAGGGTCGTCTTCCCCGAGTCGATGTGAGCCGAGATACCGATGTTTCGAAGTTTGTTGAGATCCTTGATCATGATCCTGCTCGATGTACGTATGGCCTGGGAAGGTTCACAGACTCGTCACCTGACGAGCCAACCTGTGCTCCAAGGGGGACAATCCTCCTCTAGCGGCAGGTTCTATAACGGCAACACCCCGAACTTTCAAGCATCCATCATCCAACGGGCTGGACCTTCTCAACCCCTGAACGGGCCAACATCTTCCCTCACAAATCTCAACACCCGGTCTCGACATGCTCCCCATCGGCCGCTATCCTAAGAGGTGATGGGATCTTGCAGACCTCCGACGTCCGGTCCTTGGCTCTTCTTTGAGGTGCGTCATGCTTCGCCTGCTAGCTGTCTTCTTTGCCTTCGCTCTAATCGCTGCTTCTGGATGCGCCGCCTGTTTCGATGAAACCGAAGGCAGCCCTACCAACCAGACCGATCCTGAGACCAATCAGGAAGAAGAGGAAGAAGACGAGGAAGAGGAGGAAGAGGAGGAAGAGGAAGAGGAGGAAGAGGAGGAGAGCTGCAATCCCCTCACCGATCCCGACTGCCCCTGCTCGGCCGGGCAGTTCCGCCTCTGCTCCAGCGCCGGCGACGCCGCCTCCCTCCCCGCGAACTCTCGCTGCATCGCCGGATTCCAACGGTGCATCGGAGGAGAGTGGGAGGACGAGTGCATCGGCGAGTACGTGCCCCCAGACGGCGACTGCTCCGCCGTCCAGGCCGATCCTGCCTCCTGCGACGGATTCATCAATCAGCACGGAGAGTGCGTCGAAGGCCCCATGGGCGAGCCCGCCGACGAGAGCGCCGCCTGCGTCGGTGATCCTGCCGGCGCCCTCGGTGATCCCTGCTCCTGCGAGGTCCCCGAAGGAGGCGAAGAGTTCCGGCGCGTCCAACAACCCTGCTACACCGGCCCCTCCGGAACCCTCGGCGTCGGCGTCTGCCACGCCGGTGTCCGAGATTGCAATCCCGATGGCACCTGGGGCCCCTGCGTCGGCGAGACCACCCCAGCCTCCGAGGAGATCTGTGGCGACGGCTTGGACAACACCTGCAGCGGCATCGTCGACGACGGCTGCGAATACTGCCCCCCGGGCATCGAAGACTGTGATGCCTACACCTCGGGGTACCTCAACGAGCCCTGCCCCGACGGCAGCCCTCGAAACGCCTGCGGTGGCTGCGGCGAAGTCGCCGACCAGGAGATCTGCGGTACCGGCCTCGACGACAACTGCAGCGGCGTCCCCGACCAGGGCTGCCCCTGCACGGGCACCGCTCAGGCCTGCTACCCAGGACCCCATGAGGCCGCCGGCGTCGGCGAGTGCCAGATGGGCGTTCAGTACTGCCAGGGCGAATTCTGGGGTCCCTGCGAGGGCTACGTCCTCCCCACCCCGGAACTCTGCGGACCCGACGGCACCGGCAACGGCCTCGACAACAGCTGTAACGGCATCATCGACGACGGCTGTGGCTGCTTCGACGGCGACACTCGCCCCTGCGGCACCGACACTGGCGAGTGCCAGATGGGTGTCCAGACCTGCACCGACGGGGCCTGGGGCGCATGTGAAGGCGCCATCGGCCCCCAACCCGAGGTCTGTGACGGCCTCGACAACAACTGCAACGGCATCGTCGACGACGGCCTCCGAAACGCCTGCGGCCAATGCGAGGGCCCCTGCTGGACCCACGAAACGGAGGTCACCGACGAAGACTACTTTGAAGAAGGCCTGGAGTTCCTCCCCAGCGGCGACGAGAACAACCCCACCGGCAAAGATGGCGTCACCCTCGCCCAAAACTCCGTCTTCCCCCAATACCTCTGGGCCGCCAACTCCGGCGGAAGCGCCTTTACCGTCAGCAAGGTCGATACCGACACCGGTCTCGAAGTCGGTCGGTACTGGGTCGGTCAGAACCCCAGCCGTACCGCCGTCGACCTCAACGGGAATATGTGGGTCACCGGTCGCGACGACGGCCGGGTCACCAAGGTCCTCTGGAATCCCAACGACTGCCCCCCCGGTGACACCTCCTATCGAGACGCCAACGGCGTCGTCCACCAATACAACGACGCCACGAACCCCTTCGCCGACGCCTGCGTCGTCTACAGCGACACCCCGGGCGCCGCCTGGGGCTACACCCAAGGCCGCGGTATCACTGTCGACAGCGAGGGACAGGTCTGGGTCGGGTACTCCAACAACAACGGAGCCATCCAGCGGATCAACCCCAACGACTTTACGGATATCTCCGAGCCCTACCCCACCCAGAACATCCCCGTGTTCACCGCCGGCGCCGATGGTGTCCTGCAGGAGACGGGAACCACCGGTGGCATCCCCCGGGTCTACGGACTCGTCGGTGACTCCCGCGGCCACGTGTGGGCCCTGGACTGGGCCGGCAACGATGGCCTCCTCCGGTTCAACACGGCCACCAACGAATTCGACATGTACATCAACGGCTTCGGTTGCGGCAGCTACGGGATCGCCCTCGACGCTGACGACCGCATCTGGATGGGCTGCTGGAACGGCAGCGGTGGCGTCGCCGTCTACGATCAGGACGAAGAGCGGGTCCATAACTTCTTCATCCCCTCCTCCCACGGCGGCGCTCAGACTCTGGGAACCACGGTCACCACCGTCCCCAACTGCACCGCCGGTTGCGCCACCTGGCAGACCTCGGCCCTGGCCGTGGAGCCCGCCACCGGCGACGTCTGGGTGACCACCCGCTCCAACCAGGGCCATATCCTCCGCCTCACCGTCAACGAGGCGGACATCGAAAACAGCCAGATCACCTTCATCCCTGCCATCTTCGACGGCTCTGGAAGCCGCCTCCCCGGACTCGGCGGCGGCGATATGCGGGGAATCGGCTTCGATCGCCTCGGATACGCCTGGCACCTCGGGATGCCCGGTACCACGATCATCAAGATCGATCCCGTCACCATGGAGATTGAGGAGCACTCCTCCGTCGGCACCCACGGCCACTACACCTACTCCGACTTCACCGGGGCCACGGCCTTCAACTTCACCGCCCCCAGGGGCATCTTCCGGTACCAGTTCGATATCGGGTTCCCCTCGGTGTACCTCGACGAGATCTTCGTGGAGGCTACCGTCCCGGCGACCACCTCGCTCGGCGTGCGGGTTCGCCCCCTCGACAGCGACGGCACACCCCTCTCCGACTGGTACCCCACCAGCGGTCCCGGCGGAGCGACCTACTTCGACTATCCCGTCGGGGAAGACGAGTACACCTTCGACCTCCACACCCTGGTGGGCTTCCCCATCCAGGGCACCCTCTTCGAGGTGGAGGTCCGCATGACCCGCACCGATCCCGACGTGCGGCCCTTCCTCCACGACCTGCAGCTCGGGTGGCACCGGCCCTAGCCCGAACCCGAAAAGTTGCCCTCCTCCCGGCCAGTGTTATGCTGGCCGGGAACGGTTTTCCTTCAGCACCGCACGGACGCGGACTGAACAGGACTCATCGCCACGGAGGGCGACATGTCGGCCAAAAGCAAGACGGCCTCACGTAAGAAATCTAGGGCTTCCCGCACCACCGCACCCTCTTTTCGCCTCTGGCGGGAGGTCGGGGGCCTGGTGCTCCTCTGCCTGGCGCTGGTGATCCTCCTGGCGCTCTTGAGCTTCCGCCCCGAAGATCTTGGCGCCGGGCGAGATCCGTCCAACCTGATCGGCCCCGTCGGCGTCCACGTAGCCGCCGCCCTCCTTTCGATCTTCGGCATCGGCGCCTTCTTCATCAACGCCCTCCTGTGGTTTCTGGGAGCCGCCCTTCTCCTGGGCAAGACCATCGAAGCCCGCGGCATCGAGGTCACCGGCCAGATCCTCTTCGTCGGCGCCGGCACCGTCCTCGGCCACCTCGCGCTCCACTCCCACGACATCCTGGGACACTCCGCCGGGGGCTGGATCGGCTCCTTCTTCGGCGACCTCCTCAGCGCCCTCTTCGGCAGCGTCGGCGCGTCGATCCTGGCCTCCGCTACCCTGGTCGTCGGCATCGTCCTTGTCACCGGCATGAGCCCCGGCGGGATCGCCCGAGGCCTCCTGGGGATCTTCCACCGGTTCATGGCCTGGGTCCGCCACCGCGTCGAGGTCCGCCGCCAGTTCCGCGCCCGCTACGCCGAAGAGCGGGAGAAGCTCCTCGCGGAAGAGGGCCTGACCATCGAGGAGCAGGCCCGCCGGGAGGCAGAGCTCTCCGTTCAGCCCCTGGCCCCTGCCCGGTACGACTTCGAAGAGAACCTCGACGAAGAGGTCGACCGAAAGGTCCGAGGCCGCCTGGCCCGCCTCTTCGGCAGCCGCCTCCGGCACTCTTCACCGGCCGCAGACGCCCCGTCGACCGCGCCGGACCACGGCAAGAAGTCCAGCAAGTCTGACAAGCCCGACGAGTCCGGTACGTCCGCAGCGGAAGACGACGACGAGTGGGAGCTCGGCGAGCTCTCCGTCACCGAAGAGGAGATCCGCCCCGAGCCCATCCCCATCCAGGGCCTCGACGACAGCGGCGGCGATCACAACGACCACGATGATGACGACGACGAAGAGGTGATCGAGGTCTCCGACACCCAGGTCATCGACATGCGCTCCGAGAACGAGCCCGAGATGCTCCATGGAGACGACGCCTGCTTCGGCCCCCAGATCGTCGAGAGCGAGGCCACCCGCAAGTCTCGCCAACGCCAGGAGCTCCTCGCCGACGACGACGACGGCGTCCTCTTCAAGCCCCAGCGAAAGGGCAACTACGACCTGCCCCCCTTGAGCTTCTTGAACTTCGACCGCAACGACGATGTCGCCGTCGACGGCGACGCCCTCCGCCAGATGGCCGCCCAGATCGAACAGACCCTCGCCGACTTCCGCGTCGAGGGATCCATCGTCGAGATCTGCCCCGGCCCAGTGATCACCATGTTCGAGTTCAGCCCCGCCCCGGGGGTGAAGATCTCCAAGATCGCCAACCTCTCCGACGACCTCGCCATGGCCCTGGCCGCCCGCAGCGTCCGGATCGTCGCCCCTATCCCCGGCAAAGGCGTCGTCGGCATCGAGGTCCCCAACCCCAAGCGGGAAATGGTCTACCTCAAGGAGATCATCGCCGATGAAGCCTTCATGGAGAACCACAAGGCCATCCTCCCCATGGCCCTCGGCAAGAACACCGAAGGCGGCCCCGTCGTCGCAGACCTCGCCAAGATGCCCCACCTCCTGGTCGCCGGCGCCACGGGCGCCGGGAAGTCCGTGGCCGTCAACACCATGATCTGCAGCCTCCTCTACAAGCACACCCCCGACGACGTCCGCCTGATCATGGTCGATCCCAAGATGCTCGAGTTCAGCATCTACGCCGACATCCCTCACCTCCTCCTCCCTGTCGTCACCGACCCCAAGCAGGCCACGGTGGCCCTGAACTGGACCGTCCAGGAGATGGAGCGCCGCTACCAGGCCCTGGCCGACATGGGGGTCCGCAACATCGCCGGGTACAACCAGAAGGTCGAAAAGCTCTCCAAACAAGCCGAGCTCGACCAGCTCAACGGCATGGAGGACTCCAAAGCCCTGAGCGCCCTCGGCATCGACCACAACGGCGAGCCCTCCCACCGTCACCTTCCCTATATCGTGGTGATCATCGACGAGTTCGCCGACCTCATGATGACCGCCTCCAAGGACGTGGAGACCGCCGTGGCCCGGCTCGCACAGAAGGCCCGGGCCGCCGGTATCCACTTGATTCTCGCCACCCAGCGCCCCTCTACGGACGTGATCACCGGTCTGATCAAGGCCAACTTCCCCACCCGTCTGGCTCTGCGGGTCACCAGCAAGACCGACAGCCGGGTCGTCCTCGACGCCAACGGCGCCGAGAACCTCCTCGGGAACGGCGATATGCTCTTCGTTCCTCCCGGCACCAGCTTCCTCCAGCGGACCCACGGCGCCTACGTCTCCGAAAAGGAGATCGACCAGATCGTCGACTTCCTCCGCGACCAGGGCGAGCCCGCCTACAACGACGAGATCCTCACCGAAGAGCACGACGAAGACGACGGCGGCCTCCCCGAGATGGAGAAAGACGAGTTCTACGAAGACGCCGTCCGCCTCGTCGTAGACCGCAACCGGGCCTCCATCTCCATGCTCCAGCGCAAGCTCCGGGTCGGCTACAACCGGGCCGCCCGGATGGTGGAGATCATGGAGCAGGAGGGCATCGTCAGCACCTCCGACGGCTGCAAGGCCCGGGAGGTACTGGTCGAAGAGTCCCCTTACTGAATCTGGACTCGCAGGCCCGTGTGCTCTCCCAGAATGATCACGTCCCCGTCGCTCAGGGACCGCTGGTCGCCGATGCTCAAGATCTCATCGTTGAGCTGCGTCGTCGCCGCCGAGACCACATAGAGGGTGGTGTTCTTATTCTGTTGAAAGAGGATCACCTGCTCGGCCGCGATCCCCGGCCCTTCCAGGGCGAGATCCGCCGTGGCCTCATCACCGGCCGCCCCCACCACCATCGTCTCCTCGGCCAGGGACACCGACCCCAGCATTTCGCGGTCTTGAAACACCATCACCACCGGGGGTTCTTCGTATCCTCCCGGCACCGGCAAGGGCTCCGCCGTCAGTCGATAGGGCTCGGTGGACCGCTGTGGCTCCAGGCGAGGCGTCGCCGGCTCCGGTTCGGCCTCCGGCGGCTCCGGTTCTTCGAACTCGTCGTGGTCTGCATCGTCACCGAAGTCCGACTCGCTATTAAATTCCTCCCCGCCCTCAAACTCCGCGTCCGCGTCGAAACCCGCGTCCGCGTCGAACCCCTCGTCCTCGTCCTCGTCGAAGTCCGTATCCCCACTGAACTGAGCGTCTCCGTCAAACTCCGGGTCGCCATCGAACTCCGTGTTCTCCCCGAGCTCGGCGTCGCCCTCAAACCCAGCCGCGTCGAAGCTCTCCTCCTCCTCGGAGGCATCGAACTCAGCATCACCGTCGAACGCCCCCTGATCTTCGAACCCCGCGGCCTCCAGGCTCGCCTCTTCCAGGCTCGCTACCTCTTCCGGGGGCTCCACCTCCGCTTCCAGCGGCGCACCGCAGCTCTCACAGAAGGAAAAGTCAGCCGGGTTCTCGGCTCCACAGGACGAACAGGTGATGAAATCGCTCATCGACTCGCTCCAGAAAGGCGTCAGGTGTTGGGGCTCTACGTCTGGTCGGAGGATACCCCACCGGGCCCGGACAGGACAAGACCGCAGGGGAGGTACGGGCGCGGTTCCGAAACGTCGGGGTTGGCGGCGGAAGTGATCGAGGCGTCGGGGAAGGCCGGTGAAGGAGATCGGACCGTCGGGGTCGGCGACGGATCAAATCCAAGCATTGTTCAGGGCTCCCACGGTCCACCCCCAGCTGAAGCCAGGGGCTGTAGTGGGCAGGGCTCCGCTGGGGCCTGGGCCCCGCTCTACCTTAGATGTATCGGAGACCGGAGTCGTTCCGACCCATGTCTGGATTCGTTCCGGCACCGTTGAACTCCGCACCGGGTTGGTGTTCAGGTAGCCGACTATGTGGAGACCATCTCAGGCGGAGCGGGGTCATGACCCCTGCGGAGCCCTGCCCACCGCGCCCGGGAGGTGCTGGACTTCCCCGCCGGGCTGCCCATGTTTGAAGGGTGCCTCGGGACTCCGAGGCCCCTGACCTGCCCAACTTCGCGAGATTCCGGGGGAACCGATGGACTCACTCCTCGAAGGCGTGGCCCGCTCCTTTCAAGACTACGAGTCCCGTCCGGCGCTCTTCCTGGGAGACCAGGCGTTCACCTGCGGGGAGCTCTCCCGGTTCGCCAGCGCCATCGCTCATCTCATCGCCACCGAGTCCCCCACCCCGGGCCGAGTCGCGATCCTCTCCGAGTGCAGCCTCACCGCCTACGGGGGGATCCTCGGGGCCCTGATGGCCGGCGCCGCCTACGTCCCCATCCACCCGGGCTTTCCCGCCGCACGGGCCGCCCAGATCCTCCTTCGGTCCCAGGCGACGGTCCTCCTCGTGGGGCCCGACGCCGTCACCGAAGCCAAGGCCCTGCTCGAACTCGTCGACGCCCCCCGGATCGTGATCACCCCGGAGATCTCCGAAGCCCGCCGAAAGATCGCCGCCCCGGGCCACTCCTACCTCGACGCCACAGACCTCGCCGCCCAGCCCACGACAGGCCTGACAGCCCCCACAGTGGCCCCGTCAGACATCGCCTACCTCCTCTTTACCTCGGGGAGCACCGGAGAACCCAAGGCCGTTCCCGTGAGCCACGGCAACGCCTGCGCCTACCTGCAGGTGGCGCTCTCCCGCTACGACCTCACCCCCGAGGACCGGGCCTCCCAGACCTTCCGGCTGGCCTTCGATCTCTCCGTCCACGACCTCTTCGTCACCTGGTCGCGGGGGGCGAGCCTCCACCCCCTGCCGCCTCAGGCCCGCCTCTTGCCCGGCCGGTTCATCCGAGAACGGGAGCTGACTCACTGGTTCTCTGTGCCCACCACGGCGATGACCATGGCCCGCTTCGGCCAGCTCTCCGTCGGCGCCTTCCCCTCCCTGCGGGCGAGCCTCTTCTGCGGGGAGGCCCTCCCGCTGAAGACCGCTCGCCAGTGGGCGATCGCTGCCCCGCACTCCACCGTGGACAACCTCTACGGCCCCACGGAGGCCACCATCGCCTGCACGGCCTTTCGCCTCGGCCAGGATCGGGCCGCCCCTCCCCCCGGAGGGCTGACCCCCATCGGACGGCCCTTCCCGGACCAGTGCGTCCTCGTCGTCGACCCCGACGGCGATCCCTGCTTTCAGGGCACCCCGGGGGAGCTCCTCCTCTCTGGACCACAGGTCACCGCCGGCTACCTCAACGACGCCCGCCGCACCGAGGAGTCCTTCCTCACCGACGGGCCCCACCGGTGGTACCGCACGGGAGACCGCGTGGTGATCGACCACACCGGATGCCTCCACTTCCTGGGCCGCCTCGACGATCAGATCCAGGTCGCCGGCCACCGGGTCGAGCTCTCGGAGGTCGACTTCGCTCTCCGGCAAGCCTGTGGCCACGAGCTGGCCGTCTCCGTGGCCCGACCTCGCGACGGCATCACCGAGATCCTGGCCTTCGTGGTCACCGACGACGGTGACTCTCTGGACCTACCGGCCCTCCTGAATCGGTGCCGAGACCTCCTCCCCGACTACATGGTCCCCCGCCGAGTCATCGCCGTCGACGCCATGCCCCGAAACACCAGCGGCAAGATCGACCGCTCCGCCCTCCTGGACCTCCTGAACACTGCCGAGGCCCGCCCATGAACACCTTCGACACCGCCGAACTGGCCACCGCCCTTCTGCCCCACCGGATCCCCGACGACGCCGTCGTCATGGTCCACTCCTCACTGATCGGCCTGGGCCCCATGCGCGGCGTCCCCCTGCGGGACCTCCCATCAGTGCTCCTCTCATCGCTGCGGGAGATCCTGGGACCCGACGTCACCCTGGTCGTCCCCACCTTCACCTTCACCTTCTGCGACGGCGAGCCCTTCGACCGCCAGCAGACGCCCTCCTCGGGAATGGGCGTCCTCGCTGAGGAGCTCCGCCGCCACCCCTCCGCGTGGCGATCCCCCCACCCCATCCAGTCCATCGCTGCCCTCGGCCCCATGGCCGCCAAGATCTGCGACCGCCGCACCGAGAGCGCCTACGGCCCCGGGAGCAGCTTCGAGTCCCTCCTCTACCTCGATGCCTACCTCCTCCTGCTGGGATGCTCCTTCGAGGCCCTCTCGCTGGTCCACCTCCTCGAGGAACGCCAGGGCGTCCCCTACCGGTACTGGATGACCTTCGAAGGCCTCGTCCGCGACGGCTCCACCGAAGAGATCCGCACCGCTCGCCATTACGCCCGCAAGCGTGGCCATAAAGTCCACGTCTCCCCTATCGCTCATCGCCTCCACGACCGCGGCCAGATCGCCACCACCCCCCTGGCCACCGGCCAGGTCCAGTCCTGCCGGGCCCTCCACTTCGCCCGAGAGGGCCTGGACCTCCTCCGGGAGAACTCCACCGCCCTGCTCCGACACATCGCCCCTCCTCGGCAGAGTGCTCCCCATGGTCCATGATCGCGACGATCTCCGAGACCTCCTCTTGGAACTCCTGGCCACCGACGTCGACGGCTCCACAGATCTCCTGAGGACCGGCGTCGTCGACAGCATCGGCCTCCTCCAGCTCATCGGACACGTCGAAGAGGCCCTGGACATCTCCCTGGACCTCTATGACGTCGATCCCGACGACCTCTCCACCCTCGACGGACTCCTCCGCCTCTTCGGTCAGTCTTCGTCGACCTGAAGCCGCCGATCGAGCTCCATCTGGCCTCGATCGATGGTGGCCTGCACCTCCGCCGGCACCCCGCTCATGCTCATGATCGCCGACCGACACACGTCGATGGGCTTCGCCGGGAACACGCCCAGGTACAACGTCGCCGCCGCGCACGCACCCAGCGCCCACAGCTTGCCCTTCGTCGCCAGCGGACGAACCTCCCGCAGCGCCGGCTTCATGTACATGTAGACGATCACCTTCAAGTAGTAGTAGGCCCCGATCACGCTGCCGATCACACCCACGATCACCATGTAGATGAACGCCATCTCTCCCGTCTGCACCCCCACGTCCACGCCGGTCCGAAAGATGTAGAACTTCGCCAAAAACCCTCCCGTCGGCGGCACGCCGGCCAACGACAAGACGCAGATGGTCATGATCATGCCCATCTTCGGATACTTGATCCCCAGCTGCCCGAGATCGGCATAGGTCTCCACCGCCTCTCCCCGACGCCCGAAGTACGAGAGCACTCCGAAGGCCCCCACCAGCGCCACCGTGTAGGCCGTCAGGGAGTACAGGATCGCGTCATTATGCAGGAAGAAGCTCGGGTGCGAGTTCGCCGCTACGAAACCGATCGACAGGTACCCGGCGTGAGCGATCCCGTAGTACGCCAGCATCCGCTTCACGTTGTCCTGGGTCACAGCCACCAGGTTCCCCAGGAGCATCGACCCGATGGCGAACACGAACGCCACGTCGATCCAACCCCACCCGAAGAACCCACCCCGCAACACCTCCAGCGGGAAGGCCACCGAGAACACCCGGATCATCGTCGCGAATCCCACCACCTTCACGGCGGTGGCCATAAAGCCCACCGACGGCGTCGGGCTCCCGGTGTACACGTCGGGCGCCCAGATATGGAACGGGAACGCCGCCACCTTGAACGCCAGACCGCTCAGGATCAGGAGCACCCCGATCATCACCATCCCGAAGGCCCCGTGGCTCGCGCCGGCCGCGGACAAAAAGAACAGATTCTCCCGGATATACTCCAGGTTCGTCGTCCCCGTCGCCCCGTAGATCAACGCGATCCCGTAGAGCATCAACGCCGCCGAGAACGCCCCCAGGATGAAGTACTTCATCCCCGCCTCGGCGCTCCGAGAGTCCTTCCGCAAGAACGACGCCAGCACATAGAGCGGGATCGACATCACCTCAAAGGCGATGAACATGGTCAACAGGTCCGCGGCCTGGACCATGAAGATCATCCCCGCCACGCTGATCAGGATCAGGAGATAGTACTCCCCTCGATCCATCTGATGACTACGCAAAAACGCCGGCGAAGCCAGGATCATCAACGCCGCCGACGCGCAGGCCAGCCCCGAGAAGAAGAGCGAGTACCGATCCAGATAGAGCATCCCGAAGAACACCGGCCGCTCCAGGCCCATGTCCCAAAGGTACCAGCAGCTGGCCGCCGTCAGCACCAGGCCGATGGCCGCGAAATAAGCCTGATACTCCCGGGACGTGCCCTTGTTGTGGAAGACATCGAGGAGGATGAACACCACGGCCACCAGCGTGACGATGGCCCCGGGCACCAGGGCGACCAACTCCGCCCCTTCCGGAGGGGTCAGCAGCCCGAGCGTTGTCAGTGTCGACAGAAGTTGCATGATCTTCGAATCCGTCTTCTACAGAAGTGACTACCGTTGTTGACGCCGCTCTCGGGCCAGGTCCACCATCGAACCCTGTGGCACCCACTCCTCGTTGGGGGGCTCCACGACCACCTGTCCGTACACGTTCCGCCGATCTTCGTCGGCCGCCGCGGCCTCCACAGCCTCGGTCACCTTCACGTCCATGTAGCTCAAAAACTGATGAATCGACGGGTCCATCCGGCTCATGAAGAACTTCGGATAGACCCCCATGAAGATGGTCATCACCACGATGGGCACCAGCACCCCGATCTCTCGGGCCGTCAGCCGGGGCATCATCCGCACCTCTTCGTACCGGACCTCCCCGAACATCACCCGCCTGAACATCCAGATCAGGTACGCCGCTCCCAGGATCACCCCGAGAGCGCCGATAGCCGCCATGATGAACGCCGTCAGCTCCGGGCCGGAGCTCGTCCCGGCCTCGGTGGGCACCGTCGTCGTCGTCCCCAGCGCGAACGCGCTCTCGGCGTCAGCCAGGAAGAAGTTGTACTCCCCGAAGCTCAGGAAGTGGCTCTTCGCCGCTCCCATCAAGCTCAAGAACTCACCCACGAACCCGTTCAGCCCCGGCAGCCCTGCCGAACCCAGCATGATCACCGCGAACATTACGGCGAACACGGGCATCACCTTGGCCACCCCGCCAAAGTCGGCGATCCTCTTGCTATGCCGCCGCTCGTACAACATCCCCACGCAGAGGAAGAGCCCCCCCGTGGCGATCCCGTGGGCGAGCATCACGTAGATGCCTCCGGCCAACCCCTGGGGGGTCATGGCCACCAGACCTAAGACGCAGAACCCCAGGTGACTCACCGAGCTGTAGGCCACCAGCTTCTTTACGTCCGTCTGGATCAACGCCAGCACCGCCCCATACACGATCCCGATCACCGCCAGCACGGCGATGAACGGCGCGTACACCACGAACGCATCTGGGAAGAGCGGGAACGCCAGCCGGACCATCCCGTAGGTCCCGAGCTTCAGCATCACCGCTGCCAGCAACACACTCCCCGCCGTCGGCGCCTGCACGTGGGCCAGCGGCAGCCAGGTGTGAAACGGGAAGAGGGGCACCTTGATCGCAAAGGAGAGCGCGAACGCCGCGAAGAGCCAGAACTGCTGCTCATAGGTCAGCTCCGCACCCAGCATGTCCGCGTAGAGGAACGAATACACCCCCGTGTCGGCCCCCACCTGAAAGTACACATAGACCATGGCCGTCAGCATCAAGAGCGAGCCCGTCATGGTGTAGATAAAGAACGTAAGGCCCGCCTTCAGCCGCTCCGCCCCACCCCAGATCACGATGATAAAGTACATCGGAACCAGGACGACCTCCCAAAAGATGAAGAAGAGGAAGAGGTCGATGGCCAGCATCGCCCCCACCAGCCCCACCTCCAGAAGGAGTAGGAACACCATGTACTCTTTGACGTTCTCTTTGATCGCCCCATAGGTCGACCAGATCGCGATGGGCATCAAGAACGTGGTCAACATCACCAGCCATAAGCTGATCCCGTCGACCCCCATGGCGTAGCTGATCCCCACCTCCGGGATCCAGTCGATATGCTCCACCATCTGGAAGGTGAACGCGTCCCCGGCGGCCGCTGCTACGGCGGGGTTGAAGTTCACCATGATCCCCACGCTCAACGCGAAGGTCCCCAGCGATGCGATCAGGGCCACGTTGCGCAGGACGTTGATCTGCTCTTTCGGGATGAAGAGGAGCAGCAAGATCCCCACCAGCGGGGCGAAGGTCGTCAGCGTCAGCCATGGCATCGACCCCTCGGCCTCGCTCACCATTCCGATCTGAGCCAGGAGGGGCTGCGCTGCCAGGGCGCTGAATATGCTCGAAAACTCTACCATGGTCACTCTATTCCGTGTCTTAAACTGCCCGCGGACTCCGCTGACTGCAGATTAGCTCCCCGTCGCACCACCAAGGATGGCGAAGAGGATCAACACCGTCCCGATCAGGATGTACGTCGCGTATCGCTGCACGTTGCCGCCCTGCAGATGTCGCAGGACCTGCCCGAAGTTCTTGGTCATGAACGCCGTGCCTCCCACCAAGAGCCCGGCGATGATGTACCGATCAAACCAGTAGCTCACCTCCCCGAGCTTCAGCGTGGACCGCACAAAGGCCGTGTCGTACCCCTCGTCGACGAAGTACTTGTTCCACAGCAGGTCGTACAGTTTGCCGGCCCGCTCCTTCACCCGGGCCGGAAGCTCCGGGCTCTTCACGTACATCAGATACGCCAGCCCGATCCCGGCCCCGGCGATCGCGATGCTCACCACCGCCACCAGCGTCTCCAGACCGTAAGGGCTCGCCCCAAATCGGCCCACCACCCGGTAGGCGTCGGAGACCAGGAAGACCTCGGCCAGCCAATTCTCCAACAAGAGCGACCAGAACTGCGGACCCTCGGGCATATGAGTCGTGATGAAGTGCGGGATCCCCACGTACCCGCCCACGAAGGACAGGAACGCGAGCACCACCAGGGGCACCAACATCGACGGCGGCGACTCATGGATATGAGCCTTCGTCTCCTCGTCGGCCCGACACTCTCCATGGAAGGTCATGAAGTAGCACCGGAACATGTAGAAGGCCGTCAAGAAGGCTGTCATGATCCCCAGGAGGAACACCACCCAGTTCACGATCGCCCACCGGCCGATATCCAGGGCTTCACCGCCCGCCGCCGCCGGCACCAGCGCCGACGTAAAGTGCTCCATGGTGATCATCCCCATCGCCCCATCCACGGTGAGGACGTGAGCGTTGGAGATCGCTCCCCACAAGATCAGATCTTTCGAGAAGAAACCCGAGAAGAAGGGCACCCCGGCGATGGCGATCGTCGCCACCAGGAAGGTCGCCCACGTATAGGGCATCAACTTGCGCAGCCCCCCCATCTTCCGCATGTCCTGCTCGTGATGCATCCCATGGATCACGCTTCCAGCCCCCAGGAAGAGCAGGGCCTTGAAGAACGCGTGGGTCATCAGGTGGAAGATGGCCGCCACGAAGGCCCCCATCCCCACGGCCATGAACATAAAGCCCAGCTGGCTCACCGTTGAGTAGGCCAGCACCCGTTTGATATCTGTCTGGACCAGGGCGATCGTCGCCGCGAAGAACGCTGTCAGGGCACCCACAATCGCGATCGTCGCCATCAGGCGATGATCCAACGTGAAGAGCCAGTTCATCCGGCAGATCAGGAACACCCCGGCGGTCACCATCGTCGCCGCGTGAATCAGGGCACTCACCGGGGTGGGACCGGCCATGGCGTCCGGGAGCCACACGTAGAGCGGAATCTGCGCGCTCTTTCCGGTGCAGCCCAAAAAGATCAGCAGCCCCGCCGGCAGGGCGATGGGCAGAAGCGTCGCCGCCGTCGCCGCCGTGGTCGACATCTCCGCCAGCGCCACGTAGTCCCAGGTTCCCGCCGTGTAGAAGACCAGGAACATCCCCAGGATGAAGCAGAAGTCCCCCACCCGGTTGACCAAAAACGCCTTCTGGCCCGCCGCCGCTTTCTCGTCGTCACCGAACCAGAACCCGATCAGCAGGTAGGAGCACACCCCCACCCCTTCCCAGCCGATGAAGGTGACCAGCATGTTCTTGCCCAGCACCAACATCAACATCGCGAACGCGAAGAGGTTCAGGTACGCGAAGTACCGCCACTTCGACTCGTCCTCGGCCATGTAGCCCGCCGAGTAGATGTGGATCAGCAGCCCCACCCCGGTGACCACCAGCACCATCACCGCCGACAGCGGATCCAGGAGGAAGGCGATCTCCGCCTCCAGACTCCCGGAGAAGATCCACTGGTAGGCCGTGTATGTCAGCATCCCCCAGCTTCGCTCCCCGTCGGGGCTCACCGTCATGTTGTTGATCAGCGCCTGCACGCTGATCAGAGCGAACGCGAAGGACATCGCCATCGCGCCGCAGGCCACCCAGTCCACCACCCGTTTGGGCAGCTTCGACCCGAAGAGCCCGTTGATGATCGCCCCCAGCAGGGGGGCCAACACGATCAGGCCCAGAAAGTAAAATTGTTCGGCGTAAAGTGCTTCCATCGTCGCCTGGTCCATTCGACAGGGGTTGGCTACCCGTTACTCCCGACTTCCTAGTGCCGGGCGCCTCTAATGCTTCAGCTCCTGCATCTCATCGACCTCTATGCCCCGCTTGTGCCGGAACACGTGGAGCACGATCGCCAGAGCCACGGCCGCCTCGGCCGCCGCCACCGCCATGATGAAGAACGCGAAGATATGACCGTCCAGATCCACTCGATACCGGGCAAACGCGATGAAGCTCAGGTTCACCGAGTTCAGCATCAGCTCGATGCTCATAAAGAGGATGATCGCGTTTCGACGCACCAACACCCCCACCATGCCGATCGTAAAGACCGCCGCGGAGAGGATCAGATAATGTGCCAGCGTTGGTTCCCAGGACATACCACAACTCCATCATCGTGACCGGCTTTGGGCTAGGTGACCCGACGTTTGGCGATGATCACCGCTCCGATGATCGCTGCCAGCAACAAGAGCGCTGTCAGCTCGAAGGGGACGACGAATCGATTGACCAGCAACGCGCTGATCGGCTGGAACGTCCCGTAGAGCCCGGAACGCCCGGGCACCACTGAGGCCGCCTCCGGGTCAAACTGCATCGACGGCGGCACCTCGAAGGTCCGCTCCGGGTTGAACCGCGGATACTTCCCGTCTGACGGCCGCGACGTCCCTCGCTCCCAGGACGCGATCTGCTCCAGGTACTTCTCTTCCAGTGTCTGCTCATCGAGCGCCAGGTAGAGCCCGGGGATACTCGTCCGGACCTCCTGCACTCGCACCTCGGAGCCATCGTCCTGCACCACCAGGGTGCCTTCCACCGGCGGCTCTCCATCCATCGGCGCTGTGGCCGACAAGATCGCACCACCGGCGATAAAAAAGAGCACCACCCCGGCGGTGATCGCCAGCGCCGTGTGGAGCTGGAACCTCATCTGTCCCAGCTCGTCTCCCCTCAAATTCAAGAGCATGATGATGAAGAGGAAGAGCACCATGATGGCCCCGCCGTACACCAGCACCTGCACCACGGCCAAAAAGTGCGCCGAGAGCAGGACGTAGAGTCCGGCGAAGAAGAAGAAGTCCACCACCAGGGCTAACGCGCAATACAGCGGATTTCGAACCACCACCACAGACAGGCTGGTGACGATCGCGCCGATGGCGAATATCCAGAAAAATAGGGGCTCTACACCCATTCCATCCACTCCATTATGGCGTCCGTGGCGGCGAAGATTCGACGTCGAGACGCGCCTTGTAAACCCTGGCTCCGGGAAGAAAAACCGGGACTCCTTCGGGCGGTTGTCTGATAGCGCACTTTCCGCGGCAGGTCAAAGGGCGAACCCGGCCCCGCTCACCACCTTCACGCCGCGTCGCTGCGGGCCTGTCGCTGACGCCGGGACCACGCCGGGAACCAGCATCCGCGACGAGTGATGTGTTCCTCGAACTCCTCGGTGAACACCTGAATGTAGCTCCGCACCGGGATCGCGATCGAGTCGCCCAGAGCGCAGATCGTATTGCCCTGGATGTTGTCACACATGTCCAGGAGCAGGTCCAAGTCCTCTCGGCGACCCGTCCCGGCCTCGATCTGATCCAGGACCTTCGCTGCCCACCCCGTTCCCTCTCGACAAGGCGTGCACTGCCCGCAGGACTCGTGATGGTAGAAATGCGCCAGCCGGGCCGCCACCCGCACCATGCAGGTGTCGGTGTCCATGAAGGTGATACACGCCGTCCCCATGGAGCTCCCCGCCTCCCGCATCGTCTCAAACCCCATCTCGGCGTCCAGCTTGTCCGGGGTCAACACCGCGCACGACGACCCTCCCGGGATGTAGGCTTTCAGATCATGGCCCGGCAGCATCCCGCCGCCGTACCGCTCCAAGAGCTCCCCGACGGTGATCCCCGACGGGGCCTCGTACACCCCCGGTCGCTGGATCGGGCCCGACAGACCATAGAGCTTGGGGCCGCCGTTCTTCTCGATCCCCATTTCGGCGAACCACTCCCCGCCGTTCTCGATGATGAACGGGATCGACGAGATCGTCTCCACGTTGTTCACGATCGTCGGCGCCTGGAACACCCCGACCACCGCCGGGAACGGCGGCTTCATCCGAGGCTGGCCGCTCTTGCCTTCCAGCCCCTCGATCAGCCCCGTCTCCTCACCACAGATGTAGGCCCCCGCTCCGGGGTGGACGTAAATATCGAAGTCGAACCCCGAACCCAGGATATTCTTACCCAGGTACCCCTTCTCGTAGCACTGCTTGATCGCCTTCTCCAGTCGCCGGATGGCGAACTGCATCTCCCCACGAACGAAGATATAGCAGTACCGGATCCCCAACGCCCAGGCCGCGATGATGCATCCCTCGATGTGTCGATGAGGGTCCAAGACCATCAGATATCGGTCCTTGAAGGTCCCCGGCTCCCCTTCGTCGGCGTTGATCACCAGATACTTGGGGACATCGCTCTCTTTCGGCAAGAAGCTCCACTTGATCCCGCACGGGAATCCGGCCCCTCCGCGGCCTCGGAGATTGGACTTCTTGACCTCCTCGATGATCTCCTCGCCGGACATCTTCATCGCCTTGCGCAGCGCCTGATAGCCTCCGTGCTTCTCGTAGACGTCGAGATCGTGTCCATTCTCCACCTCGAAGAGCCGGGAGAGATACTTCTCTTCCTTCTTCGGTGCGACCTTCGGCGCCTTGGCCCGGGCGGCCCCCGGCTTCGGCAGTGGTTTCTTCTCTGGCTCCTCGGCGGTGGGCTCCTCTTCGGAGACCTCCTGGGTCTCTTCCTTCGGCTTCTCGTCGGTCATACTGATTTCCCGTCTAAAGAAGGGGGCTACTTGTCGGTGGGTACGGTCAGTGCATTTCCCGGGGGTTGGGGAGGTCCTTCAGCTTGGCGTTCAGCTCCTCCAGGACCTCATCAACCCGGTCGGGGCTGAGGTTCTCGAAGTACTCGATCTCCCCATCGGAGTACGTCACCTGGAACATCGGAGCCGTCCCGCAGGAAGCCAAACACTCGGCCTCCGTCAGAGTGTAGTGGCCGTCGGCGCTGGTCTCCCCCAGCCGCACCCCGAGCTTCTCCTCCAGGTGATCGATCAGCTCGTAGGCCCCCCGGATCGCGCAGGTCAGGGTGGTGCACACCTGAATATGGCACTTCCCCACGGGCTGCTTATTGAACATCGTGTAGAACGTCGCCGCGTTCAGCACCCGGGTGGGATGCACATCGAGCCGCTCGGCCACATAATCCATCACCTCCACGGACACCCAACCGAACTCCCGTTGAGCGATGAAGAGGGCCGGCAGCATCGCCGCCAGTGTATTCGGATACCGGGTCAAAAGCTCTTGAAATTCTGCCTCTGCCTCTTCCGAAAATTGCAGTGCCATAGTCGACGCGCCTCGTAGCTGGGGACACCTCGCGGAAATTCCGCGGCTTCAGGTAGCCGAAAGCTAGAACCCCCCCTTCCACAAGTCAAGAGCGCGCCGCACTCCATCCATCAGGGCAGATACTCCGACTCGTCCAGGCGGTAGTAAAACCGTTCTCGCCCCAGCCGATGAAACCCGATGCTCCGGTATAAGATCGACGCCGGCGTATTTCCTCGATAGGCCTCCAGGTCGACCCCTCGAATCCCGTTGCCCTCGGCCCATTCCAAGACCTCCTCCACCAGGATTCGCCCCAGCCCTCGGCGCCGGGCCACAGGGGTCACGTAGAGCTCCTCGATCCACAGGGATCGGCCAGCAAACTTCAGAGACCAGTTGAAATTCGCCACCACCACCCCCACAGCCTCTCCCCCTTCGCTGAGCCGGGCCACGAAGCACAGACAGTCTGGATCGGGCCCCCGAGTACCACGGATCACCTCCCGGGCTACGCCCTCCAGGTCGTCGAGATCTGTCTCCACCCCCAGGTCTTGCATATCTTCCTGAAACAACCGGGCCAACCGAGGAGCCTCCTCTTCCCGAGGCACCTCGATCACGATTTCTTCCATCCCACCGGTGTCAGATCTCACGCATCTTCTCCAACCATTGGCGCCGCTCCTCAGAGGGCACCTTATTCAACACGGAGTCCAAGAACGCCGTCTCATCCCGGGTATGCTCCTCCACCAGACGGGCCAAGGATTGCACCACGTCCAGGACCACATCTACATTTCGCTCCATCTCGTCGATGGGCCGGGTCAATTGCTCGTGGAGCCACCTCGCCCGCTGGCTCATCGTTTCATGCCCTTTGATCAGACCGTGGATCTCGTCCTTCATCTCTGGGAACCGCTCCTCCAACACCACAAAGAACACCTCCTCTTCCTGGTTGAAGTGCTCCAGCATATCCTCCAGGGCAACCTCCAGATCTTCGGCGGCTCCCGTCACCATCTCCTGTCGCTCTTCCCGCTTCATCTCTCCCCGGGCCAGGGATTGGAAGCTGCCGGCCAGATCCTTGAAGAGACGACGGAGGTGCTCGTGCTCGTGGTGCACGGCGTCGATCAGGTCGGAGGTGCTCGGTGACGTGGTTTCTTCAGAACTCATGGACGATTACTCACATGCAGGTCATCTCGCCCCGGGGCGACGAAGATGACGATACCGACGGGTCTCGAAGAGCGCAAGGCTTGCCCCTCTCGGCCCTATCCCTGGTAGTACTCCCGAGTCCCCTGCGCCTCGATCGCCTCATCGATCCTTGCCAAGGCCACCACGTAGGCCGCCGTCGTCAGGTCCACCTGATGCTCGTCGGCGGTGGCCCTCACCTCTTCGGTGGCCCCTCGCATCCGCTCCTCCAGTCGATCCCGGACCTTCTCCTCCCTCCACCGCTCTCCTCGCCGGTTTTGAATCCACTCGAAGTAGCTCACGGTGACGCCCCCGGCGTTGACCAGAATCCCGGGGACCACCTCTACGTCTCGCTCAACCAAAAGCTCCTGGGCCGCCGAGGTCACCGGCCCGTTTGCCACCTCGAAGATCACATCGGCCCGCACATCCTCGGCGTTTTCCTCGGTGATCTGGTTCTCCAAGGCCGCCGGCACCAAAAGATCCACGTCTAAGGTTAAGAGCTCGGCATTGCTGATCTGAGCCCCTTTCACGGTCTCGCAGTCCGCCACCTGAGCGGCGTGGTACACGCTGGTCCCACCGTTCTGCTCCTTGAACTGACGGAGCTTCTTCACGTTCAGTCCGGTCTCCGAGTAGAGCGCTCCCTGGGAGTCGCTCACGGCGACCACCCGAAACCCGGCCTCCATCAACTGGGTCGCCACCTCGGCCCCGGCGTTTCCGAACCCCTGCACGGCCACCGTCGTGTCTTCCGGCCTTCGATCCCGACCCTTCAACATCTCGTCGATCACGAAGAACGCCCCCGTGGCCGTCGCCCGTTCTCGCAACGCCGAGCCCCCGAGCGCCAGGGGCTTCCCCGTGATCACCGCCGGCCGATGCTCCCGACTGATCAGAGAGTACTGGTTGGCCATCCACCCCATGATCAACTCGTTGGTGTACATATCCGGCGCAGGAACGTCGAGATCGGGACCAATGAAATCGGCCACCTGATTCACATAGGATCGGCTCAACCGCTCCAACTCCATCCGCGACAGTTCCTTCGGGTTGACCTGCACCCCACCCTTGGCCCCTCCGTAGGGCAGATTCAAGAGAGCGCATTTGAAGGTCATCCAGAACGCCAGCGTCTGGAGGTGATCGACGTCCACCTTGGGGTGGTACCGAATTCCCCCCTTCCCCGGGCCTAACGTGGTGTCGTATCGGACCCGGTACCCCCCGAAGGTCCGCAGCTGCCCGTCATCCATCCGCACGGGCACGGAGAACTTCACGCTCAACTCCGGCCGCTTCAGCTTCTCCTCGGTATCGGCGTTGATCTTCACCAGCTCCGCGGCTCGTTTCAGCGCAAAGTGGGCGTCCTCCAATAACTTCGAACTCATCGGATCTCCTTCATCACGAACCTCAAGTACCTCCTTCTTGGTCGGGCTGAACGTCTTCACCCCGTCCTGGCAATCAAGATCCGATCGCATCCGCTCTCCTCCAGAGTCTCTTTGCGCCGCGATCGAAGCTCCTCGTCGCCCCCCCTCTTGACGCGACGCGTCAGACGTCGTGCGCATTTCCGAGCGTCTCTTCCCAGACCTTGCCACCTCGGGCCGATTGCGAAGGTGGAAATTACTGATCTCCTCCGATATAGAGTTGCCATATCGGACCCCGCGTAAACCTTCCCCTTTTCACGCGACCGGATCGGAACCGATGAAGAAGATCGAAGCCATCATCAAGCCCTTCAAGCTCGACGACGTCAAAGACCGGCTCGCCGAGATCGGCATCCACGGCATGACCACCTCCGAGGTCAAGGGCTTTGGAAGAGGTGGTGGAAAAGCCCCCGTCTATCCCGGCGCCGAGTACATCGTCGACTTCGTCCCTCGCGTGAAACTTGAGATCGTCGTCCCCGATGACATGGTCCACCTCACCTTAGAGACCATCACCGACGCCGCCCGCACCGGACACGTGGGCGACGGAAAGATCTTCGTCCTCCCTGTTGATGAAGCCCTGCGCATCAGGACCGGCGAGTCCGGCCCCGATGCCCTTTCTTGAATCTTTGACCTGACCTTTGGACTCACCACACCCCAATGCCCAACGGCTGGAGACACCCATGACATCGCTGAACTCCGTACAAGACGCCCTCGACTTTGCCATCCAGAACGAAGCTCGGATGGTGGATCTGAAGTTCCTCGACTTTTTGGGGACCTGGCAGCATCTAACCATCCCGGCTCACCGCCTCGACGCCGACCTCTTCGACGAAGGCCTCGGCTTCGACGGCAGCTCCCTGCGAGGCTGGCAGCCCATCCACGCCTCGGACATGCAGGTCCGCCCCGACTACACCACGGCCCGGATTGACCCCTTCACCAAACACCCCACGGTGAGCTTCGTCTGCAATATCTACGA